>JAPULH010000044.1 GCA_027295155.1 Gemmatimonadota bacterium
GCTGACACAATCCGCGCTCCAATCGGTCCGTGGTACCGTTCTGGCGGCGAACGCTGTGCCCGTGCCTTAGTGCATCATGGATGCCTACAGGTCCTTGGGCCTCCAGTGGCCCAAGCCGCCCGGTCCAGGATCCTGCGCCACGCCCGCCTGCGGAAGTTCCCGGCGTTGAAGCCGCGCAGCACCCGGGCGTTCGGGACCGGGGTTGAACTGTGCCTCGCGGAGGGGAACCCCGGCGGACGGACTCGCGCTCTCCCGTTCCCTGGGGGATTGCCCACTTGTTTCCACGGGCCCGGCGGGCCTACACCCAATGGGAATATACTTGCCGGGGGCGAGGTGCGGCGATGCAGGACGGTTCATCCCAGACGGAAGGGCGCTACCTCCACGTTCTCGAGAATGTACGCGCAATCATCGTCGAGACCGACGACCAGGGCCGATTCACCTATGTGAGTCCCACGATCACCGAGGTTCTCGGCTACGCGCCCGCGGAGCTTCTCAACCGGCGAGGCCTCCAGACGATCCACGAGGAGGATCGAGCCGCCGTCGCGGAGTTGTTCCAGAAGCTCCTCAGCTCTGGCCAGGGCACCAAGCTCGTACACCGAGCTCGCCACAAGAACGGACGTTGGGTCTGGCTCGAGACCGCACTGAACAGCTATCGGGCTGCGGACGGGTCGACGTACACGGTGGCGTTGGCGCGCGACATCACCGACGTGAAGCTCGCGGAAGAATCGCTGCGCGAGAGCGAAGCACGCTATGGCACCCTGGCTGCGAACGCTTCGGATCTCATCGCCGAGGTCGACGAAGACGGCCGCTTCCTCTTCATCAGCCCGAACTGCTTCACGGTCTTGGGCTACCGGGCCGAGGACCTGGTCGGCGGGACCGTTCCCGAGAGTCCGATCATCGAGAACGTGCACCCGGACGATCGGGAGAAGCTGATCGCGGCCTTTGCGCGCAACATCGGCTCCGGCGGCACCGGAGGCCAGATCGAGTTCCGGTACCGCCACGGCGACGGACGCTGGCTCTGGTTCGAGAGCAAGGCAAAGACCTACCGGACGAGCGGAGGTGCGCTGCGCGCCGTCGTGATATCGCGCGACATCAGCGAGCGCGTGCAATCGCACCAGGAGCTGAAGCAGAGCGAGGAGCGCTACCGCGTTCTCGCCGAGACGACCCGCGACCTCATCACCGAGATGGACATGGACGGTCGCCTGGTCTACGCGAGTCGCACGTGCGAAGAACTCTTCGGCTACACCCCCGAGGAGATGGTGGGTTCCACTCCCTTCGGCCTGGTGCACCCCGACGACGTCGGCCGGGCGGTCCAGACCTTCCAGGAGGCGATCGAGAAGCAGACCCTCGCGCGGATGGATTCCTATCGCGTTCGCTGCCGCGATGGATCGTGGCGCTGGGTCGAGGGAGCCGGGATCACGTACAGGCGGACGGACGGCACACTCAGTTTCCTCTCCGTGACGCGGGACATCACCGAGCGCCGCCGTGCGGAGCAGGAACGCCGTGAGCTCGAGGAGCGGGTGCAGCAGGCGCAGAGGCTCGAGAGCCTAGGCGTCATGGCGGGCGGCATCGCGCACGACTTCAACAACCTGCTCACCCCGATCCTAGGGGAAGCCAGCCTCGCGCTGCTAGACCTGCCCGCGGACTCTCCCGCGCGTGCCAGACTCCAGCTGATCCAGAAGGCGGCCCACCGCGCGGCGGCGCTCACGAATCAGATGCTGAACTACGCGGGCAAGGGATGGCTCGAGCCTGCGCAGCTGGATCTCTCGCGGATCGTCCGGGAAATGGGCCAGTTGCTCCAGAGCGTGGTTTCGAAGGAGGTCGCGCTTGTCTTCGAGCTGGCGGAGGACCTCCCCGAGATCAATGCGGACGCCGCTCAGCTCGGCCAAGTGGTGATGAACCTGATCATGAACGCGTCGGAGGCCATGGGCGACAGCGGCGGCCAGCTCACGGTCCGCACCGGAACCGTCGACGCGACTCGCGGATATCTCGACCAGAACTCTCCCGGGAACGACCTGCCCGAGGGGCGCTACGTGTACTTCGAGGTCCTGGACGGCGGCTGCGGCATGGATGCCGAGACGCGCTTGCGGATCTTCGATCCCTTCTTCACCACGAAGTTCCAGGGGCGCGGTCTCGGGCTAGCCGCCGTGCTGGGCATCGTCCGGGGACACGGGGGCACGATCGACGTCGAAAGCGAGGCCGGCCGCGGCACGCGCTTCCGCGTGCTGTTCCCCGGGTCGGACCGATCGCGAGCCCACGGCCCGGCGGAGCCCGTCGCGACCGAGGAGTGGCGCGGGAGCGAGACGGTCCTGGTGGTGGACGACGACGCGGGAGTCCGCGAGTACGCCCAGGAGATCCTGGAGCGTTCCGGTCTGTCGGTGATCTGCGCCGCCGACGGGCGCGAGGCCATCGAGTTCTTCCAGCGACACTCGGAGGAGATCTCCGCCGTGCTGCTCGACCAGAGCATGCCCGGGATGAGCGGCGACGATGCCTTGGACGAGATCCTCAAGATCCGCCCGAACGTCCCGATCCTCCTCGTCAGCGGCTACTCGGAGAAGCGGGTCTCCGAGCTCTTCGCCGGCAGGCGCCTCGCCGGAGCCATCCAGAAGCCCTTCCTCCCCACCACGCTGATCGAGAAGGTCCGTCAGGCCCTCGAAGACTAGAGCCCCGACCTGCGCATTACGAATCTGGGGCGTCGGTTCCTACGGGAGGTGAGGGACTTGCGAGCTGCCGCATGGGTCAGGGAGCGGGCTGGCGATCAAGCTGACCGGTAGCGCCGAACCAACGATGATTGATGGGGAAACGCTACCCGATTCGACTGAACCGAGCCGTTCCGGGAAGCGGGTTCGGCGACTCGCGTGCGACTAGCGGGGGCTGCGGCTCATCGAGCGACTTCGGAGCAGCGACCGCCGGACCGCCAAGAACAACAGAACCGCCGCAGCCGTCAACGCGACGTGAAACGGGTCTGTCACAAAGTGGACGAGGCCAAAATCTCCGCCGGAGGCATGCTCCGGATGGGCGGCAGCCGCACCGGGAATCAGGACTGCCCCAATCGTGATTGCGAGCTTGCTCATTCTTTTTCCCTTAGCTCATCGCGCCGGCTTCTCTGCGGGCGATCGGTCTCGGGTGGACTGTTGTCAGAATCGGAGCGGTCAGCGCGCCCATGGCGAAGAGCGCCGCCGGCGACCTTGTCGTTACCCCCGAGCCCTCGACGCTCCAGTTGGTGCTGATCTCGGGACTCGGCCTGATCGACCTTCGCGCGCGCCCGCCGCCTGGCCTCCGGCAGGCCGTCCCGGACGTCTCGCCGTAGACGGCCTTGCTGGCAACGGAGATAGGAGAAATGAAAGGCGGCGCTGAAGTCGGCCAAGCTGAGCTCGTGCCGCGATGTAGGGCTCGAAGCGAGCCAGCTTTTTCAATCCCGCGAGGCCTTGATTCAACAGTGGGCGCACGGTTTCCTAAACCGGGTGTCGCACGTTCGAGTCGTGCCGGGGGCGCCAGGATTGCCACGAAGCCGAGAGCCAGCGGGCCCGTCGACGCCTCACCAGCTCCGGCTCGACGCGGCTGTGGACGGAGCTGACCGGCGCGCCGCTCACGAGCCCAGCTCCCGGGCCAGCCGCTCCGCGTGCCCCGTCGCGCCCATCTCGGTGAAGAGGCGGTAGACGCTCACGGCCTCTCTACACACTCTAGATCGTCCTTGGTGAGCTGGCCGACTGCTCCTAGCCAGGGGCTCGCGAACCCCCGAGGAGCTATCTCGGGAGTACGAGCCCCCGCCGGCTGGAGACGGATAGAGACGTTCAGAGTCGTTTGCCCCTCCCCCCGTCTCCACTCGCGCGCCCACGTCGGCGAAGCTGACATCGGTCTCCTCCTCCTGGAGGACGTGGGCGTATGCCCGGAGGGTCAGCTCGGCGTTCAGGGGCACGGCCCTGGAGGAACTAGCTTCGCGTTCCGACTCGATTCGGATAGTCTGACCGCGGCGTTGCAATGCGACCGGGAGCTCCGGAGGACCCGGCCGACACGCGGTTCTGTCCCCCTGGGGATCGTCGCGGCCCACCGGAGCGCTGCCAACTGCGCGTGAGAGCCTCAACCTCCTGGGGGAGCGCCGGCTAGACGAGATGGACGACGTCGCAGGAATCTGGCGATTCGTACGCTCCGTCCGGGCCCAGGAGCGGCGGCGCCTGCTCTTCTTCGCCGGCGTGGCCGCCCTCGTCTCGCTCGGGCAGACCCTGGGGCTCGCCGGCGCGGAGGCCCTCTTCCTGACCCGGTACGGGGTCGAGTACCTGCCCCAGACGTTCGTCTTCGCTTCCGTCGTCACCATC
>JAPULH010000045.1 GCA_027295155.1 Gemmatimonadota bacterium
TTCCCGCTCGGAGGCACGCCCGAAGGGTACGCGGACGCGGAGCGGGACTCCTGGCCGCGCGCCCTCCGGTTCCTGGAACAGAACCTCGCTTCCGCGTCGGACGCCCGCTAGCAGGTCGCCAGGCTAGAGAGAGGCGCACACCCGGCGCAGCAGCTCCTCCGCCTCATCCGCCACCGGCCGCACCTCCGGTGAGTCTGCGATGTCGAGCATCGACTTCGGGTTCGCGAACGCCACCTCCGCGCCGTCGTCCGTCTCGGCGACCACCACGTTGCACGGGAGAAGCAGGCCGACGTTGTCATCTGCGCTGAGCGCTCGATGCGCCAGGCCCGGGTTGCACGCTCCGAGGATGACGTACGGACGGAAGTCGACGTCGATCTTCTCCTTCAGGGTCTGACGGATGTCGATCCGGGTGAGGATCCCGAATCCCTGGTCCTTGAGGGCGGATTCCACCCGCGAGATCGCCTCATCGTACGACGTTCCGGGCAGCGCTCTGTGGAAAGCGTAGCTCGCTTCCTTCATGAGTCGGATGCCTCCGTGTTAGCGGTTTCAGGCGCTTCGCGCACCACACGGGCCGCCGCGACCATGTTCGTCAGCGCCGGGATCACTTCCTCGTATGCCCGCGTCTTCAAGCCGCAGTCGGGGACCACCCACAACCGCGTGACGGGCAGTACGCGAAGCGACGCGCGGAGTCCGGCCGCCATCTCCTCGACCGAGGGGACGCGCGGTGAGTGGATGTCGTACACGCCCGGCCCGATCGCCCGCTCGTACTCGAAGTCGCGGAACACTTCGAGCAGCTCTTTGTCGGAGCGGGCGTTCTCGATCAGGAGGACGTCGGCGTCCATCCGCGCTATGTGATCGATGATGTCGTTGAACTCCGAGTAGCACATGTGGGTGTGGACCTGTGTGTCGGCGCGCACCCCCGACGTAGCCAGCCTGAACGCCGCAACGGCCCAACGCAGATACTCGTCCCACTCGGAGCGGCGAAGCGGGAGGCCCTCGCGGAGGGCGGGCTCATCCACCTGGATGATCGGTGCGCCCGCCGCCTCCAGATCGAGCACCTCGTCCCCCACCGCCAGCGCGAGCTGGTAGCACGTGTCGGAACGCGGCTGGTCGTCGCGTACGAAGCTCCACTGGAGCATGGTGACCGGTCCTGTGAGCATCCCCTTCACGGGCAGCTTCGTGCGGGAGCTTGCCGCCTTCCACCAGCGGACGGTGATCGGATCGGGCCGACTGACATCTCCGAACAGGATTGGCGGCTTCACGTAGCGCGACCCGTAGGAACCCACCCATCCGTTGCGGGTGAAGGCGTAGCCCTCGAAGCGCTGGGCGAAGTACTCCACCATGTCGTTCCGCTCGAACTCCCCGTGAACGAGAACGTCGAGGCCGGCGTCCTCCTGCACCTCGATGCATCGCTGGATCTCGGCCTCGACGAAACGCACGTATGAGTCGCGGTCCAGCTCTCCACGGCGAAAGGCGAGGCGCTTCTTTCGGACCTCCGTGTGCTGCGGGAAGGAGCCGATCGTCGTGGCCGGGAGGGCAGGGAGCCCGAGGCGCTCTTGCTGGGCGATGCTCCGCTCGGAGAAAGACTCCTCGCGACGCGCGGTGAGGGGGTCGATGCTGCCCAGCCGCTGCCGGACGGTCGGGTTGCGGGTGCGGGGCGAGGCGGCCCTGGAATCGAGCCGCTCTCGATTGATCTTGAGCTCGTCGGCGATCGCCCCACGCCCGCTCTCCAGGCCGCGCTTCAGCGTGTCGAGCTCCGCCAGCTTCTGCGTCGCGAAGGAAAGCCAGGAGCGCAGCTCGTCGTCCAGCTCCGTCTCGGACGCCGCGTCGATCGGGACGTGGAGCAGCGAACAGGAGGGGGATACGATGAGCCGGTCGGCGCCGATCGTGGAGGCCAGACCTTCGAGCTGGTCGAGCGAGCTGCCGAAATCGTTCAGCCAAACGTTCCGGCCGTCCACCACGCCGGCGGAGAGGTGCTTGTCCTCCGGGAAGCCGTGACGGTCGATCAGATCCTGGTTGCCCCGGCCCCGCACTAGGTCGAGGCCGAGCCCCTCGACCGGCAGGGCCGCCAGGACCGGGTATGCCTCGCCGACGTGGCCGAAGTACGTCTGAACGAGCAGCTTTCCGCCGCCTTTCGCCTCGGCCAGCGCGCCGTACGCTGCCGCCAGCGCTTCGAGCTCGGCCGCACTGCGGTCCTCGACGAAACACGGCTCATCCAGCTGCACCCACTCCGCCCCGAGATCGAACAGCTCGCGAAGAACACCGGCGTACACGGAGGTGACGGCCTCGAGGTGGGCGGCGAGCGGATCGAAGCTCCCCTCCCTCGTCTTTCCGAGCAGGAGGAAGCTGACAGGACCCAAGAGCACGGGCCGGGTGTGCATGCCGAGTGCGAGAGCCTCCCTGAACTCGTCGAACGGCTTGGAGCTCGCCGCGCGGAAGGACTGGCCCGGCCAGAACTCGGGAACGATGTAGTGGTAGTTCGTATCGAACCACTTGGTCATCTCCATGGCCGGGACGTCGAGGGCTTCCGACTGAGCGCCTCGCGCCATGGCGAAATAGACGTCCAAGCCCACGGCATCGCCCTCCCACCCGTAGCGGGGCGGCACCGCCCCGAGGAGGGCGATCGTGTCCAGAACGTGGTCGTACAGCGAGAAGTCGTTCGACGGCACGAGATCGAGCCCGACTTCGGCCTGGAGCCTCCAGTTCGCCGCCCGGAGCTCGGCGGCGACACTCTGGAGCTCGGCCTCGTCCACCCGACCGGCCCAGTAGCGTTCCGTCACCCGCTTCAGCTCTCGATCCGGCCCTATTCGTGGAAAGCCGAGGTTGGCTGCCAGCGTCATAGTTGTCTCGAGATCCTGGAGTCAAGAAAGCCGGTGTCCCGTGTCGAAGTCACGGGATCGCGAAGGCGAACAGGGCGTGTAGTCTACGCGCCCTGCAGCCGCTCTGCACGTGGGATGGGACCAACCTCTGTGGTCGCGCGGCACGAAGCAGCATCCGGAACCCCGCCCCGCATGTGCGGTTTCAAGGGGGTGAGACGTTTCTTGAGAGCGAGCCCGGGGTGTGGCCTGGCGATTCCGGGGACGTGATGTAACGCTTGGTGCGACGATCCAGTCTTACCGGTATGGGTCATGGGTCGAGCTCGCCCGAGGCCGCGCACCGGCAGCGCCGGCTTTCGTTCTGGCGGCCCTCTAGGCGAGAACCTACATTGGGCGACCCGCAGTACGCTGGTCGCCTGCCGCCGGCATTGGTGATGGAGGTCTGATGCGTTTTGTACGTCGTTCACTCCTGCTCTGGAGCGCGGCGATGGTCGTGGCTCTTGGCCCCGCCGCTTCGAGCGCCTCGGCGCAGTATTTCGGGCGGAACAAGGTCAATTACGAGGCCTTCGAGTGGGAGATCATCCGCACCGAACACTTCGACCTCTACTTCTACGGAGAGGAGCGGCAGGCGGCCCTGATGGCGGGGCGGATGGCGGAGCGCTGGTACGCGAGGTTCTCCCGGATCCTGAACCACGAGATCCGTGCCCGGCAGCCGCTGGTCCTCTACGCGGCACACCCGCACTTTGAGCAGACGAACACCACGCCCCAGCAGGTAGGCGAGGCGACCGGGGGCTTCACCGAGATCCTCAAGCGCCGGGTGGTGCTCCCGCTGCAGAACAGCATGTCGGCGAGCGACCACGTGCTGGGCCATGAGCTCGTCCACGCCTTCCAGTTCGACATCACGGGTCAGGGCCCGAACGCGGTGGGCGTGGACATCCCGGGCGCGATCCGGCTGCCCCTCTGGTTCATCGAGGGGATGGCCGAGTACCTGTCGGTCGGCCCGATCGATCCCAACACAGCGATGTGGATGAGGGATGGGGTGGAGTGCGACTGCCTGCCGACGATCAGCCAGCTGAACGATCCTCGCTTCTTCCCCTACCGCTACGGCCAGGCGCTCTGGTCGTTCGTCGCTGGGACGTACGGGGATGAGATCGTCGGCCGGATTCTGAAGGTGGCCGGCCGGACGGGGAGCGCAATCGGGGCCTTCCAGGCGGTGCTCGGGATCACGATCGACACGCTGTCGACCGAGTGGCACGCGGCGACCCTCGAAGCCTACGAGCCGATCGTTGCGGCCACGGATCCGCCTGACACCTACGGCGAGATCATCATCGGCACGGACCACGATGGCGGGCGTCAGAACCTGGCTCCTTCGATCAGCCCCGACGGCTCCGAGATCCTCTACCTGTCCGAGGCCGGCCTCTTCTCGATCGACCTCTTCCTGGCCGATGCCAACACCGGCAAGACGAAGAGGAAGATCACCAACACCGCCGTGGACCCGCACTTCGAGGCGTTGCAGTTCATCGCCTCCTCGGGAAGCTGGGCCCCGGATGGCGAGCGGTTCGCGCTGGCCGGTGTGACGAAGGGACGCCCTGTGATCACGATCATTGACGTGCACAGCGGCGACCGAGTGCGGGAGTACCGTTTCGCAGAGCTGGACGAGATCACCAACCCGACGTGGTCCAACGATGGGCGCACGATCGCCTTCTCGGCGATGCAGGGTGGGTTCTCGGACCTGTGGATGGTCGACCTGGAGACCGAAGAGCACCGGCGCCTTACCGACGATCCGTTCGCGGACCTCGAGCCGTCGTTCTCGCCGGATGGAGGCCGGATCGTCTTCGTGACGGACCGCTTCGACAGCGAGATCCAGACGCTCGACTTCGGAGCGAGCCAGCTCGCGATCTACGATCTGGCGATCGACGGGCTCGAACCGTTGCCGAACCTCGAGGGAAACAGCATCGACCCGTCCTGGACGCCCGACGGCCGCTATATCCTCTTCCTGTCGGACAACAGCGGGATCGC
>JAPULH010000046.1 GCA_027295155.1 Gemmatimonadota bacterium
GGGCCGTCTGCCCGACGAGGGGCTGCGCGCTCGGATGGTTGACTTCTTCGACGCCCTCTGAGCCCGGGTCGTATCCGCGGCCGCCGCGGCCGCCGCGGCCCGCTCGGAGGCCACACAGGCGGCGGCCGTGTAAGCATTTACCCTACGCTCCGCTTGGCAGTATCCCTACCGGCCTTCACCGCTTCTTCCCGACACCGCTGCGCTTGGGAAACGTGCAGCTTTCATTCGACCCGCTGTCATGCATTCACCAGAAGGGAGGCCGCGGCCGTGGACGCTTCCGACGGCGCATCGACGCACCGCCACTCGGCCCGGCACCGGCACTCGGCTCGCCGCGCCGCGCAGCTCGACTTCGCCCGCGCCCCATTCCTCGTCATCTGGGAGACCACGAGGGCCTGCGACCTCGCGTGCAAGCACTGCCGGGCCGAGGCGATTCTCGCGCGCGACCCCCTGGAGCTGACGACGGCGGAGGGGAAGAGCGTCATGGACCAGGTCCGGCGCTTCGGCCCCATCGTGTTCGTGCTGAGCGGCGGGGACCCGGTGCGGCGGCCCGATCTGGTCGAGCTCGTGGAGTACGGCGCCGACGCCGGCCTTCGCATGGGACTCACGCCGGCGACCACTCCCCGCATGACGTCGGGGCTCCTCCGGAGCCTGAAGGGAGCAGGCCTTGCCCGGCTTGCGGTGAGCCTCGACGGATCCAACGCGAGGATCCACGACGCGTTTCGCCAGGTAGAGGGCTCCTTCGACGAAGGGCTCCGCATCTTACGACAGGCGCAGGCGGCCGGCCTGAGCACTCAGGTGAACACGGTGGTCAGCCGCTACAACCTCGACGATTTCTCGAGCCTTTGCCAGCTGATGGCCGAGCTCGGGATCGTCTTTTGGGAGGTGTTCTTCCTCGTTCCGACGGGTAGGGCCCAGGTGGAGGATGTGGCGGGCGCCGAGCAGTTCGAGGCGATCTTTCACCAGCTGTACGATCTCTCGAAGACCGCACCGTTCGACATCAAGGCCACGGCGGCTCCCCACTACGCACGCGTCGTGCTCCAGCGACAGGTCGCCGAGCGCCGGGCCGGCCAGCGGGAGGAGGCGCCGGATCCGCTCACGGCGGGACTCTTCCACTCCCTTCAGGACGGGATCGGGCGCGCGCGCGGCGTGATCGAGGGAGATGGCTACGCCTTCGTGAGCCACACGGGCGAGATCTACCCGTCCGGATTCCTGCCGGTCTCGGCCGGCAACGTGCGGACGGACGATCTGGTGGACGTGTACCGGAACGCTCCGCTCTTCCGGCAGCTGCGCGACCGCGACCTGCTCAAGGGCAGATGCGGCGTCTGCGAGTACCGCACCGTGTGCGGCGGCTGCCGGGCACGGGCGTACGCCATGACGGGCGACTATCTCGGGGAGGAGCCGTTCTGCGATTACGTGCCGGCCGCCTGGGCCTCGAAGGAGACGGCGGGCGCTTCCACCTAGCGGCGGTTAGCCGGTTCGGCCGCGGCCGAGCTGGTAACGTCTAGCCGATTCGGACGCGGCCGGTGATCTCCCGCGGCGAGATCCGGATGACCCGGGCTTGCGCCATTCGGCCGACGTCCCTCGGGGTGACCTTCCCGCTCCGACCCACCTGACCCCGCAGCGCCCGGATCGCGGCCATGTGTCCACGAAAGCCGTGCACGAGGTCGGCGTTCCCGAGGACGACCACGGAGGACCACGCCGCTCCGAGGCTCTCCGCTTGGACCACGGTCAGGCAAACCGCAGGGTTCTGCTCGAGGTTGGAGATCTTGCGGCCAGGGCGGCTGGCCACGTAGAAGTCTTGCCCGTTGTAACCGTAGATGACGGGCACGGCGTACGGTCCGTCCTTCTCTACCGTGGCGAGGCTGCCCCACCAGCTGCGGGCCAGGAGTGCGTCGATCTCCTCGCCGGTCATCTCCCGGGAGACGCCGAAGCGGCTGGTGAACTGCCTCTCGCTCACAAGCCTCGCGCGAGCCGCACCGCGGCCAGGACGAGGACCAGCCCGGCCAACGCGTTCAGCCGAGCGAGCCAGGCCGCGATCTTGCGGGTCCGGAAGCCTTCCGGCGAGGCCGGGTCGAGACGGCCGGAGCGGGGCCCGTAGATGAAGTCGTGGACGGCCTGAACGACGAGCATCACGAGCACAGCGGAGAGCTTCACGGCGAGGGCCCTACCGTACGAGCTGCTCCAGAAACTCGCGCTTCCCAGCACGCCGGAGGAAAGGAGACCGCGGAGGTAGAGGTTGCCGACGCCGGTCAGTAGCAGCACGCTGATCGCGATCCAGCCCACGAGGCGGAACTGCACGCCGATCCGTGAGAAGAGTTCCCTCCGGAGCGTGGGTGGCTCGACCCGGCGGAGAACCGGCGCTCCGACCACGGCCAGGAAGAACATGCCGCCGAGCCAGAGGAATGCCGCGAGCAGGTGCACCGAGACGTTTATGTAGTAAAGAGACACGGTAGGGGTACTTATATCCGTGGGAACCCAACATCAATGCTCCGTGTGGAAGAAGAGCCGCCTGCTCCTAGCGGTCGTGTCGGCCTTGATTCCAACCGTGCTGCTCGGTCAGACGCCGGAGGGCTCGCGGGAGAGCTCGCAGGAGGCCGGTGGAGCTCGACTGCAAGCCGTGCTCGAGCAGCTGGTTCCGGACCAACGTCTTCGGATCGAGACCGGTGACGGTGAGGCCACGGTGGAGGGCCGGTACCTGGGGATGGAGGATGACAGCTTGCTCCTCGGGACCGGGGCGAGGGGCGTCAGCATGCCGAGCGCCGAGATCAGGCGGCTCTGGACGCGCGGCCGTTCGACAGCTCGGGGTGCGCTCGTAGGAGGGGGCGCGGGCCTCGTTCTCGGCGCCGTATACGGCGCGTTGATCTCCGAGGTGACCTGCGCC
>JAPULH010000047.1 GCA_027295155.1 Gemmatimonadota bacterium
TAGTCGAAGAACTCCCGCTGCCGGCGAAGCTTGCGGCGCACGTCGTACACCTGGGCCACTTCACCGCCGAGCACGAAGAGGATCGAGGCGTTGTACGTGGCGATGATGAGCACCACGAACGTGGCGGCCACGAAGAACACGGCCGAGTAGGTGGCGTAGTTCGAGACCCACCAGCTGAACGCCACCTTCAGCAACTCGAAGGTCGCCGCCGCGAAGAGCGACGCCACGATCGCCATCCGCCAGGGAAGACGCTTGGCCGGAACGAACTTGTAGATGAGCAGGAACATCATGAAGACGAACAGGAGAGCGGTCATGAGGCCGAACGCTCTCTGAGGGAATCCGGGACGGATCCCCAGCTGCGCCAAGGTGCGAATGCCCCGATCCCCGAGCACCGAGGCGACCGAGGTGAAGAGGATGTTGACCGAGAGAAGCACCGTGCTGACGATCACCATCTGCATGTCGGCGATCTTTCCGCGAATGATCCCACGGGTGTCCTGCAGGTCGAACACCTGATTGAGCGCGGTCCTCAGAGCACCGAACAACCTTGTGGAGAACCAGACGAAGAGGATTCCACCGATGAGCCCGATCGATCCGGCGCTCGCGATGATCCGGCTGATGTAGGCACGAATCGCTCCCATCACCTCCGGACTTGTGACCGGGAATATCCTCCACAAGGCCTCCAGCACCTCGTCCTCGACGCCCGGGACATAAGGACCGACGACCAGGCTCGCGACGAAGATCAGGAGAAGGAGGAAGGGGATCGCGGCCAGAAGAATGCTGAAGCTGAGGCCAGAAGCGAGAAAGAAGATGTTGTCGTCGGCAGCCCTGCCGTAGACGTCCGCCACGAAGTAGCGAAAGCGCCTCGCCAGGCTCCCGCCCCCGCCTCTCAACTAATCCGCTCGAGGTCTGCCGAAGCGTTGGAAAGGGCCGGCCGGTCGAAGCCATCCGGCCCCCGGGTACCCCCCAATCCGCCGGCGCCTTATTGACCCTCCGACTCGGCGCCCGATCAGCTCTCCGACTCGGCGCCCGCCTCCGACTTCTCGGTCGCCACGCGCTCCATCTCGGCCTTGTAGCTGGCCTTCGACTCGGCGACCCGTCGTTCCAGGTCGTCGCGCGCCTTTCGCGCCGCCTCGCGGCCGGCCTTCATGGCCTCTTCGGCATGCTGCTTACGATCCTGCAGCTCCTCCTTGGCGCTCTCCAGGCGTGTCCCCACGTCCTCTCGAACTCGCTCGTACGTCTCCTCGGCGGACTCTCGCAGCTCGGCGAACCGGTCCTCGGCACCCTGGCGAAGGCGTCGCGCTCCCTCTCGCAGCTCGCGCTGTGTCTCCTCGCCGCTCTTCGGCGCCAGGAGAAGAGCCGTGGCCGCACCAACCGCCAGGCCCCACAAGAACGGGCCGAGGCCGCCGCCGCGCTCGATGATGATCTGTGGTACGTCGCTGTCGCTCGACATTTCGCTTTCCTGTCTTGCTGAAACCGCGATTCGACTCACCGGCCCGGCCGGGCCGAGCGCCTCGAACTTCCCGAGGCTCGCGAAGGACCGGGAACCGGGAGGGACCATGTCAATCTAAGCAGATCGCCGCGCTCCTACAATCAGCTGTTCGGAGGGGCCTTTCCATTGCAACGGGACAGCTATTCGCCCGCGTCCTGGACAACCCGTCGGTACGCCTCCGGATCCCAAGTCGGGCGATCGTCAGCGTTGGCGATCTCGAGACCGAGCAGGTAGATGAGGCGAGCGATCCGCGCCGCCTTCTCGTACTTCAGCTTCGACGGCTCATCCGAAGGCCTGTGGTAGTCCGGGTGCACGCCGCTGAAGAAGAAGAGGATCGGCACGCCCCGGCGGGCGAAGTTGTAATGGTCGGAGCGGAAGTAGAAGCGCTCCTCGGGCCAGATGTCGTCGATCACCTCGAGCCCGAGCTCGGGATGCCGGGCGGCCACTCGCTCCACCGTCTCTCCGAGGGAGGACTCCTCCTTGCCGATCGCGACGACGGTGTCCTCCCAGTTTCGCCCGATCATGTCGATGTTGAGGTTGGCTACGGTCTTCTCGAGCGGGAAGAGAGGATGTTCGCCGTACCACTCCGAGCCGATCAGTCCCTTCTCCTCGCCGCTCACCGTCATGAAGACGACGGACCTTCTCGGGCGCGGGCCGGTCGCGAACGCCTGGGCGAGCTCCAGGATGGCGGATGTCCCGGAGGCGTCGTCGTCGGCGCCGTTGTAAATGGAATCTCCGTTCACCGGCCGGCCGATCCCCACATGATCCATGTGCGCTGTGAAGATGAGGTACTCCTCCCGGAGCTCGGGGTCCGACCCCTCCAGCCATCCCACCACGTTCATGGCGCTGTCGGCGTGGACGCTGGTCGTGCTTCGAAGGTCGGCAGACCAGCCCCCGGGCACGTCGCCGTGCTCGAGGGCACGGCGCAACGGACCCGGAAGAGACCCGAGACGAACGATGACGGCGGGCCGATCCAGCGTCTCCATCCGGCCGAGGGAAAGCCGCTCGGTCCCGAAGAACATGCGCACGCCGCTCATGTACTGCTCCGGTGCATCGAGCGCGACGATGGCGCCGGCCGCCCCGGCCGCGAGCGTCTTCCTGACCTCGCTCAGCCTCTCGCCCAGCGTCCGCGGGGTCGCGAGCGCCACCACCACCTTGCCGGCGAGCTCCTCATCGTCGGCCACCCGCGAGAGTACCGCGAGGGGACCCGATCCACGCGCGGAGGGACCGACCGCGAGCGTGATGAAGTCGCTCGCCGGATCGAGACGGTGCTCGCGCCCGGCGCCCCGAAGCACCAGCGACTGCGCCGACGCCGGGCCGGGGTGGGTCGCCGTCAGCGGATACCACTGGAGGTAGTCCTCGCCGATAGCCGGCTGGAGGCCGAACGAGCGAAACTCGCTCGCCACATACGCGGCCGCCTTCTCCAGGCCAGGGCTGGGGGTGTCTCGGCCGCCCATGGAGTCGTGCGCGAGCAAGCCCACCCGGCGCCGCATGTCCGTGGCGGTGATGGTGGCGGCGCGCTCCCCACTGACCTCCCCCACCGCGCGCGCTGCCTGCGCGAGCAACGAGTCGGAGCCCGGGTGGGCGTACAGCAGGAAGACGGCGAACGCCAGCGTGAGTCTCTTCGGCATCTGGTTCCTCGTGCTCCTTCTGTCGCGATTCGGATTCGGTGTTCTGCTGGGCGTCGCGATCCGGGCTCGGGACGGCAGGGCCTGGCGTCGACGGGGCCGCCCGCCGCTACGGGGAGTATGCCGCGGCGCATCAACGGCGCTGCGTACCCGGAACGTCGCCTCGTGTGCCGGAAGCTCAGGGGCGTGGCTGGACGGGGGCTACTGGGCAGGTTGTTTCGGGCGGTTGCTGTTGACGAACAGGGGCCAGTCGGTCAGACCTGGCCCCCTGTCAGACGTGTCGCTTGCCCGACTATCGGCGACCGATGAAGTAGGAGACGCCTATGCTCAACTCCAGCGCGAACAGATCTTCCCGCACCGGGTCCACCAGGATCCGCTCGCGTGTGTCCGCAAACGCATCCAAGATGTGGTGCATGCGGACGTCGCCCCGGAGGGCAAGCCTCGGACTCAGGAAATACCGTCCGCCGAAGCCGTAGTTGAGCGCAAAGTCCGTCTCCGAATCCATTCCGTCCGGAGCGCAGATCGCAACCCCGGCCCCTCCGACCAGGAAGAGCTCGGCCTTCTGCGACAGCGCGATGTCGTATCCCAGGGCGCCTTCGGCCCGCCTGCTCCCTCCTTCAGCCTGCGCCCCCGGAACTGTTCCCGGGAACGGAGGTAGTGACGGCCGGAGCCGCGGCCGGGCCGGGCCGGAGCCCGACGAGTGGAGCCACGAGGACATGATGCCTTGCAGCCGTTAGCAATCGAGCTTTGATACGCGAGGCTTTCGTACAGAGGGTCCGCGCCGGCGACACCCGGGAGCGACTCGCCAGACGCGATGCTCCGCTCCACGTCTGCCGGCTGCCCGGAGGTGCGCGTGCCGCCCTGGCCGCGGCCCTCCTGGAGGTCAACGCACCCGTCGTGGTCGTCATCGCGCACGGTCCCGGCGAGGCCGAGGCCGTGCAGGCGGACCTCGACTTCCTCCTCGGCGTGGGCATCTCCCGCTACTTCCCCCAGCGCGAGACCCTCCCCTATGAGGACGCGGACCCGCACGTGGAGATCGCCGGCCAGCGAATCGACGCTCTGGCCGCACTCCTCGGGGGGCGGACACGCCTGCTCGTCACCACCGCCCGTGCACTGATCGAGCGCTCGCCGATCCCGGCCTCGGAAGGCTTCTCCCTAACGCTCGAAGTCGGCGAAGAGATCGCCCACTCGGCGCTCACCAAGCGGCTTGGCGCGATGGGCTTCGAGCGCGTCCACACGGTGCAGGAGCTGGGAGAGTTCGCGGTTCGCGGCGGCATCGTGGATGTGTTCCCGTTCGGAAAGGACCTGCCGCTTCGAATCGAGCTGTGGGGCGACGAGATCGCCTCGCTGCGCCCGTTCGACCTCCTCTCGCAGCGCTCGGTGGCGGAGCTCGAGGAGGTGGAGATCCTCCCCGTCGATCTCGACGTCGACGCCGCGCTCCACGAGGATAGGACGGAGCGACGCTCTCTCCTGGAGCTCCTGCCCGAAGCGGCCCTGCTGCTGGAGCTCCGCCCCGGGGACACCGGCGAGCGCTTCCGGAGACTCTGGGAGGAAACCGTACAGGGCCGCCAGGAGGCGGAGGGCGACCACGCGCTCGATCCGGACCAGCTCGTGCTTCCCCCGCGGGCCGCGGAGGAACAGCTGTCCGTGCTCTCCCGAATCCACGTGGCCCACGGCGGCTCGGCCGACGGCGATCCAAGCGACGGCGGGCTGGACGCTCTCCTCGTCGAGCCACCGCCGGCCGTGGAGCGAGACATGGCACGACTCGCCACCCTCGTGGGGCGGGCCCGTTCCGCCGGCGAGCGTGTGCTCGTTCTGTGCGACAACGACGGCCAGCTGGAGCGTCTGGAACAGATCCTGGACGAGCGGGCGGGGGTGGAGCTGGCGCGCTATCCGACGCTGGCCATCGGCTCGCTGAGCGGCGGTTTCCGTCTGAGCGG
>JAPULH010000048.1 GCA_027295155.1 Gemmatimonadota bacterium
CCTCGCCATCGACCTGGATCACATCCTCCGAGCCGAGCTCGCGCGCCTGGGCGAGCGTCTCCGCCTCGCACCAATCCGAGCCGAAGGCCAGCTGGACGCGCCCCGCCCGATCGCGAAGATCGATGAAGAGCACGCCGCCCAGATCCCGGACGCGATGCACCCAGCCGGCCAGCCGAACCCGTCGGTCCAGCCACAGCTCGGAGAGCTCTCCGCACCTCGCGTCCCGCCAGGCGGTCGCGAGAGCGTCGCCGGGGCCTACGCCCGGCCCGCTCCGCTCTGCCATCTCCTCCTCCACCTCGCCGCATACAGGGTATACGCCGTCACCAACCCCGCCACGTCGGCCAGCCAGTCGTTCATGTCGGGGACTCGCCTCGGGACCCATCTCTGGAGCAGCTCGTCGAGGCCCGCAAAGGCGATTCCGGCCGCGATCAGGCCGGTCACCGCTAACGCGGTACGGATCCCGGAGATACGACCCGCCCGGGCGAGCGTCCACCCGAGTCCGAAGTACATGCCGAAATGTACGAGCTTATCGAGCTGCGAGCCCGAGGCACCGACCAAGCTGGGAAGCTGGAAGCCCGTGAGGGCGAGGATCACAATCACCCAGGCGCCCACCGGCCACCACGCGTCGGCACTCTGCTTCACCGACCCTCAACGGATCGCGATGACACGGACACCTCTCTCGTCGCGGTCTCGAGGGGAGAGCCCGCCGGAGCGGCCTTCGTCCCGACCGGGCCGGCTCTCAGGAACGGATGGCACTACCGTACGTACAACGCGCCACAGTATATTCCCGGCCTTTTGGACCAGCAAGCGAGCCATGCAGGTCGCTGAAGAAACCGTCGAGACCACATGGGAAGATGAAGGACGAGCTCCTGGGACTCCGGCCGGACGACTTCTCCCGCCGCGTGCGGGCCTTTATGGAGCGCCGCGGAGAGCCGGCGTGGCGGGTCGACCAGCTTCGCGATTGTGTGTTCAACGGCAAGGCGCGCTGCTTCGAGGAAGCCACGACGCTCTCCACGCCTCTTCGCGCCGACCTCGCCCAACACTTCTCGCTCACGCCGCTCGAACCCGACCACGTCGCGCGCTCGGCGGACGGCACGGTCAAGCACCTGTGGGGCCTTGCGGACGGAGAGCAGATCGAGTCGGTCCTGATCCCGACCTCCGGCCGGCTCACGCTCTGCCTCTCGTCGCAGGCCGGCTGCGCGCTCGGCTGCCTGTTCTGCGCGACCGGCCACTTCGGCTTCCGCCGCCAGCTCCGGCCCGCGGAGATCGTCGCTCAATACCGGGAAGCATCCCGCTTCGCGCAGGCCGAGTGGGGCCGGCCTGTCAGCCACGTCGTCTACATGGGGATGGGAGAGCCGCTCGCCAACCTGAGCGCCGTGCACACCTCGCTGGACGTCCTCCACCAGGGGTTCGGGCTGGGTTCGCGGCGGATCACACTCTCCACCGTGGGCCTCGTCCCCGGCATCCGCGAGCTGGCCCGCCGGCCCGAACAGTTCGGCCTCGCCGTCTCCCTGCACTCACCTGATCACGAGCTGAGGGCGCGCCTGATGCCCGTGGAGAAGCGGTATCCGCTGCCGGCTCTCTTCGAGGCTCTTCGGGAGTACGCCCGAGTGCGGGGACGCCGTATCACGTTCGAGTACACGCTCATAGATGGGGTGAACGACCATCCGGAGCTGGCCCGGCAGCTCGCGGACCTCGTGCGGGGCCTCTCCTGTTTCGTGAACCTGATCCCCCTCAACCCAATCCCGTTCGTGGACTGGCAGCCCAGCCCCCCACACCGGGTCGCGGCTTTCGCGGGCACCCTCCGCAAGCACGGCGTGGAAACGGCGGTGCGGACGCCCCGCGGCCGCGACATCGCCGCCGCGTGCGGCCAGCTCAGGCTTTCGGCAGGCTAGCGCCCCGCAGCGGAGTCGGGGACAAGGTGCAGGCGCTCGCGCCAGTCACGTCCGAGGATGATCGTGGCGTCCAGATAGAGCGTCACGTCGGGATCGACCTCGAGCGTGTGCACGCCCAGCCAGCGAGCCACCGAATCCGCCAGCAGGCGGCTCCCAACCCGGTCGATGACCTTCGTGCGAAGGATGTCGAAGCTCCCGGCGTTGCCGAAGTAGACGACGTCGAATCCGCCTCTCCGGAGAACCTCGGCGGCCTGCTGCGCGACGCCCGGCTCGCCCGTGCCGTTCAGCACTTCAACGCGTGCGTAAGCTTCCGCCTCGAGCGGTAGCTCCAGCTGACTGCCGAACGGATCCTCCGCCGGATCGACCGGCTCGCGGGATGCGCGCCATCCCCACCAGGCGGACCCCAGCAGCACGGCGACCATCAGCACCGCACCGAGGATCGCCATGCGCGGCGGTCCGGCGCGGCGGCGAGCCCCCCGGCGGCGGCTCACGCGGCCTCCGGTCCCGGACTCACGCGGCCCTCGCGTCCCGGACTACGCGATTCCAGAACCGGAGAGTCTCCTCCAGCACGGTCGTCCGGCGCCGGACGAGGTGCTCGATCCGAAGTCCGATCACCTCCATCAGCACCTCCAGGCGCTCTCCCGGGAGCCGCTCGCGCAGCCGAGTCCGGTCGTCATCCAGAAAGTGGCGGCCGGGATCCAGAAAGTCCGCCAAGTAGAGGTACTCTCCCATCTCATCCAGCTCGGGGTGTCCGGTCGTGTGATAGGCGACCGCGTGCAGGAGGGATGGGTCGTCCACCCCTTCGCTGCAGAGCCGAAAGGCGCAGGCCGGACCGTGGAGCAGCCGGCGAGGCCATGCCCGGGCCGTCGCCTCCGGGAAGACGGCGCCCACGTCCAGCTCCGCGGAGTCGACGTCGCGCAGCGCGTCGTGATAGCTGGCGGCCGCCCTCCATCGGGTGAGATCCCGCGGCGATATGCCGAGCGACCGGCCCCACGTCTCCATGAGGCCGCACACGCGCCGGATGTGCGCCTGCCGCGCCGGGGTGCAGCGTGCCCACTCCGGAAGCCAGTCGTCCGACCCGGCACGCTCGATGAGGGGATGAAGCGGGCTCGTCAGACCGCCGTGCCGGACCGGAGCTCGGGCAGGAGGCGGTTTCGGTCGTCGACCCGCACGACCGTCGGCACGTGACCCGCCACTTCCTCCTCCTCGTATTCCGCGTAGCTGACGATGAGCACTCGGTCCCCGGGTTGGCCAAGTCGGGCGGCGGGCCCGTTGAGCTGGATCTCACCGCTCCCACGCGGCGCCTCGATCACGTATGTCTCCAGCCGCGCGCCCGTGGAGAGGTTGAGCACGTGGACCTTTTCGTACGACGCGAGGTCTGCCGCGTCCATCAGGTCCCGATCGACCCCGATCGACCCCTCATACTCCAGGTGCGCGCCCGTCAGCACTGCGCGGTGGATCTTGGACTTGAAGAGCGTTCTACGCATTCATTCCTCCGGGTCGTCCAGCGAGCACGAGCCCGCCAGCGGCGCGTTGTCGATCAGCCTCGTCGAGCCGACGTGGCCCGCGACGACGCAGATGTCGCTCCTATCGGCTTCCGAAGCCGGCGAGAGATCATCCGCGTCGACGATCTCCGCGTACTCCACCCGCACGCCGGCCTCCTGCATCACGCTCCGCGCCTTCTCGCCGAGCACCCTGCCGGAGCGCTCGCCAGCCCGAAACGCCGCCCGCACCGTCATCAGGGCGCCGGAAAGGGCGCGCGCCGCCGGCCGTCCGTCCGCCGTCAGGTACTCGTTACGGGAGCTCATCGCCACCCCGTCGGACTCCCGCACGATCGGCGCCGTTTCTATGCGAACCGCCAGCTGGAGTTCCCGAACCATCCGCCGGATCAGCACCGCCTGCTGATAGTCCTTCCGGCCGAATACCGCCACATTGGGCTGCACGATCTCGAACAGCTTCAGCACCACCGTGAGGACACCCCGAAAGTGCGTCGGACGGCTGAGCCCGCACAACCGCCTCGCCATCTCCTCGGTGGGCTCCACCCAGATCGTCTGCGGCTCGGGATATATCTCCGCGTCTGAGGGGGCAAAGACGACATCGACGCCGCGGTCGGCGGCCAGCTCGAGATCCCGCTCCAGATCACGAGGGTACTCGTCCAGATCCTCTCCGGCACCGAACTGCGCGGGATTCACGTAGATGGAGAGGACGACCTCGTCCGCGTGGCGGCGCGCCAGGTCGACCAGGCTCAGATGACCCTCGTGGAGGCAGCCCATCGTCGGCACGAAGGAGACGGTGCGGCCCGCCCTCCTCGCTCGGTCGCGAGCCTTCCGCATCTCCCCGATGCCCCGCACGACGGCGCACCGCGAGCTCACGCCCCGTAGCTCTCGTCCTCTGAAGGGTAGCCCCCGTTTCTCACGGCCTCCACATACTCCTCCACACCGCTCCGGGCAGCGTCACCCAACCGGCCGAACCGCCGGAGGAATCTGGGGTTGAAGGTCGGGTTCAGGCCGAGCATGTCCGGGAGCACCAGCACCTGACCGTCGCACTCGGGACCCGCTCCGATCCCGACCGTGGGAATACCCACCGCGCGTGTGACCTCCCCGGCGAGCTGCACGGGAATCATCTCCAGAACCATGCTGAAGCAGCCCGCGTCCTCGAGCGCGCGGGCCTCTCGGAGCAACCGATCCGCCTCCTCGGGGTCTCTTCCCCGGAGCGAATAGCCGCCGAGCTGGTGGACCGACTGGGGAGTGAGGCCCAGGTGACCCATGACCGGTATCCCGGCGCCGACAAGGGCGCGTACGCGGTCCAGGGTGGCGTCATCGCCGCCTTCCACCTTCACCGCCTCCGCGCCCGTCTCCTGCATCACCCTGCCGGCGTTCCGCAACGCGTCCTCGTTGCAGACCTGGTAGGTCATGAACGGCATGTCCACGACCAGCAGGGGACCGTGAAGCCCGCGGCGGACCGCCGCGGCGTGGTGGATCATGTCGTCCAGCGTGACCGGGAGGGTCGAGTCGTATCCGAGGACGACGTGACCCAGCGAGTCGCCCACCAGGACGGCATCGACGCCGGCTTCCGTGAGGATCCTCGCGAAGAGATAGTCGTAGCAGGTGAGCATCGCGATCTTCTCGCCGCGCTCCTTCATGGCGATGAAGTCGCCCGTGGTGACCGGCTTGCGCCTTTGGGCGTCCGAATCAGCCAAGAGAAGATCTCCGTTGAGGGGTGAACGTCGCCGTTAGGGCCCCCGTCCCGCAGGGCTCGCGTCCCGCAGGGCGACCGCCCAAACATACCGGTTCGAGACCGGCTCTCCAACGAACCGGCATGAGCAGCCCGGAGGATCATGGCCGTTCGATACGACTCAACCCTGACAGCCGCCCTGGCTGGCGAGATCGAAGCTCGCTTCGCCGGAAAGCCGGTCACCGCCCTCGGGCTGTGCCCGGAGTCCTGGACGCTCGCGCTACCGTTCGCGGCAGGGGGAACGCTCTGGTGCTTCCTCCATCCCGAAGCCGGCCAGATCCTCCTGAGCAGCGACGCGCCGGAGGCCCTGCCCCCGCGCCTGCCGGTCCGCCGGGGACAGGCCCGGACGAGCGGCGTGATCCGGGTGGGCGACTGGCGCTGGATTCCGTTCCGCCGCCTGATCCTTCTCGAGGCACGAGCCCTCCCCGACGAGCGCGTGCTCGCCCTCACGCTCGCCTCCGAGGGCGGCCCTCCCCGATACACGCTCCTGCTCGAGCTCCCGCGCAATCGACGAAACGCCCTTCTCCTCGAGCCGGCGGCCGGGACGACGCCCGGCTCCGTAGTGCCGGCCGACGACACGCGCCTGGAAGGCGAGACAACGGCGTGGCGCATCCGGGCCGTCCTCCGGGAGCGCCCGGGCCAGGCGGGAAGGGGCGATCGATACCGACTCCCCGCCGGCCGCCGCGTGGGAATCAGGGAGCCGGTGCCGGCGGATGCGTGGACGTCCGTGCTGGCCGGGCTGCCGCCGTCCGAGCGGCGGGGCGCCGCCCTTCGCCACCTCGCGTACCTGAGCCCGCTGAACGTCGAGCACGTGTTGACGGCGGGGGACGTCGACGCCCAGTACCGGCGCTATCTGGAGCTCCGGAGCGGCCGGGCGGAGCGGTGGCTGCTCCGTCGGGCGTGGGGTCTCCAGCCGTACGTCTCCCGCCTTGGAGACCCAGACGCGGCCGGGATCCCGTCGATCCTCGACGGCATGGAGCGCTCGGCCGAAGACGAGGACGTCCGGCGACGCTTCGAGTGCGCCGGCCCCCCGGCCGAGGACGCGGACGGGACGCCCGTGACCGCTGCGCACCTGGCCGGAGCGGCAGCGTCGGAAGCGGAAGCGGCGGCCACCGCGCGTATCGCAAGGGCTCTCGGGCGGCGGCGGAAGCGGCTCGCCCGCCGGCTGTCCTCCCTCCGCTCCGAATTGGAGCAGGGAGAGCCGCCGGAACGCCTTCGCGAGGCGGGCCATCTCCTGCTGGCCCGGCTCCGAGAGGTGCCTCGGGGCGTGGCCGAGATCGAGCTCCCCGACTTCGAGGGCGGGTCCAGGACGATCGATCTCGACCCGCGGCTCACTCCGGCCCAGAACGCAGAACGCTACTACGAGGCCGCCGCCCGGCGGCAGCGAGCTCTGGAGAAGCTGCCCGCCCTCATCGCCGGCACCGAGCGAGAGCTCCGCGACGTGGAGGCCGCTCTCGACCGGCTGAACGAAACAGGAGAGGTGAGCGAGACCATTCGTCAGCTCGCAGGGGTCCGGCCCGAGGCGATCCGTGAGGGAGCGGCCGGCGCCCGGGCGCGCCTTCCGTATCACCGGTTCATCTCCTCCGGAGGCCTCGAGATCCGCGTGGGTCGAAGCTCGAAGGAGAACGACCGGCTCACCTTCCAGCACTCGGCTCCCGACGACGTCTGGCTCCACGCGCAGAGTGTGCCGGGCGCTCACGTCGTGCTCCGCTGGAGCCGTCGAGACCAGGCCCCGCCGGAGCGGGACCTGCGAGAGGCAGCGGTCATCGCGGCGCTGCACAGCGATTCCCGCCACAGCGGCGTGGTCGCCGTGGACTGGACGAGACGCAAGCATGTCCGGAAGCCCCGCAAGGCACCGCCTGGCAGCGTCGCGCCAGAGCGCGTGAAGACGCTCTTCGTGGAGACCGACCGCTCGCTTCTGGAGCGCCTGCGCCCCGAGCCGTAGCAGGTCGCTGAGTAACCCTGTGGGGCCAACGACGCGGCCGGCGCTTGCGTTTCGGTGCCTCTTCGGGTATCGTTTCTTCGGTGTACGTTCGGTGCCGCGCCTGCGCGGGGCATCGGGGACCTTGCCACGGTAGAACATTCGGAGGCGGACGGTGGCCCTGACGAAGCGTCAGAAACAGATCCTCGACTTCATCGAGAGCTTCCTCGAGGAGAACGGCTACTCGCCGAGCTTCGAGGAGATCGCGGGACGCTTCGGCTTTCGCTCGCTCGCCACCGTGCACGAGCACCTCTCGAACCTCGAGGCGAAGGGTTATATCCGGAAGAGCTACAACGAGAGCCGATCGATAGAGCTGACCCGGACCGAGTATCGCCTCGGCGCGATGGAGGTTCCGCTCCTCGGAACGGTCGCGGCGGGCGAGCCGATCGAGGCCGTCCAGGAGCTTGAGGTCCTCGCGGTGCCGGAGAGCATGGTCAGCTCCCGCGGAGAGCATTACGTGCTCCGGGTGCGCGGCAACTCGATGATCGACGAGCAAATCCGAGACGGAGACTATGTCGTGGTCCAGGCGAGAGAGACCGCACAAAACGGCGAGACGGTCATCGCGCTCGTCGACGGGGAGAGTGCGACCGTCAAGAAGTACTATCGGGAAGGCAACGGGAGAGTGCGCCTCCAGCCCGCCAATCCCGAGCTCGCCCCTTTGGTCTACCCCGAGCGGCGGGTGCGCATACAGGGAATCGTCGTGGGTGTGCTGAGGAACTACTGAGCTGGCGGACCACCCGCGGGAAGAAGCCTGGAAGAGAGATGGTAGAGGAGAAGAGAATGATGTGGGAATCCGCCATGCCGATTCGCGCCGCGCGCCCGGACGAGCCGACGCGCGTCATTCCGTTCCCCCGTGACCCCCAAGGCGAACGCGAACCGAGACGCCGGTTGATGATGGCCGGCCGAGCGTCCAGCGGCAGGTCGGAGATCTGGATCGAGCCGGCCAGCGCGCCCGCCGTCGGTCCGTGGCGTCTCAGCCGACTGGTGCTGGAGCGTTAGCAGGTACCTGAAGAACCCTGCCGGAGGACCGTAACGCGGCGTGCCGGACCCTCCACTAGCTCGATTCCGCGGGACCATCCATTACGACGGCTCCGACTTTCGTGGCTGGCAGCTGCAGCCCACAGTTCGCACCGTGCAGGGAGACGTGGAGAGCTCTCTTTCCCGCCTCACGTCGGCCGAGCGCCGCGTCACCGCTGCGGGCCGCACCGATACGGGCGTACACGCCGTCGGGCAGGAGATCTCCTTCGATGTTCCCCCGTCCTGGCAGCCCGCGGAGCTGTGCCGTGGGCTGAACGCCCTGCTCCCGAGCGACATCTGGATCGAGCGGCTCGGCCGGGCCCCGGACGACTTTCACCCCCGGTTCGACGCTCTGGCCCGTCGCTACGAGTACCTCGTCGACGACCGGGATCGCTCACCGATCCTAGGCGGACGGGTCTGGAACCTCGGCTCCACCGTCCCTGGCCGGCTCGACGAGGACGTGCTCGCGGAGGCCACCCGTCTCGTGCCGGGCGACCGGAGCTTCCGTGCGTTCAGCAAGGCCGGCCAGCCGGACAGGGGCACGCGATGCACGGTTGACAAGGCCGTCTGGTGCCGTTCGCCTGCCGGCCTGCTGCACTTCACGATCGTCGCGGACCGGTTCCTCCATCGGATGGTACGATACCTCGTCAGCACGCTCGTGGAAGTCGCGACGGGCCGCCGGAATCGGCAGGAGCTGGAGCAGCTTCTCGCCGAGGAAGAGGAGGGTATCCGGCCCCCGGTTCCGGCCCCGCCGTGGGGACTCTACCTTACGGGCGTGCGCTATTCGGATGGCTGGAACCGCCCGCCCGGAGTTCCCGGGCTCGTGCCGCATCGGAGCGGATAAGATGTTCTTTGAGACGGACAGGCGCCTCGCCCGGCTCATCATGCCCCTCGGCGTGACACTCCTCCTGGGCGTCGCGATCGGCTGGGGACTAGCCGCCCGGGGACCGGCGGCCCGAGGACCGGTCGCCCCGGCTCTGCGATCCGCGTGGCCGGCCGAGGGTGCCCTGGCCTCGAGGCTCGGCGGCGAGCCCAGCCCGGTGGACCAGAGCACCGACAGCGCGAGTGGAGGCGCGAGCCGCGTGACGCCCGTGGTGGAGGCCGTCCGCCGCGTGCTCCCCTCCGTCGTCAGCGTAAGCGTGTACCGCCACGAGCGCGCTCGCGCGCGAAGCCTGCTGGACCTCTTCGGGCCCGCGCGCGACCGGGTCGTCGCCGGCCTCGGGTCCGGCTTCGCGATCGACGATCAAGGCACCATCCTGACCAATGATCACGTGGTGAACGACGCCGATTCGATCCTCATCATCGACGTTTCGGGCCGTACCTACACGGCAGCCGTTGTCGGGCGAGATGAGCTCACCGACCTCGCGGTCCTCCATATCGAGCCCGGCCAGATACCGCCGGCGCCGCTGGGCCGCTCCTCCGATCTCATGGTGGGCGAGCCGGCGATCGCGATCGGCGTTCCGTACGGCTCGCTGCTCGCCAACTCGGAGGCGACCGTGACGAGGGGCGTGATCTCCGGCGTGGACCGGGACATCCGCTCGACCGGCCGCCGGCAGGTGCTCTACGCCGACATGGTGCAGACCGATGCCTCCATCAACCCGGGCAACTCCGGCGGGCCGCTCGTGAACATCCGTGGCGAGGTCATCGGCGTGAACTCCTGGATCTTCTCGAGCTCCGGCGGCTCCCAGGGTCTGGGCTTCGCGATTCCGATCGACCGGGCGCTGCGGGTGGCCGCCGAGCTGCGCGACTTCGGTCAGATCCGCCGGCCCTGGGTCGGAGTGGACCTCGCCACCATGCCGTCGGACAGCTTCTTCTCGGTCGCCACGGTGCGCCGGGTCGCTGCCAACTCACCGGCCGCGCGAGCCGGGCTGCTCGAGGGCGATGTGATCCTTGCCCTGGACGGCCGCGCCATCCGGGGCGCACTCGATTGGGAGATCGGCCTGCTGGATGCGGGAGTAAACGAGGATGTCCAGATCCGGTTCGTGCGTGGCACCCAGCAGCACAGCGCCTCGCTCCGCATCGAGGAGCTGCCCTCGGAGCGGGCCGAACGCATCCAGGTCCTGCGAGGGCTGGAGCTCATCACCGTCACGGAAGGCATCGCGGTCGAACGGGATCTTTCGGTGGGCGGGGGCGCGCTCATCGTGAGAATCGACGACGCGCTCGCCCGCCGCACCGGATTGCGGGTCGACGACGTGATCGTGGCGATCAATCGGCGGGAGGTGCGATCGGCCGAAGAGGCGCGTGACCTCCTCCTCGAAGCTGCACGCCGCGGTTGGGTCGAGCTCCTCATCGGTCGTCAGGGCGCGACCCTGGTCACCTCGTTTCCTATCCGCCGATAGCCCCCTCTAGAGAACCTTGACCACGGCCCAGCCGCGCTATGCGCATCCCCTGATCGATCGCTACGCGTCGGCCGAGATGGCCGACCTCTTCTCGCCCGAGCGGCAGGCGCTCCTGTGGCGAGACCTGTGGATCGCTCTGGCCGAGGCGGAGCGCGAGCTGGGAGTCGAGGTGCCCGCGGAGGCCGTGGACGCGATGCGAGCCGCCCGGGACACGCTCGATCTCGGGCGCGTGGCAGAGCTGGAAGCCGGACTCCGTCACGACGTCGTGGCCCATCTCCATCATTTCGGAGAAGTGGCGCCCGCGGCGCGAGGCTTCCTTCACCTCGGCGCGACGAGCGCCTTCGTCGGCGACAACGCGTCCCTGATCCAGCAGAGGGACGCACTCCGGCTCGTGCGCCGCCGCCTGCTCGGCGTCGTGGCGGCGCTCGCCGGCTTCGCGCGGACCCACCGCGCCGTGCCGACACTCGGGTACACGCACTTCCAGCCGGCGCAGCCCACCACGGTCGGAAAGCGCGCGTGCCTCTGGATCCAGAACTTTCTTCTGGATCTGCACCAGGTTGAGGCGTGCCTGTCGGAGCTGCGGCTGCGAGGCGCCCGGGGCACGACGGGCACGGAGGCCAGCTTCCTCGAGCTCCTGGGCACGGGCGAGCGCGTGGACGAGCTGAACCGGATGCTTGCCGAGCGATTCGACTTCCCAGGCGTCTACGACGTGGTCGGGCAGGTGTACCCGAGGAAGGTCGACCAGCGAACGCTCGGCGTGCTGGCCGGCATCGGCGCCAGCGCATCCCAGCTCGGGCACGACATCCGGCTTCTCCAGGGTCTGGGCGAGCTCCAGGAACCGTTCGGCACTGACCAGGTGGGCTCGTCCGCGATGCCCTACAAGCGCAACCCGATGCGATCGGAGCGGATGTGCGCTCTGGCGAGGCACCTGTGCACGCTGGAGCTGCAGGCCGGATGGACCGCGTCGGTGCAGTGGCTCGAGCGCTCCCTCGACGACTCGGCCGCACGCCGAATCGCGATCCCGGAGGCCTACTTGTGCGCGGACGCCGTTCTGCAGATCGCGGGCAACGTGGCGGCAGGCCTCGTTGTCTTCCCCGCGGTGATCCGCTCGCGCCTCCAGCGGGAGCTGCCGTTCCTCCTCGTCGAGCACCTGCTCATCGCCGGCGTGAGGGAAGGAGGCGACCGGCAGGAGCTGCACGAGCGGATTCGACGGCACGCCATGGCGGCCCGGGAGCGGATGCAGGAGGAGGCGACCGAGAACGACTTCCTGGAGCGAGTGGAGGCCGACCCGGAGCTTCCTCTGGGGGCCGAGCGGCTCCGCGAGCTGGCCGACCCCACCCACCTCACCGGGCGGGCCGAGGAACAGGTGGATCGCTTCCTCGAGGGGCGCGTCGATCCCGTCCTCGAGGCCGCAGGGGCCGAGGCGCCCACGTCCACGTTGAGGGTGTAGTGGCGGTGGACGACCTCCTTCCCTACCCGCTCTTGCGGCGAGGCAAGGTCCGAGAGCTCTACGACCTGGACGAGCACGTCCTCATGGTCGCGAGCGACCGGATCAGCGCCTTCGATTGCATCCTGGCAGCTTCGATCCCTCGCAAGGGGATCGTGCTGACGCAGCTATCCCGCTACTGGTTCGACCGCACCACACGCATCGTGCAGAACCACTGCGTCGCTGGTGATCCCGAGGAGATCGTGGCCCTCCGACCCGATCTGGAGGCGACCCGGGAGAGGTGGGTCGGCCGCAGCATGCTGGTGCGCCGCGTTCAGCCCTTTCCGGTCGAGTGCGTGGTCCGCGGCTATCTGGCGGGCTCCGCCTGGAAGGAGTATAGGGAACGTGGGACGCTGGCGGGCGAGCGGCTGCCCGAAGGTCTCACCGAGAGCGAGCGGCTGCCCGAGACTCTCTTCTCGCCCGCGACCAAGGCCACCGAGGGCCACGACGAGAACATCTCCTTCCGTGAGCTGCAGCGGTACGTCGGGCGGAACACGAGCGAGATGCTCAAGGAACTGAGCCTTGCCCTGTATCGGTTCGGGCGGGATCGGGCGGGCGAGCGAGGTATCATCCTGGCGGACGCGAAGTTCGAGTTCGGCGTTACCGATGCTGGCGAGGTGCTCCTAATCGACGAAGTCCTGACGCCCGATTCGGCGCGCTTTTGGCCGGCGGCCGAGTACGAGCCCGGGCGAAGCCAGCTCTCGTTGGACAAACAGCCCGTGCGGGATTATCTGGAGGCCTTGAGAAGCGAGGGACGCTGGAGCGGCCAGCCGCCGGCGCCCGATCTTCCCGCCGAGGTCGTGACCGCCACAGAGGAGCGATATGTGGAGGCGTATCTCCGCCTGACGGGGCGAGAACTGCCCTCCTTCGAGGGTTCGTGAACATGCCGGCCAACGAGTTGAGCTTCCGGGTCGAGATTCGGGTGACTCCCAGGGAGGGCATCGTCGACCCGGAGGGCCAAACGATCGCGCGGGCGCTCGAGGACCTCGGATATCGTGGTGTGAGCCGCGTCGGGTCCGGCCGGCTGCTGAAGCTCGAGCTGCAGGCGCCCAGCGGCGAGGATGCGCGGGATCTGGTGACGCGCATGTGCGAGGAGCTGATCGCCAACCCGGTGATCGAGCGTTACGAGATTCGGCTGGAGCCAGTGGCGCCCACGGAGCCAACGAAGTCCGCGGAGCCAACGGAGCCCGCAAAGCCAACGAAGTCCGCGGAGCCAACGGAGCCCGCGAAGCCGTGAGGCCATGAGAATCGGTATCGTCCGCTTCCCGGGCTCGAACTGCGACCAGGACTGTCATCGGGCGGTCGAAGAGGGAGTCGGCGCCGAGGCCGTGTACCTGTGGCACAAGTCCCATGACCTGCAGGCGTGCGACGCCATCATCCTGCCGGGCGGCTTCTCTTACGGCGACCACCTTCGCGCCGGGGCGATCGCCCGCTTCAGCCCGATCATGCGCGAGGTGACCGGGTTCGCCGGCGCCGGGGGTCCCGTCCTCGGGATCTGCAACGGGTTTCAGATCCTGTGCGAGGCCGGCCTCCTGCCCGGCGCTCTCGTGCGCAACCGGTCCCTCCGCTTCCGGTCGCACCGCGTGCGTGTGCGCGTCGAGAGGACGGACACGCCCTTCACATCCGCGTACGGGGCCAGGGATGTGCTGGAGATGCCTATCGCGCATGGAGAGGGGCAGTACGTCGCCGACGAGACCGAGCTCCGGCGGCTGGAGGACGACGGCCGGGTGGTCTTCCGTTACGTGGACGAGCGGGGCGCCGTTACCGAGGAGGCCAACCCGAACGGGTCGATCCACAACATCGCCGGCATCTGCGACGAGGAACGCCGCGTCGTCGGCCTGATGCCCCATCCCGAGCGCGCCGCATCAAGGCTGCTCGGGACAGATGGGCTGGGCGTATTCCGATCGATGCTGAGGGAGGCGCTCGCGGGCACCGGGGCCGGCTCGGGTGCATCGGCCGGTGCCGCCCACAGCGAATCCGAACCCGCCGGGGCCGGCGTCCGGTGAGCGCGCCTGCAGGCCTCGCGACCCTGGAGATCACGCCGACGCTCGTCGCCGAGCACGGGCTTTCCCCGGCGGAGTACGAGCGCATCCTAGAGATCCTGGGCCGCGAACCCACCTTTCCGGAGCTGGGCGTGTTCAGCGCCATGTGGTCCGAGCACTGCGGCTACAAGAGCTCCAAGCCGCTGCTTCGAACCCTCCCGACGGAGGGAGCGTGCGTGGTCCAGGGGCCGGGCGAAAACGCAGGCGTGATCGACGCCGGGGACGGCTGGGGCCTCGCCTTCAAGATCGAATCCCACAACCACCCGTCAGCCGTCGACCCGTATCAGGGAGCGGCGACCGGCGCGGGCGGCATCCTCCGTGACGTATTCACGATGGGTGCTCGCCCGATCGCGCTCTTCGACAGCCTCCATTTCGGATCCCTCGAGTCACCGCGAGCCCGCTACCTGCTCGACGGCGTGGTGCGCGGCGTCGGCGACTACGGGAACTGCGTCGGCGTGCCCACCGTGGGCGGCGAGGCGGTGTTCGATCCGGCTTACGAGCGGAATCCGTTGATCAACGTGATGTGCATCGGGCTCCTGCGCCTCGAGGAGCTGGCTCAGGGTCTGGCCGAGGGCGTCGGCAACGCGGTGATGGCCGTCGGGGCCCGGACGGGCCGGGATGGCATCCATGGGGCGACCTTCGCCTCCGAGGAGCTGGACGAGGGCTCCGACCGCCGCCCCCAAGTGCAGGTGGGCGATCCCTTCACCGAGAAGCTGCTGCTCGAGGCCAGCCTGGAGCTCATCCGGCG
>JAPULH010000049.1 GCA_027295155.1 Gemmatimonadota bacterium
CGGAGTGAGCGGGCCGGATCGGCGAGGCGAGGTGAGCGGAAGCGGCCGCCACGGGGTTACGCCGATGCGGGTTCTCGTCACAGGGGTCGCGGGCTTCATCGGGAGCCACCTCGTCGACCGCCTCCTGGAGCGCGGGGCCGAGGTGATCGGCTTCGACAACTTCGACGACTTCTACGATCCGGAGGTGAAACGGCGGAACCTGGGTGGGGCCCTCGGCCATCCGGGGTTCCGGCTGGTGGAGGGGGACATCCGCAACGGAGCTCGCCTTCGTGAGGCGCTGCCGGACCGGATCGACTGCCTCGTTCACCTGGCGGCTCGCGCCGGCGTACGGCCTTCGATCGAGCAGCCCCTCCTGTATCAGGACGTGAACGTGAGGGGTACACAGGAGCTGCTGGAGCTCGCCCGGGAGAGGGAGATTCGCCGCTTCGTCTTCGGCTCCTCCTCTTCCGTCTATGGGAACAGCCGGGACGTCCCGTTCTCGGAGAGCGATCCCGTGGACCGCCCGATCTCGCCCTATGCCGCCACGAAGCGAGCCGGCGAGCTGATCTGTCACGCCTACCACCACCTCTACGGACTGGGCGTCGTGGCGCTGCGCTTCTTCACGGTGTACGGGCCGCGGCAGCGGCCGGACCTGGCGATCCACCGCTTCACGCGGCTGCTCTCCGAGGGCCGGTCGATCCAGCAGTACGGAGACGGAACATCGCGTCGCGATTACACTTACATCGATGATATCGTCCAGGGAATCGAGGGCGCGATCGGATACCTGGAGCGGACTCCCGGCGCGTTCGAGATCGTCAACCTGGGAGAGAGCGACACCGTCGAGCTCTCACCGTTGATCGGGCTGATCGCCGCCGCGCTCGAGGTGGAGCCGGAGATCGAGCTCCTGCCTCCCCAACCGGGCGACGTCGAGCAGACGTTCGCCGACATCGGGAAGGCCCGGGAGTTGTTGGGCTACCGGCCGGCCACGAGGATCGAGGAGGGCATCCCGCGCTTCGTGGAATGGTACCTGGAGAACCGCCGAGCAGGGACGGCGTAGTCGCCGAGCTACTAACCCCTGGCGTAAGCCTGAACGAGAACATCGGCCACCTCGGGGCGCGTGAACTCGGCCGGCGGCCGCTCCCCGCGGGCCAGCATCTCACGCAGCCGGGTTCCCGAGAGAAAGATGCGCTGCTCCGGCCCCGACGGTGAGGTCTTTGCGGTTGCCATCTGGCCCGTCGTCCGGCACCAGAAGGCGTGCTCGAAGCTCAGCGGCCGGATCCCGAGCACTTCCGGATCGATCCGGTCGAAGATGCGCTGGGCGTCGTAGGTCCCGTAGAAGTCGCCCACGCCGGCATGATCCCTTCCCACGATGAGGTGGGTGCATCCGTAGTTCCGCCGGATGATCGCGTGAAACAGGGCCTCCATCGGTCCCGCGTATCTCATCGCCAGCGGCAGGGCGGAGAGGAGAACCCGCTCGGCCGGAAAGTAGTTCTCCAGCAGCACGCGGTAGCACTCCATTCGGACGGCAGGAGGGAGGTCGTCCGACTTGGCTTCACCGACCACCGGATGCACGAGCAGGCCGTCTACGATCTCGAGAGCGCACTTCTGCAGGTATTCGTGCGCGCGATGGATGGGGTTGCGAGTCTGGAACGCGACGATCGAGCGCCAGCCTCGTTCGCGAAAGGCGGCCCGGGTCTCGGCCGGGGTGAGGATCTCCTCCGGCTTGACCCCATCGGCGAGGGGCGAGGCACGAAGAAGGTGGATGGGGCCGCCGACGTACACGTCGCCGAGCGCATGGAGCGCGGCGATTCCCGGGTGGTCGGTGTCGGCCGTTCCGTACACCGACCGGCTCTCGCACTCGACGTCCCGCCGGTAGATCTCCGTGACCTCGATCACCCCGGCCAGCTCGCCATCGGGCGAGCAGAGCGCCGCCGGCTCCCCGGCCCGCAGCCGCCCGGCGTCCGTCTCGTGGACCGCCAGAACGACCGGAATCGACCAGGGAAGGCCGGAGGGAAGCCGCATTTCCTGGAGCACGAGCTCGTACGTCTCGCGGTCCATGAAGCCCTCCAGGGGCGAGAGGGCGCCGACCGCGAGAAGGTAGAGATCGGTCACCATCCGGGGGGGAAGAGAGATCGCCGGCAGGCCGGCGGCCTCGGCACGCCAGCGCCGGGCCTCTCCGCTTGCCGACCCGCGGTCGACGAGGCGACCGCCGTACGGGTCGATCAGGTCGGAGGACTCGATCGGGGCCAGGCCGTCGCTCTCCCGCGCTGCCGGCCCGGTCGAGCTGGCGGTCACGCGCGGGCGGCCGAAGGCCGCGAAGCGGGCTCGGGTCGGATGTAGGAACGTCGGCGGAGGAAGGAGATGATCTCCTCGACGCACTCCTCCACCTCGCGGCCCTGCGTCTCGACCACGAGCTCTGCGGCCTCGGGCGGCTCGTAGGGTGCGTCGATCCCGGTGAAGTCGCGAATCTCTCCGGCCCGTGCCCGCTTGTACAGGCCCTTTGGGTCCCGCCGCTCGCACTCCTCGATCGGGCAGGACACGTGCACCTCGATGAAATCCTCTTCCCGGCTCATCAGCCGCCGTACCCGATCGCGGTCCCGCCGATACGGCGAGATGAACGCCGTCGCCACGATCGCCCCCGCCTCCGCGAAGAGCTTGGCAACCTCACCGATCCGCCGGATGTTCTCAGTCCGGTGCTCCGGACTGAAGGTCAGGTCCGCGCTCAGGCCCTGCCGCACGTTGTCGCCGTCCAGCACGTACGTGAAGTAACCCTCCTCGAAGAGGCGCTGCTCCACGCGCATGGCGAGCGTGCTCTTGCCGCTGGCGGACAGTCCGGTGAACCAGAGGACGCAACCCCGGTGTCCGCGCCGGCTCTCGCGGTCCTCGCGCGATACCGGATTACGCTCCCAGAAGACGTTCTTGGATTCGGCCTCTTGCAAGCCGTTACGCTCCTTCAATGGGCCCGTCACGTCTCGAAGAGGTGACGCCCGATCTCGCGGACGAGCGGCGCCACGTCGTCGTACACGTCCGGGTGGGCGCAGAAGATGCCGCCCGGTTGCACCGGATCGCGCTTTCCGTAACGCAGCGCCATACCCCGGCAATCGGTGACCCGGCCGCCCGCCCCGCGCAACACCGCTTCCGGAGCGCAGGTGTCCCACTCCTTCAGGTAGGGAACGGGGTGTACGTACAGATCCGCCCCTCCGCGGGCCACGGAAGCACATTTTATGCCCACCGATCCCGAGAGCACGATCCGAACTCCGCCGGGACGCTCCTCGAGCCGCTCCTCCAGCCGGGCAAGCGCGGCATCCGGGTGCGAGCGGGACCGGATGAGCCGCAGAGGCTGGCCCGGCGAGCCGTCGATGCGCAAGGGCGAGGCCCGAGCGTCCCTTTCCGGATGCGCCACCGTCCAGGCGGCCCCGCCGGCGATCCCCAGGTAGAGCCGGGCCGCGGCGGGCTCGTAAACGGCCCCGAGCCGGGCCTCGCCTCCGAACGCCAGCCCCACCATCACGCTGAACTCCCCGTTGCGCGAGATGAACTCCTTGGTGCCGTCCAGAGGGTCCACGACCCAGAGCCGGCCGGAGCGATCGGCCGGAGCCGGCGATTCCTCGCTCAGCACCGGTTCTCCGCTTCGAGTCGCGAGGAGCTCGAGGATCGCGTCGTTCGACGCGTGGTCCGCGCGCGTCACGGGATCGGTCACCTGGCCCGGCCCTACGTCCGGAGACCCGCCGATGTCCTGGCCCGGCCCCGCCTTCTCTCGCACCTCGAGGTCGTCGCTCTCGTAGTAGGCGCACGCTGCTGCCCCGCCGATGAGAGCGGCTTGCGCCACCGTCTCCAGGTCGTCTGCCCAGCGTAGCACTGCCGGCGGGAGCGCTACCCCCCAGCGTCCGAGTCCGATCCGGCCGCCCACTCAGGTGCGGACCCGGCTCATGAGAGCGAGGCCCGAGCCGAAGAAGAGGGCGTTCGGAAGCCAGGCGGCCAGGACCGGGGGCACGACGCCGCCGGCGCCCAGAGCTTGAGAGATGCGGATCAGCATCAGGAAGAGGATGGTGACGCCGAGGGCGATGCCGATGGAAAGCGGAGCGCCGCCCCGGCGGGTGCTGTGGGCGAGCGGAGCCCCGAAGAGGACGATGATGAAGCACGTGAAGGGATAGGAGATCTTGAGCGCCCGTTCCACGATCAGCTCCCGCGCCATGCCCCCCGAGCGCTGGATCGCGTCGATGAAACCCCCGAGCTCACGGTAGCCCATCTCGTCGGGGTCCTTCGGGTCCGCCAGAAGCTCGCGCGGCTTCTCCCGGAAGTCGATCTGCCAGAGCTCATCGAAGGCGAAGCTTCGCTCCACCGACGCGCCGCCGAAGAAGCGGACGCGTCCCTCCTCGAGCCTCCACAGCGCGCGGGCCGTGTCCCAGGAGGCGCCCTTGGCATCGACCACATAGGTGGGGTACGGAAAGCCGGTTCCCTCACGGCTGATCTCGACGTTCGTGATCTCTCCGGCGGCGGCGTCCAGGCGCCGGATCCGGTAGACGAGGCCCGCGTTGCCTCGGAACACGAAGTTGTTGCGCAGGTCGTCGGCGCGTGACTGGTGCTCCCCGATGACCTCGGCGGCGCGCCTCGTGGTGATCGGGACGATCTCCGTGAGCCCGAGCGCCACGAAGCTGATCAGCACCGAGAGGGCCAGCATGGGCGCGATCACGCGGTAGAAGCTGATCCCGCTCGCCTTGGCGGCGGTCATCTCGAAGTGCCGGGAGAGCGAGAACACGGTGAAGACGGCCGCCAGGAAGGCGGCGAGCGGGAAGGCCAGAAGCGTCTGGTTGGGGAACTCGTAGACATAGTGCAGGAGAACGTCCAGCCGGCTCAGCCCGCGACCCAGGTAGCTGTCCAGGTTGTCGACGAGGTCGATCACGATGAAGAGGAACGGCACGCCGAGGACGGCCGCCCCGAAGATGCGCAGGAACTGCGTCATCACGTATCGGTCCAGAATACGCATGCGCACGGCCGGCTCCGCCTTTCCTACCGCTCCAGGTGAATCGCGCGCCACGCCGCCACCAGGCCGGCGAGCCCGAAGAGAACGTTCGGCGCCCACATCGCCCAGAACGGCGACAGGATAAGCCTGTCCGCCAACTCCTCACCGGCGATCAGGGCGACGTAATAGGCGCTGAAGACCCCGAAGCTAACGGCGACGACCATGCCGATGCCGCCCCGCGGGTGGCGAACGGCGATCGGTGCGCCGATGAGGACGAACACGATGCAGGTGGCGGGGATCGAGAACTTCTTGTGGATCTCTACGAGGAAGCGGCCCTCCCTCTCGTGGCCCGTCCGCATCTGAATGATGAACGCCTGGAACTGGTTGATCGGATCTCTGGCGGACAGGGCCGACTCGGCTCGCCTCAGCGCTTCGGACGTCTCATCATTCACCTCGGCCGAGTCGGCAGCCGCAGCTCCCACCAGCTCGGGCGGAGCCTCCGCTCCCAGCAGGACCTTGACGAGGGCGGCCGCGTAAGCCGCACTCTCGTCGGCGGCGGTCGCGACGATATGCCGCCCCGAGCGGGCCTCCACCTGCATCAGCGCGATGGACATCTCCCGATCGCTGCGGCCCACGTCGTCGAGCCTGAGCTCGTTGGAAACGTCCGAGACCCGCATGATCAGCTTTTCGAAGTAGAGCCTCTGGTACTCGTTCTCCTTACCCTGCTCACGCGAGTGTGTCACCCCCGAGAAGAGAGTGAGGTACAGGTCGGTCTGGGCCGCGTTGTAAGCCATCGAGCCGCTGTCGGCGTAGATCAGCCGGGGCTTGGCTCGATCCCGCCCGTCGTACAGGACGACATCCGTCAGGGCGCTCCGGTCCCGGTCGATGCGGGCGACGCGGAGAAAGAGCCTGCCGGGAATCACCTCGTTGATCGCGCGCTCGCGGAGCACGAACGTGGGCTTCTTCCGCGCGATGCTGGTGATCAGGACCTGTAGCCTGTGGTTCGATTCCGGGAGGAGGGTGTTGTTCAGCCACACCATCCCGCCGGCCAGGATCGCCGCAACCAGACAGAGCGGGAGGAGCAGGCGCGTCAGGCTCACGCCGCTCGCCTTCATGGCTGCGATCTCGTGGTCGGAGGCCAGCCGGTTGAAGGTGTAGAGGACAGCCACGAGCACCGCCATCGGCAGGGTCATGGCGAGGATGAAGGGAATGGAGAGCAGGAACACCTCTGCGATCACGGTCCATCGCAGCCCCTTGCCCACCAGGTCGCCGAAGCGCTTCGCCACCTCGTTCAGGAGCATCAGTGCGGTGAGAGCCACGGTGGCAAAAAGGAAGGGTGCGGAGTGCAGCCTCAGGAGGTAGCGCGTGAGGATCCTCGGCCGGAGGCGCGCGAACCTGCGTGTGTCCATCCGGCCCGGACGGTCGGAATCGTTGGCGGTGAGCGAGCCGTCCGGCTCGCCCTGACCGGAAGCTTCCGCTGGTCCCAACACCATCAGCAGCCCCTTCGGCGCCTCTGTCTCGTTCAACGGTTGGCGTGCGGCACCGTTGATTTGATTCTCCCCGTCCTCGTGCGGGAAGTTCCCCGGCCATCAATGTAGCAGGTCGAAGACAAGGGACGAGGAGGAAGGCTCCTCCCCGATACGCGCGGCATGGGATCCCCGGTCGGCGACACCGGGTACTCGAAAGGGCGCGGTCCTGCCCACCCGCGCCTCACGGGATCACGGGGCGACGAGGAGCGATCAGATCGAAACAGGCGTATTGACCAGGCCCAAGGCCGGTGCCGACCGGATCCTCTGGGTCGACGACGAGGCGGATCTGCTGAAGCCGCACCTGATGAGGCTGAGGCAGGCAGGCTACGTCGTGGAGACCGTCATGAACGGCAACGACGCCCTCGAGCTCCTCCGGACGAGGTCCTTCGACCTGGTTCTCCTCGACGAGCAGATGCCAGGCCTGAGGGGCATCGACGTGCTGAAGGAGGTCCGGCGCCGGGCCCCCCGTCTCCCCGTCGTGATGGTAACCAAGAGCGAAGCCGACACGACCATGCACGAGGCCATCGGGCAGCGGGCGGACGACTACATCGTGAAGCCCACGAGCCCTCGACAGGTGCTGTCCGTCGTGACGCGCCTCCTGGCCGGGCCCGCCCTGCGGCACGAGCAGATTGCCCGCGACTTCGCACGCCGTTTCGGCGAGCTTCGCGAGGAGGTGGCGCAAGCGTTCGGTTGGAAGGAGTGGGCGGAGATCTACTCGGAGATCGTCGACTGGGAGTTGCGGCTGGAGGAGTCGAACGAGACCGGTCTGAAGGAGGTCCTGGACGCCCTGATGACCGACGTCCGTAGGGGCTTCTGCAACATGGTGGTCGGACGATACGAGGAGTGGGTGCACGAGGGTGGTGAGGTGGGTCCGCCACTTTCGGTGGACGTGCTGCCGCGCTTCCTGGCTCCGGCTCTGGAGGACCAATCGTCCCTGCTCATCATCATGGACTGCATGCGACTCGACCAGTGGCGGGCGATCGTGCCGCAGATCAGCGAGTATTTCGAAGTCGAGGAGGCGCTCTATGCCTCGATCCTGCCCACGGCGACGCCGTTCTCACGCAACGCCATCTTCAGCGGACTCTTCCCCGACGAGCTTGCGGAGCGCTACGAGGATTGGTGGGAGGGCGGTGCGAAGTCGGGGTACAACTCGTTCGAGGACGAGCTGTTCCACAGGCACGTCCAGGATCTGTGCGGCACCTCGGTCCACACCCACTACGAGAAGATCTTTTCGAGCGAGGAGGGCGGGGCGATGCTCGGGCGCCTGGTGGGCTACCTGTCCGAGGGTTCGGCTATCGCCCTCGTCTTCGGTTTCGTCGACCTGCTGACCCACGGACGAAGCGAATCCAAGCTGCTGTGGGAGATGGCGCGCGACGCGAGCGCGCTCCGCGGCCTCACGGTGGCGTGGTTCGAGCGCTCCGCCGCGTTCGAGGCGCTCAAGGAGGCTGCCCGACATGGCGTACAGGTTCTCTTCACGACCGATCACGGGTCCGTGCATTGCCATCGCTCGGCGACCGTCTACGCGAAGCGGGACGCGACGGCCAACCTCCGGTACAAGTTCGGGGACGACCTTCGCGTCGAGAATCCGTCCGCCGTTCTCTCGGCCAGCGACGCGGACGTGCTCCGGTTGCCGCGGGGGAGCCTGAAGACCAACTACCTGGTCTGCCGGGACGATTACTTCTTCGTCTACCCGACGAAGCTCCGCGAGTACCAGCAGCGCTACCGCGACAGCTTCCTTCATGGCGGAATCAGTCCCGAGGAGATGATACTTCCGGCGGCACTCCTGACGCCAAGGAGCCTGTCCGAGTAATGGGGTGCGGCCGCGCACCGGGGGCTTACGCGCGTTCAGCGTAGGAATGACGACAAGTCGTAGCAGCGCTACGGCGAGGAGGAGAGACGCCAGATCACCCGCGTAAGCCCCCGGTGCCCTTCGGGTTAGGGCGGCACGGGGCCATCTCCGTGGTTGGCGCCCCTCGACGTAGCTACGGCTATGACTTCGGGGCACCGCCTAGGATCTGGCGGGGCACCCGCCGCAGGCGGGTCCGGCGCTCCTAACGCGGCTCGCCCCATTACTCGGACAGGCTCCCAGGTAAGAGAGGAGCGGAGCGCTTGATCTACGTTGGAGTGCCCGCGTACAACGAGCGGCGTACCGTCGGTCTTCTGCTGTGGCGCGTTCGAGAGATCCTCACCCGCATCGAACGAGATTTCGAGATGCTGGTGGTCGACGATGCTTCGACCGATGGGACGGCGGGCATACTGGATCCGTACCGGCGAGTGCTTCCGCTTACGGTCGTCCGGAACCCCCGCCGGATGGGGTACGCGGCGTCGGTCGAGCGGCTGATCCGCGAGGCCGTTGGCCGCTCCGCGTACCCGAGACGCGATGCCTTCGTCTGCCTGCAGGCAGACTTCTCGGACGCGCCGGAAACGGTTCCGGAGATGCTGAGACGTTTCGAAGGCGGCGTCGATCTGATCACCGTGGCCCGGGAGGAGACGGCTCCCTCGCGCTCGGTCCGTCTCGCCCGTCGGGGCGCCGCGTTTCTCGGACGCTCCCTTCGAACACCGCTGGAGATCTCCGATCCGTTTCACGGATTTCGCATGTACCGCTTGTTCACCCTCAAGCGAGCGCTCGAGCAGGTAGCGGACGATCGGCTGTTGCGGCACCGGGGGTGGGCGGCGAACGCCGAGCTGTTGATGGCGGTTTCGCCTTACGTCCGGCAGGTGGATGAGGTTCCGGCCGCAGCGGGCGGCTCGAGGCACGTTCGTGCGAGCCGCTTTCGGGCGTTCCCGGAGTTGTGGAGCGTGTATCGGATGTCGCGTGACCGTCGGTTGCAGGGGCCACGGCTGAGTCGTGATTTTGCGGGAGCCGGCGTCCCCCGGTAGCTTGTAGTAATGGTTTCTGCGCGACACCATCGAGATTGAAGCTGAGAATATCGACCGGTATGCGGCTCGACAGTGCCGGGCGGTCGGAACCGAACCCGGAGGTGAGTCCTTGGGAAGGAAAGGTCAAGATTCAACGTCAGGCGACAGGGCTCGAGATGAGCTCTTCAGCCATATCCGGCGCTGCGGCGTGCTCGAAGTGGAGCGCGAGCAGCGTGAAGAGTGGCTCAGCGACACCGTGGCATACCTGTCCGAGCGCTACCCGGACCTCACCGAGATGGAGCTGGCGGAGCTACAGGAGATCGGACACCGCTACTGCATGCCCCCGATCTCGCGTGTGGCCGTCGAGGTCCAGGATGGTCCGCCAGTGGAAGAGAGCACCGAACTCGAGGGCGAGCGAGGCGAGGTGAACGCAGCCTGAGTTCCATCCCCTTACGCGCGGGCCGCCGGGGCTTCCGGCTGGCCCGGCCAATGCTTTTGTGCCGTCTCCTGAAGTCGAGAGAGCCGGCCGTGGAGCGCTCCCGACCCGATGGACATTGAGTCGCTCCTGAAGATGCTCGCGGCGCTGGCTCTCGTCGGCGCCAACGCCTTTTTTGTCGCCGCCGAGTTCTCGCTCGTCAGCGTGCGCCGGACGCGGATCCGGGAGCTGGTGGACGCCGGGGACCGGCTCGCAAGGGTGGTCCAGAAGGCTCAGGACGACCTGAACCTGGCCATTTCAGGCACGCAGCTCGGGATCACAGTGGCATCGCTCGGGCTGGGCTGGATCGGCGAGCCGGCCGTCGCGCGCACGATCAGAGATGTGTTCTCCGCGCTCCCGGCGCCTTGGGCTTCCGTCGCCACCCACGGTGTGGCGACCACGGTCGCCTTCTTCCTGATCACGCTCCTGCACATCGTGCTCGGAGAGCTGGCTCCGAAGACGGTGGCTCTCGTACGACCCGAGGCGGTCAGCCGTGCGGTCGCCGTGCCGTTGTATCTCTTCAACGTCGTCATGCGGCCGGTGATATGGTTCCTCAACGGCTCGGCCAACATGGTTCTTCGTGCCTTCGGCATGCACGTCGTCGAAGCGCGAGAGCGCGTGCACAGTCCGGAGGAGATCCAGCTCCTGCTGCAGGAAAGCCGAATTGAGGGTGCCGTGGAGCAGGACGAGGAGGCCATGATCCATGGCGTCTTCGAGCTCACGCGCACGGTCGCGCGCGAAGTCATGACGCCACGGCCCGACATTCAGGCGGTGCCGGCAGACGCGACGCTCGAGGACGTACTCGAGGTCGCGACGAACTCCGGATACTCACGGCTCCCCGTTTTAGAGGGCTCGATCGACCATATCGTGGGGGTGCTGCTCATCAAGGACTTGCTCCCGTGGTTCCGGAGGGACGACTGGTCGGGCTTCCGGGTCACGGAAGAAGCGCGCGATGCCTACTACGTGCCCGACACCAAGCCGGTGGACGACATCCTCGCAGAGATGCGGCGTCAGAAGGTCCATCTGGCCGTCGTCGTGGACGAGTTCGGAGGTACGGACGGCATCGTCACGCTGGAGGACCTGCTGGAGGAGATCGTCGGCGACATATACGATGAGCACGACATGGCGGCCCGGCCCGCGATCATCGTGAAGCCGAGCGGACGAATCGAGGTGGCAGGTGGTCTGTCGCTCTCCGACCTGATCGAGGAGTTCGATCTCGCCCAGGTGGAGGAGGAGTACGACACGGTGGCCGGCTACGTGATCGGCAAGCTCGGCCGCATTCCCGAGAAGGGGGAGAGGGTCGAGCTCGGCGACCTCGAGCTCGAGGTCAGGGAGGTGGCCGACCGGCGGATCACGCTGCTGGAACTGCATCATCCGGATCGCACCGGTCCGACCGGGAGCGGAGAAGAGCCTGTCGCGGCCGACGCTGCGGGCGAAGAGTGAGGAGGGGCGCCATGAGGATCAGCCGATGAACGCGGAGCGGCTCGCTGGGCTGCTCGCTCGGCGGATGGGTGAGGCGGGACGCGCCGGAGAGGGAGTCGTCTCTGTCGCCGAGCTACACCGGACGCTGCTCCCATACCACATCTGCCGGAGCGCCCTGGGCTACGCGACCAAGGCCGAATACGATCTCGAGTTGCTGGAGCTGCTTGCCGGCGAGCGCTATCTCGTGCCGACCGAGAGCGAGCTGCGCTCTGCCGTGAGAGACGAGCGCGCCTCGCCCGAGCCGGGACTCGGCTTCCTCAAGAACTTGTCCGCCGCGCAGCTGCGCATCCAGGTGGCGGACGAGGTGAATGCAGCAGCCGTGCCTGCGCCTGCACCGGCGACGTCGCACCCCGACGTGTCGGTGGCCCCGGGCGAAGTGTCGGTGGTCTCGCGCGACGTGTCGGTGGTCCCGCGCGAGGCACCGGGTCCGGATGCCGGCGCGAGCCTCGAGACGCCCGGGCGGTGCTGGAGGTGCGACCTCGAGCTTCCCGACCGGGAGGGCCTCCGCTACTGCGTTTTCTGCGGCTCGGATCAGCTGCGGCCGCGGTGCCGCCAGTGCGACGAGCAGCTGGAGGCCGAGTGGCGCTACTGTCTGGCGTGCGGCTCGCAACGATCGGCAGCGACAGACTGAACCGGGCGGTGCGAGAGCGTGATGCGGGACGCGTGATCCGCGTGGCTCTCATTCCGGGCGACGGCATCGGCCCGGAGGTGCTTCGGGAAGCCTGTCGTGTTCTGGAGGCGGCGGCGGCGGCCGGGCTCCTGTCGGTCGAGTTCGAAGGATTTCCGCACGGGGCCGCCCATTACCTGGCGACGGGCGAGACCCTTGGCGAGGACACGTTCGCCCGCCTGCGCGACGACTTCGATGCCATTCTCCTCGGTGCGGTCGGAGATGAGCGGGTGCCCGACGGTGTGCACGCGCGCGACATCCTGCTGGGGCTTCGCTTCGGCCTCGATCTGTTCGTGAACCTGAGGCCCGTCCGGCTGAGGGCGCCCGACCTTACGCCGCTCCGGCTGAGCGACGACGAGACGATCGACATCGCGATCATACGGGAGAACACCGAGGGCTTCTACACCGGGTCCGGCGGCTCTCTTCGCGAGGGGACGCCTCAGGAGATCGCGATCAGCGAGTCCGTGGCCACGTACTATGGCGTGGAGCGCGTCGTGCGGGCAGCGTTCGACTTCGCGCGTCGCACCGGCCGCGAGCGTGTCACGCTCGCCGATAAGGCGAACGCGGTTCCGCACGTCTACGGCCTCTGGCGGCGCACTTTCCTGGAGGTGGCGGCGGGCTACCCGGACGTGGAAGCCGAGACCCGGTACGTGGACGCCCTCGCGATGGAGCTCGTGCGTGACCCTGGGCGCTTCGACGTGATCGTAACCGAGAACCTGCTGGGCGACATCCTGTCCGACCTCGCTGCCGGGCTCGTCGGGGGTCTCGGTCTCGCCCCGTCGGCCAACCTCGACCTGAAGGGCCGTGGCCTGTACGAGCCGGTCCATGGAAGCGCGCCCGAGTTGGCGGGAACGGGCACCGCCAATCCGATGGCCGCCGTGCTGAGCGCTGCCATGATGGCCAGAGAGAACAACGCGGCGGAGGCTGCCGATCACATTGAAGCCGCCGTGGACCGCGCGCTGCGCGAGGGCATCCGGACGCCGGATCTCGGCGGCGACCGGAGTACGGAGGAGGTTGGGGCGTGGCTGGCGAAGGAGGTGACAGAATCGCCTTCTTCGGTGTAGCCTTATTCCCCACGGAGCACGAGCAGGACACGCGTCCAGCGAATCGGGAAGGGTATGAATATGGGAACCATGGGAAGTGACCGAGAGGTCGTATTCTTGTCCGCCGTTCGAACGGGGTTCGGCGCCTTCGGCGGGAGCCTGCGGGACCATACGGCCACCGACCTCGGCGTCGTCGCGGCGGAAGCGGCGATCGAGCGCTCCGGTGCGGATGCCGAGGCGTTCGACCAGGTCTTCTTCGGGAACGTCATTCAGTCATCGGCCGACGCGATCTACTTGGCCCGCCACGTGGGTCTGCGGGCCGGGCTTCCGATAGAGGTCCCCGCCGTCACCGTGAACCGTCTGTGCGGTTCGGGATTCCAGACGGTGATCGACGCAGCGCAGAGCATCATGCTCGGCGAGAGCCGGCTCTGCCTCGCGGGCGGCGCCGAGTCGATGAGCCAGGCCCCTCACGTCGTGAGGGGTGTTCGATGGGGGAAGCTCCGCCTCGGCCCCGCCGCGCCGTTCGAGGACACTCTGTGGGAGGCGCTCACCGACCCGTACTGCGGTTTCTCGATGGCCGAGACGGCGGAGAACCTGGCTGCCGAGTACGAGATCAGCCGGCAGGACGTCGACGAGTACGCGGTGCGCAGCCAGCGGCTGGCCAAGGCCGCGTGGGATGAGGGCCGCTTCGAGGACGAGGTGGTCCCGGTGACGGTGAAGGTGAAGGGCAAGGAGGTGGAGTTCTGCGCCGACGAGCACATGCGACCGGACACCACCGTGGAGGCTCTCTCCCGCCTGCGTCCGTACTTCAAGAAGGACGGCCTCGTCACGGCGGGCAACGCGAGCGGAATCGGCGACGGCGCCGCTGCGCTCGTGGTCGCGGACGCCGAGTACGCCCGGAGCGAGGCGCTGGAGCCGATCGGACGCCTTGTCTCATGGGCGGTGGTGGGCGTGCCGCCGCGTATCATGGGCCTGGGGCCCGCTCCGGCGTCCCGAGCGGCGCTCGAGCGCGCCCAGCTGACGCTGAACGACATGGCCGCCATCGAGGTGAACGAGGCCTTTTCCCCCCAGTACGTCGCCGTCGAGAAGGAGCTCGGTCTGGATCGCGAGAAGGTGAACATGAACGGTGGCGCGATCGCGATCACGCATCCGCTGGGGGCGACGGGGGGACGGATCACGGCGCACCTCCTGCACGAGCTGCGGCGTCGTGGGGGGGGATTCGGTCTGGGCTCGGCATGCATCGGGGGTGGGCAGGGGATCGCGGTGGTAGTCGAGGTCTAGTCAGCACTTTACTGTACCGCTTTACATCACCGGCGAGGTCTCGGCAGCGGGCGTGACCGTGACAAAGAGATGGCCGTGCCGGCCCGCTCGGTGAGGGAGGTGTGAGATGGAGACCTTCTTCGCTCTGGTCGCGATCGGTGGGGCGGTCGCCCTCGCGAGCAGCCTACGGATCCTCAGGGAGTACCAGCGCGCGGTCGTCTTTCGGCTCGGCCGAGTACGGCCCGTGCGCGGCCCGGGCCTCATCTTCCTCGTGCCGTTCGGGGTCGAGCGGATGCAACGGGTCGGCCTGCGAATCGTCGCGATGGATGTGCCGCCCCAGGACGTGATCACGCGCGACAACGTCTCCGTGAGGGTGAACGCGGTCCTGTACTTCCGGGTCTCCGATCCCAGGCGGGCGGTGCTCGAGGTCGAGGACTACCTGTACGCTACCTCCCAGCTCGCCCAGACCACGCTTCGCTCCGTCATAGGCCAGGCGGAGCTGGACGAACTGCTGGGGGAGCGAAAGAAGTTCAACGAGATCCTGCGGCAGATCATCGACGAGGGCACGGATGTGTGGGGGATCCACGTGACGGCTGTGGAGGTCAAGGACGTGGACCTTCCGCAGGAGATGAAGCGCATGATCGCCCGCCAGGCGGAGGCCGAGCGGGAGAGGCGAGCCAAGGTGATCAACGCCGAGGGGGAGTACCAGGCCGCCGGCAGGCTGCGGGATGCAGCCCGTATCCTCAGCTCCGAGCCCGCCTCGCTGCAGCTTCGCTTCCTGCAGACCGCCTCTGAGATCGCGGCCGAACACAACTCGACGACCCTGTTCCCGCTACCGCTGGATCTGGCGCCCCTTTGGGGCGTGGCCCGCGCGGTGGGTGGAGCCGGCCCCGCCACGGAAGAGGCCGCGAAGGGCGCCATGGAGGGGCCCTTGGAGGGTGCCATCGAGGGTGATGAGGCTTCGCGCCCGTGGCTCGAGGCCGGCAAGGCGGAGCCGAGCGCCCTGGAGCCTGCGCCGGAGAAGGCGGAGCTCCCGGAGAAGGGCGGCGCGAATGACTGAGGACCCGTCCGACGGGTCCGAGCCACACCTGCCCGCCAAGCGGGTTTCATCCGGCGATCTGGAGCGTGTCATCCGACGCGCTACGGAGCTCCAGTTCGACGAGGGGAGCGAGATCGCCGACCTGCCTGTCCAAGAGGTCGTGCGGATCGGCGAGGAGGTGGGGCTCGAGCCCCGACACGTAAGACGTGCGCTGGCCGAAGTGCAGGCCGAGTCTCTGCTCCCGGCCCTTCCTACGGACGCTGGGCTGGCGATGCGTCTGTGGGGGGAGGGCATCGTGCGGCACAGCCGCGCCGTGCGGGGCGCTCCGGCCGACGTGCAGGCTCGTGTGGAGCGTCACTTCGAGGAGAAGGAGAGCCTCAAGCGTGTGCGGAAGCAGCCCGGCCGGTCGGTTTGGGAGCCGGCGACCGGTCTCCTGCGGCAGATGCAGCGAACGCTGGACGTCGGAGGGCACGGATACGAGCTGGCCAAGGTGCGCAGCGTCCAGCTGGCCGTAGAAGGGTTGGAGGAGGGTTGGACCCTGGTCACGATATCGGCCGACCTCAGAAACGTTCGGGCTCAGCAAGCGATGGGGTGGATGATCGGCCTAGGGTTGACGGGAGTCGGGGCGGCCGTCGCTCTGCTCCTCACGGCCACCGGTCCGGGGGTTGTGCTGGCTCCCGTCCTCGCGGTGGGCGCGATCGCCGGCGGAAGCCTGGCCGCCGGGCGAACGGTCCGGCGGGCCAGAGGGCGCATCGAGCTCGTGATTCTCGGGCTCATGGATCGCCTCGAGCGTGGAGAGATCGGGGGCGACAAGGACGTGCCGGTGTGGCGCGAGTGGTTGGCGTCGAGTCCCGGGGCTGGCCGGGGAGCCTGAGGCCGACCCTGGTTTGCGCAACCAACAGCCGTATAGCAACTTCAGTGTGTGCTGATCCGAGTACGATAGTATATCATCATGCGATAGGAGTGGGTCGTGGCTGAGATAAAGAAAGTGGGCGTGGTGGGCGTCGGCCTAATGGGCAGCGGGATCGCGCAGGTGTCGGCCTCCGCTGGCCTGGAAACGGTCGTGCGCGAGGTCGATCAGAAGCTGCTGGACGCCGGGTTAGCGTCCATTCGCCGGGTTCTCGAGCGGTCGGTGCAGAAGGAGAGGATCAGCGGCGAGCAGCGCGACGCGACGCTCGGCCTCATCACCGCGACTCTCGAGCTCGAGCCGCTGGCGGAGTGCGACCTCATCATCGAGGCCATCGTCGAGGACATCGGGGCCAAGAACGAGCTGTTCGGTGCCCTGGATAGGCTGGCTCCGGAGCGCACGATCTTCGCGTCGAATACGTCGAGCCTGACGATCACGGAGATGGCGGCGAGCACGGAACGGGCGGACCGCTTCGTCGGCCTTCATTTCTTCAATCCGGTGCCGGTCATGCCGCTCGTCGAGGTCGTGCGGACCGGCGCCACGTCCGACGAGACCTTGCAAGCCGCGATGGAGTTCGTGAAGGCGATCGGGAAGACGCCGATCGCCTGCCGGGACAACTCGGGCTTCATCGTGAATCGGCTGCTCGTGCCGTACATGCTGGACGCGATGCGCGCCTACGAGTCGGGCGTGGGTTCGATCGAGGACATCGATACGGGGATGAGGCTCGGCTGCGGTTATCCGATGGGACCGTTCACCCTCTCGGACTTCGTGGGGAACGATACGTTGTATCGGATCACGGAGATCATGTTCAACGAGTACAGGGAGCCTCGCTTCGCGCCGCCTCCCTTGCTGCGCCGGATGTACTTGGCCGGCTACCACGGCCGGAAGGTCGGTCGGGGCTTCTACGACTACAGCGGCGACGAGCCGGTGGTCAGCGAGTTCGTAAAGCGGTAGGAGCGTCGCGCGGGACCGGGTGTCTCGTACACCCGGATTGTCGTTGCAGCACAAGGGTTTTCGCCTTATCTTAACGGAACCGAAAGTGCTGTCCCACGACCGACCATCCGACCAGCCGAGCAGAGGCCGATTCGCCGACTGAAAAGGTCACCATCAGGGCGCTCCGCCTTCGGCACTTTCGCAACTTCGCGGAACTTGCTTGCGAGCTGCCGCCTTCGGGAGTCGCCATCGTCGGTCCGAACGGCTCCGGCAAGACAAACCTGCTCGAGGCCATTTACTACCTCGGGATTTTTCGCTCGTTCCGGGGCGCTCCCGATGCGGAGCTGGTGCGGTTGGGTGAGGACACCTTCCGTATCGAGGCCACGATCGAGAGTTCGCTGGAGGAACGGAGGATCGCGGCTGCTTATCAGAGGAGCACACGGCGGAAGCGCGTCGAGGTGGACGGGGCCGAGGTGGAGCGTCTGTCGGAAGCCATCGGCACGCTGGGGGTCGTCGCGTTCAGCCTCGCGGACGTCGAGTTGGTGAGCGGCCCGCCGGCGGTGCGTCGGCGCTTCTTGGACATCCTGCTCTCGCTTGTCCGGCCGGGATACCTGGAATCGTTGCGGCGCTGCGCTGCGATCGTGGCGCAGCGAAACGAGGCGCTGCGGAGCGGCGCCGGATCGAGAGAGCTGGCGTCGTGGACCGAGAGTCTTGCCCGAGCGGGCGCGCCGGTCATGGAGGCGCGGGCGCAGTGGGTGGCCGAGCGCGCCGACGCGTTCTTCCGGTACCACAGGGCGATCGCCGGGGGTGCTGGCGCTCAACTGGAGTACCGGCCGTCGGTCGGGGCGAATGGACCTGCCGTCGCTGACGAGGGCGACGTCGCCCTCTGGGAGGTGCGTTTCCGAGCGGCTCTCGAGGGAGCGGAGGAGCGGGAGCGAGCGCACGGAATGACTCTCGTGGGTCCGCACCGCGACGACCTTGCGCTCCGTGCGCCCGTGGCTGACGAGGCGGAGCGTGCCATCCGCCGCTTCGGCTCGGGCGGTCAGCAGCGAACCGCGGCGCTGGCGCTTCGCATGCTGGAGGCGGACACGTTGCGCGACAGCTCCGGCATGGAGCCGGTCTATCTGCTGGACGACGTCTTCGCGGAGCTTGACCGGGAGCGCTCGGAGGGTTTTTTGCGCCTCCTCGAGGAGGGCCGCACCGGTCAGGTGATCCTCACGACCCCGAAGCCGGCGGACGTGCGGCTGCGCGGCGGGCTGGCGGAATGGAAGATCGAGGGCGGAAGGCTGGAGACGTGAGCGACCAGGGCGGACGAGCCGTCACTCCGGAGCGGGTCGGGACGGTGGTCGCCGGGCTGCTCGAGCGCCTCGGCGTGGCCGAGCGAATAGAACGGGCGAGCGTGGCGAGCGACTGGGAGCGACTCGTCGGACCGCACATCGCCCGGGTCACGGTTGACGCGCGTGTGAGCGGCCGCACGCTGTTCGTGGAGGTCGTAAGCGCCGCGTGGCTCAGCGAGCTCAACATGATGCGTCACGACCTCCTCCGACGCATCAACGCGGGCAGGCACCGCGCCCGCATCGAGAAGATCATCTTCGTGCAGGCGGGTGGACGGGTTGAAGGCGTGTCGCGGAGGGGCGGCGGGCCCACGACGATACCGGAACGGGGATAAATGGCCAAGACAGCTGCTGGGTCGAAGGGCGACGAGTACACCTCCAAGCAGATCCAGGTGCTCAAGGGTCTCGAGGCCGTCCGAAAGCGGCCCGGGATGTACATCGGAACCACGGCCGCGCGCGGCCTGCATCACCTCGTTTACGAGGTGGTGGACAACTCGATCGACGAGGCGATGGCCGGCTTCTGCAGCAAGATCGAGGTGACGCTCGCCGAGGACAACTCGGTGAGCGTGCGGGACGATGGACGCGGGATCCCGGTGGACCTGCATCCTACGGAGAAGGTCACCGGCCTCGAGCTCGCGCTGACGAGGCTCCACGCGGGCGGGAAGTTCGACAAGACCAGCTACAAGGTGAGCGGAGGTTTGCACGGAGTCGGGGTGTCGGTGGTGAACGCGCTCTCGGATTGGCTCACGGTCGAGGTGGCCCGCGATGGACACGTGTGGCGGCAGCGTTTCGGTCGCGGCCTGACCATCAGCGGGCTCGAGAAGGGAAAGAGGACGGAGGAGACCGGTACGACCGTCACGTTCCATCCGGACCCCGAGATCTTCACCGAGCGAGACTACAACTTCGACACTCTCGCGAGTCGGCTCCGGGAGCTCGCGTACCTGAACCGCGGCGTCCTCATCGTCCTGCGCGATGAGCGAGGGGAGAACGGAGAAGGACCCCAGGAGGTTCTCTTTCGTTTCGAGGGCGGCATCTCCGAGTTCGTCGAGTACCTCCGTGGAAGCAAGACGCCGCTCCACGCCGAAATCGTCTACTTCAACGGCACTCAGGACGACGTCGAGGTCGAGCTGGCGATGCAGTACAACGACGGGTACAACGAGGGCATCTTCACCTTCGTGAACAACATCAACACGCACGAAGGAGGAACCCACCTTACCGGCTTGAGGGCCGCCCTCACCCGGACGATCAACGTGTATGGAGACAAGAATGGGCTCCTGAAGAAGGGCGATCCCGGCCTGTCGGGCGACGACGTACGGGAGGGACTGACGGCCGTCCTATCGGTGAAGGTGCTCGAGCCGCAGTTCGAGGGGCAGACGAAGACGAAGCTCGGCAACAGCGAGGTTCGCGGAATCGTCGAGAGCCTCGTGAACGAGAAGCTCTTCGCGTGGTTGGAAGAGCATCCCGCGGCGGGCCGGACGGTCATCGACAAGGCTGTTCAGGCGTCGCGGGCGCGGGACGCGGCGCGTAAGGCGCGAGACCTCACCCGCAAGCGGTCCGCCCTCGAGACCGGGATTCTCCCGGGCAAGCTGGCCGACTGCTCGATCCGGGATGCCTCGATGTCGGAGCTGTATCTCGTCGAGGGCGATTCGGCCGGCGGGAGCGCCAAGCAGGGACGGGATCGCAGGTTTCAGGCGATCCTGCCGCTGCGCGGGAAGATCCTGAACGTGGAGAGGGCGCGGATCGACAAGATCCTCTCGAACGAGGAGATCCGGGCGATCATCACCGCGATCGGCACCGGCATCGGAGAGGACTTCGATGTCGGCCACGCGCGGTACCATAAGACGATCATCATGAGCGTCGACGGCGGGGAGCACGTGTTCGTGCGAGACGACCACGGCGTCCGGATGACCGAGATCGGAGCCTTCATCGATGCGGCGTTGTCGGCGTTCGGCCTGGACGACGCCCCGTCCAGGGTGTTGTCCAATGCACCGGTGGGTGACGTGCTGTGCTTCGGGCTGGAGGATCACCGCACGCGCTTTCGGCCCATCAAGAGCGTGATCCGGCACGAGCTCGAGGAACCGCTGTACGAGGTGAGGACGGCTTGCGGGCGGTCTGTCCGCGTCACCGCCAGCCACAGCGTGTTCGCGCTCGAGGGCGACCGGGTCCGGCTGAAGCGCGGAGACGAGCTGGAGGTTGGCGACCTGCTGGTGGCACCCCGGTCGATCCACTTCCCCCAGGACGCTCCGGCGCGGATCGACGTGCTTCGATTGCTGCACCGGTCGGCCGATCTCGCCGGTCAGGTCTGGGTGCACGGTTCGGCCGTCGAAGACTGGTGTGGCTCGCGAGTGAGGCGGGAGCACGCCAACGAGGTGGCGACGGCGCCGTGTGCTCGCCTGGCGGATTTCGGGCCAGAGGATCTCGATTGGCTTGGAGATCGCGAGGACCTGTCGCTCGCACCGACCCGCTACGCGAACCAGGAGACACCCAGGTTCCTGGATGTCACGCCGGAGCTCATGCTCCTGCTCGGCTTCTACGCTGCTGAAGGGTCATGCTCGGCGCGGAGCGGCATCCGCTGGGCGATCGGAACGAGGGGTGAGACTCTCCTGCCGGAGATCCGGCGAGCGGTACGGACGGTCTTCGGCGTCGAGCCGACCCTGTACCGCTCCGCCAACCGGGTGACCGAGCTCCGGATCGCCAACCGGGTTGCGGCGCTGGCGTGGCTCGAGGCCTTCGGTTTCCGCGGGGCGACGGCCACGACGAAGCGGATTCCGGACCTCGTGTTCAACGTCTCGCTGGAGCTGCGTGCCACGTTCCTGCGCGGCTACCTGATGGGTGGCGGGACGCTTTCGCGCGGGCGCATGGCGTTTGCGACCTCCTCGCGGGATCTGGCCAGTGGGCTCGGATACCTGTGCGCCTCGTTCGGAGTGACCGCCTCGATCTCGGAACGGGAGCCGGATGACGCCGTGCGCGAGGTTCCCGGCGCGGCACCCGTCACCCGGCAGACCTCCTGGCGGCTCGTGGTCGGGTCGCGAGGGGATCTGCGCCGCGTCCGGCAGGTGTGGGAGGGCCTTCCAGGATCACGCGCGATCGAAGAGAAGCTCGAGTCTGAACGGCGCGAGGTTGGCCCAACCTTCAGATCCATCGATGGAGACCTCATGGGGATTCCGATTCGCTCCATCCGCGAGGTTCAAGCGTCGAACGGGTACGTCTACGATTTCTCGGTCGAGGGCGACGAGAACTTCGTGGCGGGTCTCGGCGGGATCTGCTGCCACAACACCGACGCTGATGTCGACGGCGCCCATATCCGGACCCTGCTCCTGACGTTCTTCTTCCGGCAGATGAAGGAGCTCATCGAGGCCGGCTACGTGTACATCGCGCAGCCCCCGCTGTACCGAATCCAGAAGGGAAAGCAGGAGTACTACTGCTACTCCGACGACGAGCGGGACGAGCTCGTCGCCAGGCTCGACGGCGCCAAGGGCGGGCTCGCCGTACAGAGGTACAAGGGACTTGGAGAGATGAACCCCGACCAGCTCTGGGAAACGACGATGAATCCGGAGAAGCGGACGCTGCTTCGCGTGATGATCGATGAGGCCACGGAGGCATCCCTGCTGTTCGAGCGGCTGATGGGCGGTGACGTCGAGCCCCGGCGCCAGTTCATCGAGAAGAACGCCCGTTACGTGAAGAACCTGGACGTGTAGGCGCGGTCCGCCGGCCCGCCAGGGTTCTTCAGCGACCTTCTAGGAACGATGGAGACGAAGCGACCGACAGTTCCCGCCGCCGAGGAGATCCTCGGCCTCTACTACCCGGTGCTCGACCACGGCTTCGTGTCGCTGATCGACTACATGGGTTCGGACGAGAGCATTGAGCGGGCGGCGCGCGTGAGCTATGGGTACGGGACGCGGTCGCAGAGCCAGACCCGCGGCCTCGTCCGCTATCTCCGTCGCCACCTCCACACGACGCCGAGCGAGATGGTGGAGTTCAAGTTCCACTGCGCGATGCCGATCTTCGTGGCCCGCCAGTGGATCCGGCACCGCACGGCATGTCTGGCCGAAGGGACGGAAGTGTACTTCGATCCTCCCGGCGGCGTTCACCGGCGCGACAACCAGGCCTACAAGCTCAAGATTGAAGATATCTGGCACTCTCGCCGCGACGGTCTGCGCCGAATGAGACTTCGCCAGGTGAACGAAGACACGCTCCGTATTCAGCGTACGAGACTTGTCGACGTATACCGAAACGGTCCGAAGCCCGTGTTTCGGATGGTCTTGGCAGACGGCAAGCAGATTGCCGCCACCGCTGACCATCGGTTCTTGTTCGCGGACGGCTGGAGCACGCTGCGCGATGCAGTGGGTCTCGAGGGCGGAGGGGGGAGAGCCGCTTGGGACCGCGGCGACCACTACGTCCAGGTGAACGGCCGGGAGCCGAAGCTCGTGCGCATCGAAAGGTTCGAGGATGTCGGGTTGAGGGAGACGTATGATCTCGAGGTGGAGGGGCCGCACCACAACTTCATCGCCGACGGGATCGTGACGCACAACTCGGTAAACGAGTACAGCGGCCGCTATAGTCTGATGCCGCTTCTGTTCTACCGGCCTGAGCCCGAGCAGGTGGCGGCCCAGAGCCACAGCAACCGCCAGGGACGTGAGGCCGAGTCCGTGGCGCGTGAGACGTACCGCAAGGCGATCGAGGGTTGGCAGGAGGCACGCGCGGCGGCGGCAGGCGCGTACGAGTGGCTGCTGGGCGAGGATGTGGCCCGGGAGCTGGCCCGGATCGACCTGCCGCTCTCGACGTACACGCAGTGGTATTGGAAGATCGACCTCCACAACCTGATCCACTTCCTCACCCTGCGCGTCGACCCCCACGCTCAGTGGGAGATCCGGCAGTTCGCGATCGTGATGGCCGGCATGCTCAAGCGCGTCGCCCCCCTGAGCTACGAGGCGTGGGTCGACTACCAGGTGTGCGGTGCCCGGCTGAGCTATGGCGAGCTCGAGGCGCTTCGTCGCCTGCTGGAGGTGCGGGACGGCAGGATCGCGCCCCGAGAGGATGCCAAGGTCCTCGGACCCGAGGACATGGCGGGGCTCGGCCTATCGAAGCGCGAGGCGAGCGAGCTGCTGGAGAAGCTTCAGCCGGCGGAGCGCCCGGAGTTCGATCTCGACATGAGCCGGTTCAGGAAGCCCGAGGAGTTCGAGGAACGGATGGCTCAGGCGGTGCCCGGCGACTTCGAGTAGGAGCCGTCAGCGCCAGCAGCCGGGTGCGAGCTGCGGTGGGGTGATGGAGCAGGAGTAATAGGCCAACAGGAGCGCCAGGGGGGCAACGGACGGATGCGCCGCCGCTCGCGGCACGTAGTAGGTCAGGAAGCGCTCGAGTGAGGCAAGCTCCCTACGCGTCCTCATGCGGGCAGCCGCCGGGCCGTCGAACTCCACGCTGAAGCTGATCTCTGCGTAAAATCGGGTCGATTCGAGCACCCTACGTGTGTCCGGAGACACCACGATGCGGGAATCGACCTGCTGGGGCATGCGGCCGGGCGGCACCATCTCCGGCAGGAAGTAGGTCACCCACCTCCCATCACTCTCGTGGAAGACGTGCGGAAAGAACGTGAGGCGCGGAGGCTCGAACGCGTTCAGGGCGGTCATAAGGGCCATGGCGGCCTGGGACACGAACTCGTTCGCCGGGACATCCTCCGGGTAGCTTGTGACGACGAACTCCTCGCTTCCGGGGGCGGCCTGCGCGGCCACGTACGCCACCCTGAACTGCCGGCGAGCGAAGTCCAGCGAGCCGAAGTAGACCCGCCATCGCTCATCGTCCCGCTTCTGCGTGATGTAGAGGGTAACTCGGCTCGGTTCCGGGCCGATCCGCTCGAGCGCGCGCAAAGCCTGCCGCAGAGCGAAGTTCTGCTCGGCCAGACGTCGTCCCTCGGCCGCGGACCGCTGGACGGTGGACGGTGCCGCCACACGCTGGACCTCCTGCGCGACTCCAGCTGCAGGGGCGGCCGCCAGCAGGACGCCCACCAGGGCGATCCGGATCGTGGAAGGCTGGGTCATGAGGGGGTGCAACGTTCCAAAGTGCCTCTTGCGCTCTCTCGATAGCTCTTCCGACACCCTGCCGCCGCTCCGACACCCTGTCGAAGGCCGCAAAACAATAGGGATCGGCCGCATGATGGACAACTTCAACTCTCTGTATACACCCCGACCCGGGCTCCTGGATCCCCCTGACGCGGCCCGAGAATCCGCCAGCCGAACCAGAGGAGCGACACGATCCAGAGCCCGTACAGCGCGACTCTAACGGGGTGCAGAGCCACCGACTCGATGAGTGGTGTGGGCGCGCCGATCCTCGAAAGCACCGCGCGGCTCAGCTGTTCGGCCGTAAACCACCCCCAGAGCACCCCTGCCCAGATCATCCCGAGGCGCTTCCAGAGTGGTGTCGCCAGAGGGCCGGGGAGTCGGCGAGCGTTCATGTAGCCCACGACGAGCGCGAACGCATACATGCTCGCGATCGTGAACGGCCCGGCGATCAGCACGAGGAAGTCGGGCTGGAGCCGGTCCATGGCGTGACCACCCCGCCAGGAGGCCAGGATGATCGCCATGGAGGCCAGGACGAAGACCGTCAGAAAGAAGAGGAATGCCCGCTTGAGCGTCCAGAAGCTGGTGTGTTGCCCGTAACGCTCGTAGAAGATCGTTCCGGTGATTCGCGTGACGGTGTCCACGATGCCCAGCTGAGTCGAGAAGAGAACGAGGGCGCCGCCGAGGAGAAAGACGACTCGGAGCCAGAGGCCGCCCGAGCGCTCCAGCGCCTCTCCCTGCAGGGCCACCATCCGCGTCAGGTCTCCCGCCAGCTCAGAGTTGCCGGTGCCCAGGGTCGAGGTCACGAGCATGCTCGTGATCACCACGCTCACGAGGATCAGAACGACGAAGGTCACCAGGAGCTCGCGCTCGGCGGTGCGCACCCACGCCAGGAAGCGGGCCAGCGGCGTCGGATCGCCGAGCGAATCGAAGGCGAAGCCGGTTGCCGAGATCTCCTCGTTCTCTCCTCGAATGCCTGCAATGCGGCCCTGGTAGGCGGCCATCCCGAAGCCCTTGTCCCGCAGCCACAGCGATTGGGCCAGAAGCAGCGTGCCGCCGGATCCGGCGTAGGCCACGGCAATGAGGAGCGTGGGGAACTGCGCTCCGGTGAGCAGGGACTTCGGCGCGCTTCCGACGGATGCGGCGCCCTGCAGCAGCGCGAGCATGTCTTCCGGCAGGAAGCCCACCACGATGAGGGCGACGGCCAGGAGGGGGAAGAAGCCCAGAACGAGGGCGATCTCGAAGCGCTCCAGGGCGTTGTACACGATCTTCGACACGGCGAGGCCGAACCAGATGAACGCCAGCATGAGCAGCGCGATCGGCTGCCACGGAACCGTGACGTGGGTGACGGCGGACACGATCTGGCCTGTGAAGACCGCGGACTGGGAGGCCCATCCGGGCCAGAAGAAGCTCGCGAGCGTGGCGATCAGGAAGAACCATGGCCAGAACGCCCAGCGGTCGAGCCGGGCCATGCCGCCGAACACCGACTCGCCCGTGGCGATCGTCCAGCGTTCGATCTCGCTGATCACGACGAACTGCGTCAGCACCCCGACCCAGAAGAGCCACAAGATCGAGTAGCCGTTCACCGTCACCAGGTTGGGCCACAAGAGGAACTCGCCGGCGCCGAGTCCCATCCCCAGGGCTACGACCGATGGGCCCACGAGGTGCCGGAGCCGCGGCACCCGCGGGACCTCTCCGTATCTCTTGTACGGAGGACCGTGGCCGCGCACCGGGAAGCCTGCCGTGGGCGGGGCGTCGTCCAGCCCCTCTTCGGAGAGCGGGCGGTAGATACCGCGGCGATAGAGACGCCCCTCATCGTCGGGCGCGCGTATGTGGTCGGCCGTACGCCTCAAGCGACGGAAATCAGGCTGGAGCCGCCGAAGAGGAGCGGCTCCTCACTGGCCGGGACGGGACTGGCCGGGACGCTCGAAGATCTCCTCGGGGACCTCGCGGCTCGCCACCACGTCCGCGAAGTAAATCCGGGCGTCCCCATCCTCCCACCGGCGATCCATGGCCATGCGGACCGGCCCCACCTGCTCCCAGTCACGCCACCAGACGATCGAACCCTTGGCGTCGCGATCCTGGAGGTGATACTGCCAGGCGGCCAGAAGCCCCGTCTCCGGATCGACGAATCCCCAGAACTGGTCCTCGGTGACGCCGAGACCCTCGTCGTACGTGAGGTGCACCGTGGGATAGGTCCGCCCGTCCGATAGCTCTTGAAGGCCTTCGTACGCGAGGTGGACGCCCGGATCCCTCCACTTGAAGGGCATCAGCAGCCAGTAGGTGTCGTTGATGAAGATCCCGTACGCCCGCTGGAGGGCCGAGTCGCGAGCCGCGCCTTCGAGCCTGTTCCCGTCTACCCAGACGTCGCCCGAGACCGGGATGCTGTCGTGCTTGATGCTGAGCACGTTGAAGTATGCGAGCGTCGTATCCTCGCCGCGCGCGAACTCGAGCCGGTACTCGTCCGTGTATCGGTCCCACGCGTGCTTCCGGTCCGCCACGACCTCGCCCTCTCGCTCCACGATCCACCGGAAGCTGACGAACCGGGTCTCTTCCCACGCCTTCTCGCCTCCGAGCGCATCCATGAGCCGTTCGGCGACGAGGACGGCCGAATCACGCTCGACCGCTTCTCGACGACCCTGTGGGCCGCAGGCGATCGATGCGGCGGCGAGTGCGACGATGGCGGTGCTCAGGGCTGTTCGCATGGGAACCTCCGCTTCAGCGGCGTCTGTGGGCGCTCCGGCGACCGCTTCCACCGGCGCTTCCCGTCGGCGAAGGCGAGGCCGGTATCCTACGCCGGGGTGTGGTCCAATCGCCAGACGCGGCTGCCGCCAAGCCCGTCAGGCGCGGCCGACTTGCGGGGCGTTCCTGAGCTGCGCGGCGCGTCAGCCATCCGGAGCCAGCTTGAGTTCGGCCTGCACCTCCTCCGCGACGGAGGCGTCCTCTGCGACGGAGGCGTCCGCGCCGGCGTTCTGCCCAACTGCAGCGACGTGGAGGGCACGGACCACCGCTTCCCCCTTCAATCCCTTGAGGACCCGGACCGTCGCGGCCCGCCTCGAACGCGGCTGGAGCCGGTTCCCATCGCTGGCCACGAGCTCCCCGGAGTCCAGCTCCCACATCAGCCGGTCGTCGCCTCGCAGCTCGACGAAGCCCACCAGGTCTCCGGCCTTATCGCGGTCTGGAAGGATGCCCACGCCCTTGCCGGCCCTCGATTGCAGGCGAAGCTCCGTGAGGGGAAGCCGCTTGCCGTAGCCGAGCGTCGTTGCCAAGCAGAAGCTGGCGTCTCGATGGGGCGCCTCGGCCGCCACCACCTCGTCGCCCGCTGGCATGTCGATGCCGCGAACCCCACGAGCGCTGCGTCCCATCGGCCGGATCTCCTGCTCCGCGAAGCGGATGGCCCTCCCGGCACGGGTGGCGAGGACGAGCTCCGCCGAGCCGTCGGTAACGAGGGCCGCCACCACTTCGTCGTCTCCGCTGAGTCCCGCGCCGATGATGCCTACGGCCCGGGCGTTTGCGTACTCGGCGAGCTCGGTTCTCTTCACCTGACCCTTCCGGGTCACCGTCACGAGAAAACGGTCCTTCCACTCGCCGACCGGAGTTGCGGACACCACTCGATCGTCCGCGGCGAGGGCGACGAATTCGGAGAGCGCACGGCCGCGCGAGCTCCGGGTCTCCAGCGGCAGGTCGGAGACGTGGGGCGTGTAGGCGCTGCCCGCGGCGCTCACGATCAGCAACCGGTCGCTGCCCCGGCACAAGAAGGCACGGCGGACGTAGTCGCCGGCACGGCTCTCGATCGCCTCGGCTCCCGAGAGCCCGGCGCCGGCTCGGATCGGAAGCGCCTTTACGTAGTCGCGCCGGCTGAGGAGCACGAGCACGGCGCCGTCCGCTCCGCCCGAAGGGAGGGGAAAGCTGTCACCCTCCAGGATCTCGGTTCGTCGGCCGTCGCCAAAGAGCGAAGTCAGCCGGGAGAGCTCGGAGCGCAGGCTCTGCTTGCGATGCTCCTCGTGCTCGGCCAGCTGACGCAGCTCGGCGATCCGTGCCTCGAGTTGGTCCAGCTCTCCATCGAGCTTCCGGTGCTCCAGAGCGGTCAGCCGAGAGAGGCGCATGGCCAGGATCGCCTCCGCCTGGGGTTCGGTCAGCTTGAGCTCCCTCCGGAGCCTGCTCGCCGCGGACTTCGGCTCGCGGGAACCGCGGATGATCTCGATCACCCGGTCGATCGCGTCGAGCGCCGTGAGGAGCCCGCGAACGATGTGGGCCCGCTCTTCCGATTGCCCGAGCTCGTAGGTGGCCCGCCGCCGGATCACCTGCAGGCGGAAGTCGATGAAGTACTGAAGGGCCTCTTTCAGGGTCATCTCCCGTGGGCGGCCCTCGTGAAGCGCCAGCATGATGACGCCGAAGGTGGTCCGGAGCTGTGTCCTCTTGAAGAGCGTCTCGACAACGTTCCGGGGGTCGGCGTCCCGCTTGAGCTCGATCACCAGACGAATGCCATCCCGGTCCGACTCGTCGCGAAGGTCGCTGATCGCGTCGGAACGGCCCTGCCGGACCATCTTGGTGATCTGCTCGATCACGCGGGTCTTGTTGACCTGGTAGGGGATCTCGGTGATCACCAGCAGGCGCTTGCCGTACGCGCCTTCCTCGACGTGGATGCGGGCGCGCATCTCCACGAGCCCGCGGCCCGTCTCGTACGCCTGCCGGATCCCATCCCGGCCCCATATGTAGCCGCCCGTTGGGAAGTCGGGGCCGGTTACGTGGCTCATGAGATCCGCCACCTCGCACTCCGGGTGGTCGATCAGATGGTCGGCGGCGCTCAGAAGCTCCCGCAGGTTGTGTGGGGGGATCTTGGTGGCCATCCCGACGGCGATGCCGTCGGCACCGTTCAGCAGCAGGTGGGGGAGACGGGCGGGCAGGGTCTCGGGCTCCTGGAGGCGGCCGTCGAAGTTGGGCCGCCAGTCCGCCGTGTCGAGCTCGATCTCGGCGAGGAGCTCGAGCGCGATCGGGGCCAGCCTCACCTCGGTGTAACGGTAGGCAGCCGGCCTGTCGCCATCGATCGACCCGAAGTTACCCTGTCCGTCGAGAAGCGGGTAGCGGAGCGAGAACTCCTGCACCATGCGCACGAGCGTGTCGTAGACCGCGCTGTCACCGTGTGGGTGGTACTTGCCCAGAACATCCCCGACGACCGTCGCACTCTTCTTGTACGGACGATCCGGACGGAGCCCCATCTCGTGCATGGCGTACAGGATGCGGCGGTGCACGGGCTTGAGCCCGTCGCGGGCATCGGGAAGGGCGCGCTGGACGATCACGCTCATCGAATAGTCGATGAACGAGTCTTTCATCTCCTCCTCGATCAAGCGGGGAAGGATCCGCTCGTGCTGAAAGGAAGGCTTGACCACGATCTTTCTCACCTCGGTTTCGGTTGACTTTCGGTATAGCGGAAGAGCCCGCTCGACGCAAATCGAGAGGGTCTGCGCCCGGCGACCCGCCGGCCCCGCACTTGCCTCGAGCGCCTCGCCGGCGTAATGAGCGGCGGCACGGGCATCGTGGAGAATCCAATAAGGAGTACGTCGTGGCCGACCGTTATGACCTCCCACTTGTCAACTCGGTCCTGCATCCCACCGACTTCTCGAAGGCGAGCCAGCAGGCCTTCGCGCACGCCCTGGCGATCGCGCTGATCCGGAAGACCAGCCTGACGATCCTCCACGCCGGGGGCAATCGATCGAAGAGCTGGGACAGCTTCCCCTCCGTCCGCACAACCCTCGAGCGCTGGGGGATGTTGGAGGCGGGGAGCCCGCGCTCGGCAGTGTTCGATCAGCTGGCGGTGAGGGTGAAGAAGGTCATCTCCAAGGAGAAGAACCCTCTCGCCGCGTGCCTCGGATACCTGGAGGACCACGCGATCGATCTGATCGTCCTTGCCACCGGCGGGCGGCAGGGACTGCGGCGCTGGCTCAAAGGGTCGGCAGCCGAGAACATCGCCCAGCGCTCCGAGACGATGACGTTGTTCGTGCCGGACGGTGGCCGTGGGTTCGTCTCCGCCGGCAGTGGGCGGCTCACGCTGAGTCGGATCCTGGTGCCGATCGCCCACACGCCCAGCCCCCAGCCGGCGGTGCAGTTCGCGGCCAGGATGGCCAGGGTGGCCGGCGGGGACGTTGGAGTGACCCTCCTGCACGTCGGAGACGCCGCGAACGTGCCGGAGGTCCACATCCCGGAGGATTCGGCCGTCGAGTGGACGGGCGAGGTTCGCCAGGGAGAAGCCCCGGACGAGATCGTGGCCGAAGCCGATAGATCGTCCGCCAACCTGATCGTGATGACGACGGACGGGCGCGATGTCCTCATCGACGCGCTGAGAGGGAGCCACACGGAGCGAGTGATTCGCCGTGGGCCGTGCCCGGTGCTCGCGGTGCCGGCCAGCTGGGCCGAGGAGTATCTGTCCGGTCGTCCGCTGGGAGACGTCGTCTCGGAGGAGCGGAGGCGCGAGACGAAGGTGCTGAAGAAGACGTTTCGCCAAGCGGCACAGAGCCTTCATCCCGACAGGGCATCGGATGAGGATGATCGGGCGCACCTCACGGATCTCATGGCGCGCGCCAACCGTGCCTACGAGAAGGGCGATCGGGTGGAGATCGAAAGAATCCGGAGGGAGCGGGAGCGAGGATAGCAGGCCGACGATGTGGCTGGCCGCTACCCTCCTGTTCTTTCCGCTGCAGGCCGTTGGGCCCGTCCGCCAGGACGAGGCGGGCGGCTACTGGCAGCAGGATGCGGTGTACACGATCGAGGCCGAGCTGGACGAGGGGGCCGAGCTGCTCCGGGCAGCCGCGATCTTCGCGTACCGCAACCGCTCCCCGGACACGCTCGATGTCCTGTACTTCCACCTCTACCTGAACGCCTTCCGGCCGAACAGCCTCTGGGCCAGAACGGAGCAGCGGCCAGCGTTCGACTTTCAGTCGCTCCCGCCCGAAGACCAGGCGTTCCAGCGGCTCACCCGGGCCCGCGTTGGCGGGACGGAGCTCGCCGCCGAATACCCGTACGCGCCGGATTCCACCGTGGTCCGGCTCGCGTTGCCCGTGCCGCTCGCCCCCGGGGACTCTGTCGTCCTGGAGCTGGAGTGGGAGGCTCGCCCCTCGACGCTCTGCCGCCGCCAGTGTCGGTCCGGCCGCCACTACGATTTCGCGCAGTGGTATCCGAGGATCGCGGTCTACGACCGCGGCGGCTGGCAGGCGCATCCCCTGTATCCGCAGGGCGAGTTCTACGGCGAGTTCGCGCGGTACGATGTGACCCTGGACCTCGCTGCCGACCAGGTGGTTGGCGCGACCGGCGTCCCCCTCTCGGGTGATCCGGGCTGGCGTTCAGCCTCCTCGAGCTCGGCCCCCGAACCGATGTACCAGAGGGCGTGGTACGGCGTGGTGGCTCCGCCGCGCTCGCCGCCGCGGCTCTTCCGGTCCGATGAAGCAGCGCCGGGCCGAAAGCGGGTGCGCTTCTACGCGGAGCAGGTGCACCACTTCGCGTGGAGCGTCGATCCCGCCTTCCTCTACGAGGGCGGCCTCCTCGAAGCCCGGACAAGCGACGCCGATCCGGTGGAGATCTCGATTCACGTCCTCTACCGGCCGGGAGACGAGGCCACGTGGGGCGGCGGGATCGCGCTGGAGCGGACGATCGGCGCGCTGCGCTGGCTTGAGGAGGTATTCGGCTCCTACCCCTATCCGCAGCTCACGAACCTTCACCGGCTGGAGGGCGGCGGAACCGAGTTCCCGATGCTGGTGATGAACGGATCGGCGAGCGAAGGGCTGATCTTCCATGAGGTCTCTCACCAGTACGTCCACGGTATCCTCGCGAACAACGAGTGGCGGGAGGCCTGGCTCGACGAAGGGTTCGCCGAGTTCCTCACGACATGGTTCCAGGAGCGGCAGGTCGGTCCGGGTGTGTGGACGCGGAAGCTCGAGCGTGCGGCGATGCTGGAGCGCAGCGGCATCACCGAGCCGGTCGGCACGCCCGCCGAGGAGTTCTCCAGCTTCCCGATGTACGGGGCGATGGCGTACACGAAGGCGTCCCTGATCTTCCGGATGCTCCGGGAGCTGCTGGGCGAGGATACCTTTCGGCTGCTTCTCCGCGAGTACTACGCCCGCTACCGGCTGCGTCACGTCACCGAAGACGACCTTCGAGGGCTCGCCGACGAGGTGAGCGGCCGCTCGCTGGGCTGGTTCTTCGACGCCTGGCTGCACGGCACCGAAACCCTGGACTACGCTATCGGGGATGTCGAGATGGAAGTACGGGCGGACGGCACGTGGCGGACGTTCGTGGAGATCCACCGGCTGGGGGGAATCTGGATGCCGATCGCCGTCCGCGTGGGCGATGTCGTGGTGATGGCCGAGTCGCGCGAGCCCCGTCAGCTCGTCGAAGTGGTCACCAGGCAGCGCCCCCGGATCGTCGAGCTGGATCCGGCCGCCCTTCTGCTGGAGGCGGACCGATCCAACAACCGGGTCAGAACCGGGCGATGAAGAGAGCTACCTGCAGAGCAGCTCCTGCGCGGCTTCCTGAGCGGAGCTCGGCTCGACCGGCCCCGCGATCGTCACCGCGCGCTCGCCCTTGCCATCGGGCAGGTGGAGAAGAAGGGGGCCGAGCGGCGGAGCGTCCCCTGAGCGGCCCGCACGTCCGGAAGCATCGACCACGACCAGGCGCCCTGGCGAGACATGGTTCGCCAGCCAGATCCCATAGCGGATCCAGATGAGAAGAGGGTTCTCCGAGCCTTCCTCGACTAGCGCTCGGACCTCGGTATCGTAGCGTTCCACGGCCTCCTCGTAGAGACGGATATCGGTCGCCTTCAGGCGCCGGAGGATCGCCCGATAGACGGGCTGGACGTCGCGGATTCCGTGTCGCGCCAGGGCGGCTTCGTAGCGCTCGGCAGCTCGATCCGGACCGGCCCCGTCGGACACGGCGCTGCGTTCCTACTCGCCCGCCGTCATGGAGTCGAGGAACTCCTCGTTGTTGCTCGTCCGGCTCA
>JAPULH010000005.1 GCA_027295155.1 Gemmatimonadota bacterium
CGCGACGTCCGGCCAGAACGTGCTGAGCCAGGCGGCCGCCTTCGGCGCGGCCGTGGCCCTGACCGGCTTGATCGTCGCGAAGTTCGACAGCTCGGCGCGGGCCGGAACGATCGTCTCGGTCGCGAGGGAGCTCTCCCTACCGGTCCGGTATCTGGGGACCGGCGAGCGCCCGGAGGATCTGGAGTTGTTCGGAGCCGAGGGCTATCTGGCGAAGCTCCTGGGCTGAAGGGTGCCTTCGATCTACCGTCCGGTCCAGTTCCTGAAGACCGTCGGGCCGCGGCGGGCCGAGCGGTTCGCGCGTCTGGGCGTCCTAACGGCCCTCGACCTTCTGTACCACGTTCCGCGCAGGTATGAAGATGCCACGACCGTGGCCCGCATCTCGTCCCTCGAGCCGGGCGACGAGGCCACGATCATCGGCCGGGTGGTCTCGACGGGCGTGATCCGTGCCCGCAGGGGATTGCGTGTGTTCCACGCGGTGCTGCGAGACGCCACGGGACAGATCGAGTGTGCCTGGCCCGGCCGACCGTGGCTGGAGCGCACCGTGCGCAAGGGTCAGCTCCTTCTCGTGACGGGGCCGGTGCGCTTCTACCACGGACGACAGATGCAGCCCCGTGAGCACACCCTTCTCGAGGAGGGGGATGAGGCGGGGGAGCCTGCCGATAGCGAGCCCGCGGCCGGGCGCGTCTTCCCGATCTATCCCGCCACAGAGGGGCTCTCCCACCGGCAGATTCGGGCGATCATCCGCGTGAATCTCCCTACGCTGCTGCGGGAGGTCGAGTCCAGGGAGCCCTTCGATCCGGGCTGGCGGTCGGAGCTCAGCATTCCGCCGCTGCGGAAGGCGCTGGAGACCCTGCACGATCCCGCTGCGCTGGAGGACGTAGAGCCGGCCCGGCGGCGCCTGGCCTACGAGGAGCTCTTCTATCTGCAGCTCCTCCACGCCCGGGCGCGACATCGGCAGAAAACCGACGCCGTCGGGATCTCCCACTCGGGCGAGCGGAGGCTCTCGGAGCCTTTCCTGCGTGGGCTCCCGTTCCGGCTCACGGGTGCCCAGGAGCGCGCCTGGAGGGAGATCGAGGCGGACATGGAGCGTGACGTTCGCATGTACCGACTGCTCCAGGGGGATGTCGCGAGCGGGAAGACGGTCATCGCGGCCACCGCGATGCTGAAGGCGATCGAGAACGACCGTCAGGCCGTGCTCATGGCGCCCACCGAACTGCTGGCCGAGCAGCACTTCCGGACGCTGACCGGCTTGATGGAGGCGGTCGGTGTGGAGCCGGAGATCCTCACGGGCTCGCTCTCGGTTCGCGAGCGGCAGCGAGCGCTCGAGCGGCTCGCGAGCGGCGAGGCCCGGGCGATCGTGGGCACGCACGCACTTATCCAGGCCGACGTCCGATTCGCGGCGCCGGGCGTCGTGGTGATCGACGAGCAGCACCGGTTCGGAGTGGAGCAGCGACGACTGCTTCGGGAGGCCGGCGAGCGGACCGATACGTTGGTGATGTCGGCCACGCCGATCCCCCGATCGCTCGCGCTCACGCTCTACGGCGATCTCGATCTCTCGGTGTTGGATGAGATGCCCCCGGGCCGGACGCCTGTCACCACCGGCGTTCGCGGTCCCGAGAGCCGGGAGGCGGCCTTTCAGTTCCTGGAGAGTCAGCTCCGGGAGGGGCGTCAGGGCTACATCGTGTATCCGCTGATCGACGAGTCGGAGGTCCTCGATCTGCGCGCGGCTACGGAGATGCACGAGCGACTCTCCGAGCGCTTCGCCGGCTTCGAGGTCGGTCTCCTGCACGGTCGTCTCTCCGGGGCGGAGAGGGAGGACGTGATGCGCAGGTACCTGGCGGGAGAGATCCAGCTGCTCGTCAGCACGACCGTGATCGAGGTGGGGATCGACGTGCCGAACGCGACGGTCATGTACATCGAGGATGCGGAGCGGTTCGGGCTGGCGCAGCTTCATCAGCTGCGCGGCCGGGTTGGCAGAGGGACGTACCAGGGCTACTGCGCCGCCTTCTACTCGGGGAAGGAGCCGCCGGAGCGCCTGGAGGCTTTCGCGCGCACCACGGACGGCTTCGAGCTCGCGCGCGCCGACTTGCGGCTGCGGGGTCAGGGGAACCTGTTCGGCGAACGTCAGCATGGCGTCCCGGAGTTTCGCTTCGCAGAGCTGGAGCGCGATTCCGATCTGCTCGAGCATGCCTGGCGGAAAGCCCGGAAGTTGGTCGCCTCGGATCCGAAGCTCGAGCGCCCGGAACACCGCCAGTTCGCCCGTGACCTGGTGGAGCGCTACGGTAGAAGCGAAGCGCTCTACGAGGTCGGTTGACCCGCGGCGTTGACTCGCGGCGTTGACCGCCGCCCGGGGTTGACCGCCGCCCGGCCCCCGCGCAAGGTGGAGCGACCCGAACCACAGGAGCCCATGCCAGATTTCGTCACGGTTTCCGAGCTCGGCGATCACGTCGGCGACACCGTTCGGTTGCGGGGATGGGTGCGAAACCACCGGTCGAGCGGGAAGATCCTCTTCGTGATCCTGAGGGACGGGACCGGAGAGGCACAGGTTGTCTTCGCACGAGATGACCTGGATGATCGGAGCTGGGAGGTCGCCGAGGCCCTGACGTACGAGGCCAGCGCGGTCGTGGAAGGCGTCGTCCAGGAGGACCGGCGAGCGCCGGGCGGCTACGAGCTCTCCGGTCGTCGGGCCGAGCTCGTCGGGGCTTCTCCCGAATACCCGATCCAGCCGAAGGAGCACGGAGTCGATTTCCTGCTCCAGAACCGGCACCTGTGGCTGAGGAGTCACCGCCAGGTGGCGATCATGCGGGTGCGGGACGAGATCATCATGGCGATCCGGGATTTCTTCTACGAGCGGGGCTTCACGCTGGTCGACACGCCGATCCTCACCGGTGCGATCGGCGAGTCGGCCGGCACCCTCTTCGAGACCGAGTACTTCGATCTCGGGCCGGCCTATCTGGCCCAGACGGGTCAACTCTATCTGGAGGCGGCGGCGGCCGCGCTCGGGAAGGTGTACTGCTTCGGACCGACCTTCAGGGCGGAGAAGTCGAAGACGCGCCGGCACCTCGCGGAGTTCTGGATGGTGGAGCCCGAGGTGGCCTGGATGGACAGCGAGGGCAACATGGAGCTTCAGGAGGAGTTCGTCTCGTACATCGTCGGCCGCGTCCTGGAGCGCAAGCGTGACGAGCTCGAGCGACTGGAACGGGACATCGGCAAGCTGGAGGCGGTCCGGCCGCCGTTCGACAGAATGAGCTACACGGATGCGATTGCCTATCTGAAGGAGCAGGGAAGCGACATCGAGTGGGGCGCCGATTTGGGGGCCGATGACGAAACGCTCGTGGCGGGAGGGCGGTCGAAGCCCTTGTTCATCTACGACTATCCCAAGGAGGCGAAAGCCTTCTACATGAAGGAGAACCCCGAGGACCCCCGCACGGTGAAGTGCAACGATCTGATCGCGCCCGAGGGCTACGGTGAGATCATCGGGGGAAGCCAGCGCGAGGACGACCTCGACCGCCTGCTCGGCCGGATCCGAGAGGAGAAGCTGCCGGAGGACGCGTACTACTGGTACCTGGATCTTCGTCGCTATGGCACGTACCCGCACAGCGGATTCGGCCTCGGGCTCGAGCGCACGGTGGCGTGGATCTGCGATCTGGGTCACCTGCGCGAAGCGATAGCCTTCCCCCGCCTCATGACCCGTCTCGCTCCCTAGCCGATCCGCCGCTGGTCCCACTCGAGCGGCTTTCGCTCCGCTCGGTGCTCCAGCCACGCCCGAAGACCCTCTCTCGCTCATCCGTCTAACTGAGCAGGTGTACACTTAAAGGGGGCGGAGGAGGTTAACCGGAAGCGTTCCCTCCCCTCGTCATTCGCCATGGGCCACGGCCCGCCGCCTGGCGCTTCCCGGCCCGCCGCG
>JAPULH010000050.1 GCA_027295155.1 Gemmatimonadota bacterium
GTGCAGCCCACGTTCACGCAGCTTCCGCCGACGTGCTCGCGCTCGATGATCGCGGCTGGTCGGCGGGCGCGGGCGAACGCCTGGGCGAGCGGCTTCCCTCCCTGCCCCGTGCCGATGACGATCGCGTCGTACCTGTCCCTCGAGCTCATTCCGAAGGCCCTTTCCGCGCGTGGGCGCCGTGGACGCTCAGGGCACGCTGAGCGTAAGCGCGGCTACTCGAACAACGTCCTGACCTCGGTCTTGATCACCTTTCCCATCGCGTTTCGGGGCAGCTCGTCGAGTAGCCGTAGCTCGCGCGGGATCTTGTAGGCGGCGAGCCGCTCCTTCGCCCACGCCCGCAGCGCCTCCAGCGTGAGCGCCTCCACCGTGAGCGCTTCCGCCGTGGGCCCACGCTCCTCGGTGAGCCCGCCATCCCTGGCCTCGAGGACGGCCACGCACACCCGCTCGCCCCACTCGGGATCCGGAACGCCCACGACCGCACAGTCGGCGATCGCCGGGTGCGTGCGCAGCACCTCCTCGACCTCGAGCGCCGAGATCTTGTATCCGCCGCTCTTGATGATGTCGATCGACACGCGGCCGAGGATCCGGTAGTACCCATCCTCCACGACGGCTTCGTCGCCCGTGTCGAACCAGGCATCCCGAAACGCCTCCCGGGTCGCCTCGTGTCGTTTCCAGTACTCGAGGAAGACGCCGGGCCCGCGTACCTGAATACGGCCGGGCACCCCCTCCTCGAGAATCGGGTCCCCGTCGTCGTCCACCAGCCGAACTCGAATACCCGGCAGCGGCCGGCCGACCGTCCCGGGGCGGCGCTCGCCTTCGAGCGGATTGGAGAGGGCCATGCCGATCTCGGTCATCCCGTAGCGCTCGAGGAGGGCGTGGCCGGTGATCTCTCGCCACCGCTCGAAGACGGCGGCCGGCAGGGCCGCCGAGCCCGAGACCATCAGGCGAAGCCGCCCGGCGGCCTCGGACATCGCGGACCGCTCGGGTGCCAAGGCGTTCTCCCACGCGGCGATCAGCTTCACGTATGCGGTCGGCACGGCCATGAAGAGCGTCACCCCGCCGGCCACGAACCGCTCCCACACGGCGTCGGCGTCGAAGCGGGGCAGCATCTCGCACGTCGCTCCGGAGCAGAGCGAGCACAACAGTGCGTTCACGATCCCGTGGGTGTGATGCAGGGGGAGCGCGTGCAGGATGTGCTCGTCCCGCGTCCAGCCCCACGCCTCGACCAGCGCCGTGACCTGCGCCCTCAGGTTGCTGTGGGTGGTGACCGCGCCCTTCGGGCCGCCCGTCGTGCCGCTCGTGTAGAGGATCATGGCGCGCCGGAAGGGCTGGACATCCGGGAGACGCTCGCGTGTCGCCCCCTCTCCGCGGATCACGCTCGTCGTCGAGAGCAGCGTGGCACCGCGCGCATCCGCCAGCGGAGAGAGCCTCGCCTCGAAGAGCGGATCGTACACGACCGTGCCGGCACCGCTGTCGGCCAGCACGTAATCGATCTCCGGAGCCGGGTGGTCGATGCAGAGCGGCACGGCGATCCCTCCCGCCCTCCAGATCCCCCACAGCGCCGCCACGTAGTCGAAGCCCGGCGAAACCATGAGCGCGACGGGCGCCTCCAGGAGATCGGACCGCTCGCCGAGCAGGGAGCGCGCGATGCGCGCCGAGGCACCGAGCAGGTTGCCGTACGGGTGCAGGCCCCGGCGGTCGACGATCGCCGTCCGTCCCTCGAACGCGGCGGCCCGATTCACGATCGGCAGGCTGGAGTGGGCGTACGCTCTGTCGGTCATCCGTCAGCCGGTTGCCAGCGCATCAACGCCAGGTAGAGGAAGAAGGCGACCAGGGCAGCCGAGAACCACGACCCCTGGAAGAGGAACGCCAGGCGCGCATCCAGCAGACCGACCAACGATACGGCAATCCCGGCGATCATGGCCACGAGCGCCCTGTGGTTCACACCGGCCCGGTACCAGTAGGGGCCACCCTCGGCGTACAGCCCCCGAAGGTCGAGCTGACCCCTCCGGATCACCAGGTAATCACACGCGATGACGCCGCTCACCGCCCCGAGAAGCCCCGAGTAGCTGATGAGCCACGTCTGATACATGTCGAGCAGCTTCCAGGGAACGATCACGATCCCGATGAGCCCCGCGATCAGCCCTCCCGTGCGGAAGCTTATCCGCCGGGGCGCAAGGTTCGCAAAGCTGTTGGCCGGAGCAACGACGTTGGCGGCGATGTTCGTGCTCAGCGTGGCCACGACCAGGAAGAACATCGCGCCGAGACCGAGGAGCGGGCTCCCGGCATCGGCCGTGACGCGGGCGAGCAGGTCGATCGGATTCCAAATCGCCTCGCCGTAGATGATCACCGTGGCGCTCGTCACTGCGATCCCGACGAAGGCGAAAAGCGGCATGGTGATGAGCAGACCCAGCGCCTGGCCGACCGCCTGATCCTTCTGGCTCTTCGCGTAGCGAGTGAAGTCCGGGATGTTCAGCGAGAGCGTGGCCCAATAACCGACCATGGCGGTTAGCCACGGGAGGAAGAGGGTCAGCAGAAAGCGGGACGAAGTCATCTCCTCCTGCGTGCGGATCAGCGCGCCCGACCCCTGGAGGATCGTGCCCAGCCCGCCCACCCGCGCGAGCGCCCAGACGAACAGAGCGGCGGCCATCAGCAGGAGCACGGGCGCCGTCAGCGTCTCGAGCCACTTGATCGACTCCGTGCCCGCCCACACGAAGTACATGTTGATCAGCCAGAAGATGAAAAAGCCGAGGTAGTGGGAGAGCCCGTACCCCATGAAGCTCCAATCACCCCCCAGCTCC
>JAPULH010000051.1 GCA_027295155.1 Gemmatimonadota bacterium
GAAGCGAGTGGCGGTCGGCGCCAGCCACTCCCCAGGCGCCCTATGGGTTACGGCGGCGTGGGGGCATCTCCGGCGTTGCCGCTCCTCCCCGATACGCACGGTATCGCCTTCGTTTCGCCGCCTTGGATCTGCGGGGCACCCACCGCAGGTGGGTCCGGCGCTCGTAACGCGACCCGCCAGGGTTCTTCGGCGACCTGCCATGGCTAGTGCGGCCTCGGCGGTTGAGGACTTCCTGCGATACGCACGTGTCGAGAGAGGCCTCTCGCCTCACACGGTAGCTGCCTACCGCAGAGACCTCGATGAGTTCTCGGGCTTTCTGCAGGCGTACCTGGCCGATGCGGACTGGAGTTGGGACGAGGTCGATCGCCTCGCGATCCGCTCCTTCCTCGGTTCCCTGCAAGCGCGCGGCCTCGAGCCCTCGACGATGTCGAGGAAGCTATCGGCGACTCGCGTGTTTTTTCGCTTTCTTCACCGGACAGACCGCGTGGCGGCCAACCCGGCCCGCCTGGTGCGGGCACCGCGCCGCGACCGGAAGCTCCCCGGCTACCTGAGCCAGGTACAGGCGGACGATCTGTTCGTGCTCTTGCGGGCGCACGCCGAGCTAGACGGAGGGTTTGCGCCCCTCCGAAACCGTGCGCTGCTCGAGCTGCTCTACTCGAGCGGCCTTCGCCTCGCAGAGATCCAGGGGTTGAATCTCCAGAGTGTGGCCATGCGGGTGAGGCAGCTCAGGGTGATGGGAAAAGGGAGGAAGGAGCGAATCGTTCCGTTCGGGCGACCCGCTGCTGCGGCGCTCACGGCCTACCTGCCCGCGCGCCGCGCCCTCGTCGAGTCGCGCGGTCGGGCATATGGGACCAGGGCGGCTGTCACGGCGGGCACGGAGGTGGGGGCTGCGCTCTTCCTCTCGCGGCTGGGTCGCCGTCTCTCCCGTCGGCAGATCCAGCGGGTGGTGAGTCGCGTCCTGGAAGCCGTGGCTTCCGGTGAGGAGCTCTCCGTGCACGCGCTCAGGCACTCGTTTGCCACGCACCTGTTGGACAACGGGGCCGACCTGGTCGCCGTGAAGGAGCTGCTCGGGCACTCGAGCCTCTCCACCACACGGATCTACACGCACACCTCGACCGAGAAGCTGAGGCGTGTCTATCGGCAGGCGCACCCCAGGGCCGTCTGACCGGGCCGTGATGACGGATCGCCCATGAGGAAACACAGCGAGGACCGCTTCTACGGAACCACCGTGGTGTGCGTTCGGCGGGACGGGCGGGTCGCGATCGGGAGCGACGGGCAGATCACGATGAACGATACGATCGTCAAGGCTCGCGCCGAGAAGGTCCGAACGATGATGGACGGCCAGATCCTGGCGGGCTTCGCGGGCGGCGTCGCCGACGCTCTCACGCTGTTTGAGAAGTTCGAGGGCAAGCTGAAGCGCTATCCGGGCAACCTCACTCGCGCGGCGGTCGAGTTGGCCAAGGAGTGGAGAAGCGACCGCTACTTGAGAAGACTGGAGGCTGTCCTCGCGGTGGCGGACCGGGAGCACAGCCTTCTGGTCGCCGGTAGCGGCGAGGTCATCGAGCCCGATGACGGCATCCTGGCGCTCGGCTCGGGCGGAGCGTTCGCACTCGCGGCCGCGCGGGCCCTCATGGTGCACTCCGACCTCCCGGCGCCGGAGATGGTCCGGGAGTCGCTCGAGATCGCGGGGCAGATCTGCGTGTATTCCAACACGGAGATCACCGTGTTGGAGCTGGAAGGCTCTTGAGGGAAAGCCTTTTGGACGAGTCGAGGCAGAGGCCAAGGTGATAGCTCGGGACAAGCTAGCAGAGATCGAGAACGCAGCGGCGGCTGAGTCCGCGCCGCCGGCCGAGAACGCGGCGGTGGCCGAGTCCGCGCCGCCGGAACCGACGGCGAACCTGATGTCGCTCACGCCCCGCCAGATCGTCGCCGAGCTCGACCGGTACATCATCAGCCAGGACGCGGCCAAGAAGGCCGTGGCCATCGCCCTGCGCAACCGGTGGCGCCGGCGTCAGGTGGAGGGCGACCTCCGGGAGGAGATCCTCCCGAACAACATCATCATGATCGGTCCCACGGGTGTCGGGAAGACCGAGATCGCCCGCCGGTTGGCTCGACTGGCGGGGGCGCCGTTCCTCAAGGTGGAGGCATCCAAGTTCACCGAGGTCGGTTACGTGGGCCGGGACGTGGAGTCGATGGTCCGTGACCTCGTGGAGATCTCGATCAATATGGTGCGCGGCGAGCGGGAGGATGAGCACCGGGAGACGGCGGTGGAGCGCGTCGAGGAGCGGCTCCTTGATCTCCTGCTTCCGCCGGTCGCGGAAGAGCGGCCGGCCGCGTCCGAGGAGGACGGCGCTACCCGCAAGTTCGTTGTTGGTCGAAGCGGTATCGCGGAGGAAGAGGCCGAGGATGAGCTTCAGAACCGCCGCCGCCGCACGCGAGAGAAGCTGCGAGGCCTGCTCCGCGATGGGAAGCTGGAGGAGCGCGAGGTCGAAGTCGAGATGACCGAGAGTAGCGTTCCGATGCTGGACCTCCAGGGTCCCGGCATGGACGGGCTGGACTGGAACCTCGGCGAGATGCTCCAGGACATGCTTCCCAAGAAGACGCGCCGGCGCCGGATGAGCGTTGCCGAGGCGCGCCGCGTTCTCCTATCCGAGGAGCTGGACAAGCTGATCGACATGGAGGAGGTGATCGACGACGCCCTGGATCGGGTCGAGAACATGGGGATCATTTTCCTCGACGAACTGGACAAGATCGCGGGAGGGCGTGGTGGTGTCGGTCCGGACGTATCGCGAGAGGGAGTGCAGCGCGATCTGCTGCCGATCGTCGAGGGCTCGACCGTCCAGACGCGTTACGGCATGGTGGTCACCGACCACGTCCTCTTCATCGCGGCGGGCGCCTTTCACACGGTGAAGCCGTCCGACCTTATCCCGGAGCTTCAGGGGCGGTTTCCGATTCGAGTGGAGCTGCGCAGCCTCGACGAGGACGACTTCGTCAGGATCCTATGCGAGCCGGAGAACGCGCTCCTCACACAGTATCGCGCCCTCGTGGCGACCGACGGGATGGATCTGGAGTTCACGGAGGAGGCGATCCGGGAGCTCGCCCGGATCGCGTCGGACGTCAACCAGCGGATGGAGAACATCGGAGCGCGCCGGCTCCAGACCGTGCTCACCACGCTGCTCGAGGACGTGATGTTCGATCTTCCCGACTCGGGGGGTGAAAAGCTGACGATCGACGATGCCTTCGTGCGAGAGCGGCTGGCCGAGATCGCCGAGGACGAAGATCTGCGCCGGTATATCCTCTGACGTGCCCGACTCGAGCGCGGAGCCAGAGACGTCGGGGAGGCGCGAATCGCACTTCCTCTCGATCGCCGGTTGGCGGGCGAGCTCGCTGGAGCGGTTGCTCCACCTTGCCGATGACGTGAAGGCGGAACGGGCGGGCACGGGGCGTTCACTGGCCGGCCGGACACTGGGAATGGTGTTCGCTAAGAGCTCGACCCGGACACGTGTTTCCTTCGAAGTCGGTATGTACGAGCTGGGTGGCCACGCCCTCTTTCTCTCCTCGCGGGATATCCAGCTGGGGAGGGGCGAGACGATCCCGGATACGGCACGGGTGCTGTCCCGCTACCTCGATGCGGTGATGATTCGCACGTTCGATCAGAGCGACCTCGAGGAGTTCGCGGCATACGGCTCGCTTCCGGTGATCAACGGACTCACCGACCGCTACCACCCCTGTCAGGTGATGGCGGACCTGATGACCGTGCGGGAGGAGAGAGGGACGCTCGACGGTCTGGTCGTGGCCTGGATCGGGGACGGGAACAACATGGCGAATTCGTGGCTGAACGCGGCGGCTCGGCTCGGCTTCGAGCTCCGTTTGGCCTGTCCGGAAGGCTACGACCCCCATCCGGATGACCTGGCTCGAGCGTCGGCGGAGACGACCGTCACGTTGACGAGAGATCCCGCCGAAGCCGTGTCGGGTGTCCACGTAGTGATGACCGACGTGTGGGCCTCGATGGGTCAGGAGTCGGAAGCCGAGGAGCGACGCGAGGCGTTTCGGGGCTACCGTGTGGATGCCGAGCTCATGGCTCTCTCGCACGACGGGATCTTCCTCCACTGTCTCCCTGCCCACCGGGGCGAGGAGGTGACAAGCGACGTGATGGATGGCCCGCGATCGCGAGTCTGGGACGAGGCGGAGAACCGGCTCCACCTCCAGAAGGCGCTGCTGCTCACCCTCATGACCGACGCTCTGGAACCGGACAGCACCGCTGACAAATAGGGAGCCGACCGCCGAGGAGGCGAAAGCGCCGATGGCCGATCCGCCGTCCGAGCTAAGGACCACGCCGCTCCACGCGGAGCACGTTCGCCTCAACGCCAGGCTCGTGCCGTTCGGCGGCTTCGTGATGCCCGTGCAGTATCCCACCGGCATCCGGGCGGAGCACCAGGCGGTGCGCGATGCGGCTGGGTTGTTCGATGTCTCGCACATGGGCGAGTTCTCGGTCACCGGACCTCAGGCCCTCGATCTCGTCTCCTACGTCACGACCAACGATCCCGCACGGCTGAAGATCGGTCAGGCCCAGTACAGCGCCATGTGCCGGGAGGACGGCGGGATCGTGGACGACCTGGTCGTCTACCGGATGGGCGAGGGCGAATACCGCCTCGTGGTGAACGCGGCCAACATCGAGAAGGACTGGGCACACATCACGGACTTCGCCGGCGACTTCGAGGCCGAGTTGGACGATGAGAGCGACGGGATCGCACTCCTCGCGCTTCAGGGCCCGCTGGCTTGCGACGCGCTGGCGCCGCTCACCGGCGCTGACCTGGACCGGATCGGCTTCTATCATTTCACCCAAGGGGAGGTCGCGGGTGTGACCGCCGTGATCAGTCGTACGGGCTACACGGGCGAGGACGGGTTCGAGCTGTACATCCAGGCGGGAGACGGACCGGCCGTGTGGAGAGCCTTGTTGGAGGGTGAGATCGCGGTGACGCCGGCCGGACTCGGAGCGCGTGACACGCTTCGCCTCGAGATGGGCTACGCACTCTACGGCAGCGACATCGATGAGGGCACGACCCCGCTGGAGGCTCGCCTCGGCTGGTTGGTGAGGCTGGACAAGGGCGAGTTCGTGGGGCGCGGCGCGCTGGAGCGCCAGAAGGCCGAGGGCGTGCAGAGAAGGCTGGGCGGCATCCGGCTCACCGAGCGCGGGTTTCCCAGGCCCGGTCACGAGGTCTTGTTCGACCGGCAGGTCGTCGGCCCTGTGCGGAGCGGGACGGTGAGCCCGACGCTGGGCTACGGCATCGCCACGGCGTACCTGCCGCCGGCGGCGGAGCCTGGATCTCCCGTGCGGATCGTGATCCGCGAGCGGGAGGTACTGGGCGAGGTGGCCCCGACGCCGTTCTACACGGAAGGATCGCTTCGGCGGTGAGCGAGCCCGTGCGTGTCGGGATCCTCACGATCTCGGATGGCGTGAGCGCCGGCTGGCGCGACGACGACTCGGGCGACCGGATCCGGCGGTGGAGCGACGAGTCGGGCTTCGACGTCGCCGCCCGCGCGGTTGTGCCTGACGAGTCGGAGGCCATTGCAGACACTCTTCGGGAATGGGCGGACGGGGGCATGGTGGATCTCGTGCTCACCACGGGCGGTACGGGGTTCACGGAGCGCGACGTCACGCCGGAGGCTACCCAGCGGGTGATCGAGCGCGGAGCGCCCGGGATCTCCGAGTGGATCCGCGCGGTGGGGGTGAGCAAGACGCCCTATGCGGCGCTCAGCCGGGGCCTGGCCGGGATCCGCGGTCAGGTACTCATCGTGAACCTGCCAGGTAGCCCATCGGGCGTGACGGATGGGCTGGTCGTGCTTTCCGGGCTTGTGGTCCACGCGATAGAGCTGCTGCGCGGCCAACCGTGTCACGGCCCCGACGGCCCCGAAAGCTGAAGGGGGGGCGAGAGGAACTCAGGTGGCACTCGTCTTCATCGATACGGCGAATCTGGAAGCGGCGGTGGTGATCCGCGAAGCCGTGCTCGCTGACGGACATGAGATCCTGATGGTAGAGGCGGCGCGCGAGATCGAAGACCGTGCCGAGGAGGAGGAGGTCGCACTCTTTCTGACTGGCGACCCGATGAGCCCGCCGGCGGAGGGTATGCGCTCGCTTCTCGACGCGCGGGTCCTGCGCCCACCGATGGTCGCCCTGGGGGGACCCGATCAGAGCTGCGCACGGCTCCAGGCGGATCTCAAGGTGGACGCCTGCCTGCCGCCGTCCCCTACGGCCGAAGAGGTGCAGGTCGTGCTCGCCCAAGAGCTCGACCGCTTCCGCCTCCAGCTCGAGACCGGGATCGTCGGCCGCACGGAAGCCATCCGGGCCGTTCTGGAGAAGATCCACCTGATCGCCCCGGTCCCATCCACCGTGCTGCTGACCGGTGAGAGCGGGACCGGGAAGGAGCTTGTCGCCCGCGGGATACATCGCTTCTCGCCTCGCCGCGCGAAGGCGTTCATCGCGGTCAACTGCGCCGCGCTACCCGAGTCGCTGCTCGAGTCGGAGCTGTTCGGCCATGAGAAGGGGGCGTTCACGGGCGCGACATCTTTGCGCAGGGGCATGTTCGAGCTGGCCGACGGCGGCACGCTGTTGCTCGACGAGATCGCCGAGATACCGCCGGCCACGCAGACGCGGCTGCTACGGGTGCTGGAGTCTCGCCGCTTCATGAGGGTGGGTGGGAGCACCGAGATCCAGGTGAACGTGCGTGTCGTGACGGCCACGAACCAGGATCTACACGAGGCGGTGAAAACGGGCCTCTTCCGGCGCGACCTCTACTATCGTGTGAATGTGCTCGAGATTGCGCTCCCGTCTCTCCGGGAACGTCCGGAGGACATCCCCGTGCTCGTGCGTCACTTCATCCAGGAGGTCAGTCGCCAGCACGACCGCGAGTTCAAGGGACTGACGCCGGAGGCCATGCAGATCCTCATGCGCTACAGCTGGCCCGGCAACATCCGGGAGCTCCGGAACCTGGTCGAGTCGATGGTCGTGCTCGCGCCGGGTTCGGTCATCCGCTCGGAGGATATCCCCGAGGAGATCCGGACGGGGAGCGGACGGGCCCTCCTCCCGGTGCGCTCTTCGAGCGTGATCCTGCCTGCCACGGACGGCGAGGAAGCTCAGCTGCCTCAGATGGAGTTCGTCTTTAGGACGCTCGTCGAGCTGAAGATGGATGTCGAGGACCTGAAGCGAGAGTTCGACCGGTATCGGGCCCGCCACCCCGAGCTCCTCGCGGCGGGTGCCGCCCTGGAAGGCCCCGGCATCGAGGTGCCCGTCGAGGAGGAGATGCAAGCGCTCGTCGCAGACAACGGACGTGGAGATTCGATCGAGTTCCGTCCGGGGATGACGATGGCAGAGTTGGAGCGCGAGGCGATCATCTCGACGCTGAAGAGCGTCGCGGGCAACCGGCGCAAGGCGGCGGAGAGGCTCCAGATCGGCGAGCGAACGCTCTACCGCAAGCTGAAGGAGTACGACATCGATATGTAGCGGTTTGTCAGCGGCCTGCCGGCCGTCTACACCTCCTGTCCTCCCAGGAACAGCCAAGTCTCGAGGGCCGTGTCCGGGTTGAGGGACATGCTCTCGATCCCCTGCTCAACCAGCCACCGGGCGAGAATCGGGGTGGTCTGAGGGGCCCTGACCGCAGATCCCGATGTACTTGCCGGCCTTTCGACACGCCGTGATCGCCATCGAGAGCATGGCCTTCACGGCGTCATCCCGCTCATCGAAGATGTCTGCCTGGAGCGTCGAGTCCTGCCCTGGCTGCCCTAGCAGGGCCTTCTAGCCCTCGGTCAGCAGCGCCTCCACGCTCGCGAGCAGGTCGGGGATGCCCTCGCGGGTCTTCGCCGAGGTCGCGAGCACCTGATCCTCGGGCAGTCCAGCGTCGAGGCGGGCGCGCTCCACGGCAGCCGCCCGGGCCGACCAGCTCAGCTTGTCTATCTTGGTAAGCACGAGAAGAGCGGGAGCTCCGGCTTCCTCGATGAGGCGGCAGAGCCGCCTGTCCTCGTCCCGGATGCCGCGCCGCGCATCGACGAGCATCACCACTCCGCGCAGCTGCTGGCTGCCGCTCAAGTAGGACTCGACCAGTCGGCCCCACGCTCGGCGCACCTCTTCGGGTGCATTCGCGTACCCGTAGCCGGGAAGGTCGACCAGGTGAAAGCGGTCGTTGATCCGGAAGAAGTTGATCTCGCGGGTCCTGCCCGGCTGCTTCGAGATTCGCGCCAGCTTCTTGCGGCCGAGGAACGCATTGATGAGGCTGGACTTGCCGACGTTGGAGCGGCCTGCGACAGCGATCTCAGGCAGGTGGTCCGGCGGGGGCTGGCCCGGCTTGGCGACCGCGCCGACGAACTCGGCGCTCGTGATCTTCACGGCTCGGCGCGACGACCCCTGACCAGCGGTCTCCTACGCTTCCTTGCGCTCGGACTCCAGTTCGAGGATGAGGAGGGGAGGGATTCCGTCCTCGATCGTCTCACGGGTGATGATCACCTCCCGCACGTCCTCCCTGGAGGGCAGGTCGAACATCACGTCGAGCATCACGTTCTCCAGGACGGCGCGAAGGCCTCGGGCACCCGTGCCGCGCTCCATCGTTTGGGTGGCGACCGCCTTCAGCCCGCCCGGGTCGAAGGTGAGTCCCACGCCCTCGAGCTCAAACATCTTGCAGTACTGCTTGATGAGCGCGTTCTTCGGCTTCTGGAGGATGTCGATCAACGCCTCCTCGTCCAGCTCGTGGAGCGCGACCACGACCGGTAGGCGGCCGACCAGCTCGGGGATCAGGCCATAGCGGAGCAGATCCTCCGGCTGGCAGTGCTCGAACGGGTTGTCTGAGATCTGGGCCTCTTCGTCCGCGTCGCTGAAGCCGATGAGCCGCTTGCCAAGCCGGCTCTCGATGATGGCCTCCAGCCCATCGAACGCCCCACCGCAGAGGAAGAGGATGTTCTTAGTGTCGATCTGGATGTACTCCTGTTGCGGATGCTTGCGGCCGCCCTGCGGCGGTACGGAAGCCACCGTGCCCTCGAGGATCTTGAGGAGCGCCTGCTGGACGCCCTCTCCGGACACGTCCCGCGTGATCGACGGGTTGTCGCTCTTGCGGGCGATTTTGTCGATCTCGTCGATGTAGACGATGCCCTGCTCGCACTCGGCGACGTTGTAATCTCCGGCCTGCAGAAGCCGAACCAGGATGTTCTCGACGTCCTCGCCCACGTAGCCGGCCTCGGTGAGCGTGGTGGCGTCGGCGATGGTGAACGGAACCTGGAGCATGCGGGCCAGCGTCTGGGCGAGCAGCGTCTTGCCGACCCCGGTGGGGCCGAGAAGCAGCGTGTTCGACTTCTCGATCTCAACCTCGTCTACGAGCCCCTGGTTGTTGATGCGCTTGTAGTGGTTGTAGACGGCCACCGAGAGGCTCTTCTTGGCCAGCTCCTGTCCGATGACGTACTCATCGAGGACGGCCTTGATCTCCTGCGGCGGCAGGATCTCGGTGAAGCGACCTGTGGCTTCTCGCTCCTCCTCCTCCTCCAGGATCTCATTGCAGAGTGCTATGCACTCATTGCAGATGTAGACGTTCGGTCCGGAGATGAACTTCTTGACGCTCTCCTTGGACTTACCGCAAAACGAGCACCGCAGATTTTTCTCGCCCGCCATGCCTTTCGCCTCTCTACAGTCTCCGTTCCCGGAGGCTAGCTTTCTACCGCCGCCACCTTCGGGGCGGTCTTCCCGTTGCCGAGCTCCGCGCCCTTCTTCTCTATGGTTCGATCGATCAGTCCGTATTCCACGGCTTCATGGGGCGACATGAAGCGGTCCCGGTCCACATCTTCGGCGATCCGTTCGATCGACTGCCCCGTGTGAAGCGCGAGAATCGAGTTCAGCCGCTCTCTGGCGTAGAGAATCTCCTTCGCCTGGATCTCGATGTCCGAAGCGGTTCCCTGAGCACCGGTCGACGGCTGGTGGATCATGATCCTCGAGTTCGGGAGCGCCGACCGCTTGCCGGACGTCCCCGCAGCGAGGAGCACCGCCCCCATCGACGACGCCATACCCATGCAAATGGTGGACACCGGTGAGTTCAGGAACTGCATGGTGTCGTAGATCGCCAGGCCCGCGTACACGCTGCCGCCCGGGCAGTTGATGTAGATGTTGATGTCCTTCTCCGAGTTCTCCGCCTCCAGAAAGAGAAGCTGGGCGATGATAACGTTGGCGACATCGTCGCTGATCGGCGTGCCCATGAAGATGATGCGGTCCATCAGGAGGCGGGAGAAGATGTCGTACGTCCGCTCGCCGCGGCTGGACCTCTCGATGACATACGGTACGTAAAGTGGCATGGATTATCCTGTTACGCTTCAGTTAGCCGCCTGACGATGCAGGTGCCGGCGACTCTGGCGCAAGCGGCCCGCCGCATCGAGTATCGAGGCTGGACGACCCGCGTCCGGCCCTTGCTACCCGCCGCCGGGCGGTAGTTTCCAGCGGCTCGGGTCCCTACTCGATCGTCGAGAGTCCCTTCAGGTGCTCGAAGGCCCGATCGACGACGAGCCGCCGGCGAAGCGACTTCGGGCCGCCCTCCCGGATCCACCGCCTGCGCAGCTCTGCAGCATCCGCGCCGCGTCGCTCGGCGACCCCCCGGACGAAGGAATCCACGTCGTGGTCGCTGGCCTCGATGTCGAGATGTTCGATCACGTACTCGAGCACGAGCTCTCGCTTCAGCTGTTGTTCGGCGATCGGTCGGACCGACGTTCGAGCCTCCGATGGCTGAGAGGCCTTGTCGTCCTCGCCCTCTCCGGGCCCGGAGCCCATGAGCCGATCTAGGTAGCTCTCCACCAGGGAGGCCGGGACGTCGAAGGAGTTCGCCTGGATGATCGAGTCCATGATCTCGTCACGGACGGTTTGTTCCGCTTCCTCCTCGCGGTGGCGAAGCAGGTCCCCCCGCACCTGTCGCCGCATCGCTTCCATTGTCTCGAAGTCGCCGACGTCGGAAGCGAAGTCGTCGTCCAGAGGGACGAGCCGCCTGTGCTGGATCTCCGCGAGCTCGATCTCCAGCTGGCGGGTCTTGCCCGCCAGCGCCGCGTCGCCGAAATCCTCCGGAAAGCGCACCGTGAACGTGCCACCCTCCCCCGGTCGCAGCGTGTAGATGGCCTTCTCCACCTCCTCGATCGCATAGCCGGAGCCGAGCGGGAAACGGTAGAGCTCGGCCTCGCCGCCTTCGGCCCGAGAGCTCTGGCCCTCGCCGCCTTCGGCCGAAGACGCCCCGGCGGCTCTCATGCCGCTCCCGCTCTCGGCCCCGGTCGTTCCCGCCGCTCCTCCTTCCTCACCCAGTCTGGTGATCCGCACGGCGACGAGATCGCCTTCCTCGGGCGACCCCTCCCGCGGTTCCCAGACTCCTCGCTCTTCCCGGAATCGCTGGATTACAGCTTCTACGTCGTCCTCCGAGGCCGACACCTCCGGCCGTCGAATCCGGAAGCCGCCCAGGCGATCCAGCTTCAGCGTGGGCATGATCTCGATATCAACCTGGAAGGTCAGATTCTCGCCGCGAGCGTACCGAACCTCCCCGAACTCCGGCGCTCCAATCGGTTCGAAGTGATGCCGCCGGACCGCCTCGCGGTAGGCGTCCTCCACGAGGCGCTGAACCGTTCGCTGGTCCACCAGCTCGCCGTACCGCTGCTCGATGACCTGCTGGGGCACCTTGCCCGCACGGAAGCCCTTCAGGCGTAGCTTCCCGGAGAGCCTCTCGCGCTCCTTCCGTCTGGCCCTGGCAACGCGCGCCGCGTCGACGGTGATCGTGAGGCGCCGCCTCCACGCTTCGCGCTCTTCGACGGCGATGTCGAGCGCCGAGTCGGAGGTAGTGCTTTGTGTTCGGACCATGGCGATCCCGTCTTTGAGGCCGGCCTACCGTGGCCCGCCGTAGCCATGCGAAAGGGGGGACTCGAACCCCCACGGCCCTCAGGCCACCAGCTCCTAAGGCTGGCGCGTCTACCGGTTCCGCCACTTTCGCGAGATCTCAAGTCTAGCTGGGCGTGGGAGAGTCTGGAAGGTCTCGGGCGGCGTCAAGACGAGCCGTGGCCATACGCCGGCGAATGTACAAGTCGGCCACCGCCTTGATTTGACTGGGAAATGAAGCGGGCGTGACTGCCCCGTGTCTTAGGCTCAGGCAGTGCCCCACAAGCCACAGGAGGCCCCACGTGAGACGCTTCACACTTCCGGCCATTGGACTGCTACTGGTGTTCGCGGCACCGATCTGGGCGCAGGAACCAGCCGCGGAGCAGAAGGAAGACCCTTCGGACTGTCCGTCGTTCATTCCTTACGACGTGCCGCCGAAACTCAAGAACTCGAAGGACCTTACACGGCTGATGCAGGGGCCTATCCATTTGAGCTGAGGGGCCGGTGCAAGGCTCCGCGGTGCGCTAAGGAAGAAGGCCCGAGCGGTATTGTGATGCCATGGTTCTATATCGACGAACAGGGCCTCGTGCAGAAGACGGTGGTCCAGAAGTCGAGCGGGTACGAGGCGATGGACGAGGGGGGCATGGGCATGGCCAATCAGATGAACTTCTCGCCCGCCAAGCTCCAGGATGAGAAGACTGCCTGCTGGCTTCTTCAGGCGGTTACGTTCAAGACCTAACAGGTCGCTGAAGAACCCTGGCGGGTCGCGTTTCGAGCGCCGGACCCACCTGCGGCGCGTGTCCGGCAGATTCAAGGCAGCGCAACCTACGGAAGCACAAGCCTCCTATGGAAGTCGGATACTGATCGTGAGCGTGGCCCCGCCTCGGGGGTTCAGGAGAGCCAGATTCGCCACGCTGCCCGGCTCCACCTCGGCCACGATCCGGCCGTACTCCTCGACGCTTCGGACGGGCCGGCCGTTGATGTCCTGGAGGATCCAGCCGCGGCCGATCCCGGCCCTTCCGAGCGGCCCCGTCTGGCTCACGTCCGCCACGAGCACGCCGTCGACGCCTGCGGCGAGCTCAAGGCCACGGCGCGTCTCGTCGTCCAGGTCGCGAACCCGAATCCCCAGCT
>JAPULH010000052.1 GCA_027295155.1 Gemmatimonadota bacterium
AAGAGCGTGGACTTCCCCACGTTCGGACGCCCGACGATCACGACGACCGGGACATCCGGAATCGTATGGCGCGCCGCGGGGGCTTTCAGCTCCACGCCACCAGCCCATCCGTCACGTGATCGGCTGCCCGGATCGCGAGGCCGGGGAGCGAAGCCCGCAACTCTTCGAGAGACAGGTCATCGAGGAAAACCCCGTCCTCGTTCATGGCCGAACCCGAGAAGAGCGCGAGATCGAACCGCTCGTACGAGCGCAGCGCCCCCAGGTGATCCTCGCCTGAGAGCAGCCCGGCGCTGGTCACGAGTGCCCCGTAGAGCGAGTTGGGTACGGCCGCCACCTCCACGTGGGCGCCGCAAGCAGCGGCCAGGTCGCCGGCCAGCGTCTGCAGCGTCGGGTCCATGGCTACTCCGGTGACCAGCACGATCCGGCGGCCCTCGAGGCGGGGAAGGCGATCCAGGTCCGCGTGCACCGCATCGCGCAGCTGGGAGATGGCTCCCACACCGTTGCCGACCAGCTCATCGTTATCGAAGTACTCAGATCCCGGAGCGTCGTGGCCCGCGGCAATAAAGAGCTCATCGGAGGCGTAGCACCAGCCGAGGCCGCGTTCGCGCAGCGCGATCGCCCTGGCACCTTCCACCCGGCGGAGGATCGCGCGGCACTCATCCACGCTCATAGGCCGGATGCCGGCCTCCTGGTTGAATCGAGTGAGCCCCACCGGGACCACGGAGAGGGAAAGCACGGTCTCGCCCCGTCCGTACAGGTCGTCGATCGTGCGGTCGAGCGCCGGACCGTCGTTGATTCCGGGACAGATCACCACCTGCGCGTGGAAGGCGATCCCCCCTCCGGAGAGGCGATCCAGGTGCTCGTTGATCTCTCTGGATCTGGGGTTCACCAGCATTCTCCCCCGCACTTCCGGATCCGTTGCGTGAACGCTCACGTAGAGAGGGGAGAGCCGCTGCTCGAAGATCCGCTGCCAGTCTTCTTCGCGCAGGTTGGTCAGGGTGACGTAGTGCCCGTACATGAACGACAGGCGGTAGTCGTCGTCCTTGATATACAGGCTGGGCCTCAGCTTCAGCGCCTTTGGATTCCCCTTCACGAAACAGAACGGACAGGCGTTGGTGCAGCGACGAATCTTGTCCGCCTCGGGAACGAGGCCGATGGATTCGAACTCCTCCTTCTCGATCTCGAAGATGACCCGCTCGCCGTCCGGCTTCTCGACCTCCAGCTCCACCCGCTCGGCTGCCTCCAGATACTGGAGATCGAGCGAGTCTCTCAGATCGGCCCCGTTCAGCCGGACCAGCACCGTGCCGACAGGAATGCCAAGATCGGCCCCGATCGAGTCAACGCGTACCCGAGCGACCCGTATCATGCTCGGCCAGAACGCGGTTGGCCGCCTCGAGCTGGAAGACGGGGACGAGAACCCGCACGATCGCGAGCCCCCCCAGGCCCACGACGTTGACGTGGTCCTTCTGAGAGAAGATCTGGACATCGACGTTGGCGGATCGCAGGCGCCCGGCGATCAGCTCCGCCTCCATCTCGTCCGAAGCGCGTGCGGCCTCGGCCCAGCCCGACACGAGCCGGACATGTTCGTGATCCGAGCAGAGGGAGGTGCGGCGTGTCCCACGACGACACTCCGCGCAGACCGGAACGCCGCACACGGCGCATACTTGCACGGCCACGACGCTCCCGTGACGCCCACACGGCACCGGGCGGTCGAGGGCGCCGCACCATCGGCAGTGGGGCTCGTCGGAACGTGGGCGGCCGCACGTCCCTCATCGGCGCTCCTCGACCTCGTTGGCCGGCGGGCCTAGCCGGTCGATGCCTTTTGGAATCGGAATCCCGCGATCGGCGCGTCGCTCGTCAGCTCGGCCTGGAAGAGCTCGCTCTCGCCCGCAGCCGGAATCACGAGCTGCAGCTGCTCGGTCGCGGCCACCTGACCCTGCGGATCCACCAACTCGATCCAGATCGTGACCGCCGCGCCATTCTCCTCGCCGCGCCCCATCACCGTGCCCTCGACGACGTAGCCGTTCTCCCCCCGCTCGCGCAGCTGGACGTTCTCCAGGCTGAAGCTCAGCGCGCCTCGCTCCTGGATGCTCTTCAGGGCACCCGCCGCGTCGTCCGTTTGGCTCTTCGCGCTTGCCAGCAGCGTGTAGGCATCGAAGTCGTAGGGGAACCACTCTACCATCTGCCCGCTCACCTCGGCGGCCAGCTCGTACTTCTCGGCCTCCAGCGCGGCCGTGGCCATGTTGTTCATGGCATCCCAGTCGTAAGGATTCAGCTCCCGGGCCTTCCGGAACGCCTCGACCGCATCGGAGAAAGCGTCCGCTTCGTAAAGCCCCACCCCTACCTGGTTCCACTGGTCGAGGGTGAGATCGTCGCGTGCGAGAATCTTCGTGAACGTCTCCTGTGCGGCGGCGTCGTCGCCGGAGATCACCTGCGCCACCGCAGAGTTCATCTCGGCAAGCACATCATCGGGGTGCGCCTCGGCGAACGCCTGCAGAGCCGCGCGGGCCTCCTCCTCTCGTCCCAGGGAGCGCAGAGCCTCGGCCAGGTTGAGCGACGCGTCCCGAGCCTGATCGGTCGGGTTGTCCGCTGCGACCGCCAGGCGGAACTGGTCGACCGCACTCTCCACGTCGTCCAGATTCTGATACAGAAGGCCCGCGTTGTTGAAGGCTCGAGAGTCGTCGTGGATCACGTTGGCGTTCACGAAGGCCGCGAGAGCCGCTTCCTGATCGCCCGCCTGGTACGCCTGAATCGCCTCGTTGTAGGCGTCCGCCCATCCGTTGAAGCGGGAGTTCCCCGCCCGTTCCTCACAGGTGGGATCCACGCTCACGAACCGGTCGAGCAACTCGTCCGCCGCCTCGAAGTCGCCGAGGCCGATGTGGGCTTCGGCCGCGAGCCAGAGCGCCGTCGGATCGTCGTCCCCCTCGATCTCGGACTGCAGCTCTTCCAGGGCCTCTTCGTACAGGCTACGGGCCTCCACCGGATCCTCCAATTCGGCTGCTTTCGTGATCTTCTCCACCGCCGACTCCAAGGCCGGGCGAGAAACGAGAACACACTTTTCCTCCGCCTCTTGCTCCTGCGCCCTCAAAGCGGTCGCCACCAGGATCACCGCGGCAAAAGCAAGAGTCGTCGCGAGAACTCGAACGCCCGCTCTTGAGTTCTTCATCTGATTGGGATTCCCCGTCCTGAGTTCATGTGGCTCCACGCTCCTCTCCGGGGCGGATCCGCCACACGCAACTTCTACGGAATCCGGCGCTCGCGCCAGTGCGCTCTGAGGCGAATCCGCACCCGGTTCTACCCACGCAGTCTGGGCTCGGATCCACCCTGGCGACGGCGCAGGGGGCACGGCGCCGGGTCAGTAGACCAGCGCGTGAGCCGTGTTGAAGAGCACGACCACCTCGCCGTCCGCCAGCAATCCCTCCTTCCGCAACTGCCTCGCCGCGGCCAGCGTCGCTCCCCCCTCGATCGAAGCGCTGATGCCCGCGCGGCCAAGCTCGGCCGCGGCGAGCCGCGCCTCCTCGTCTGTGACCGCCACCGCACCGCCACCGCTCTCCCGTAGCGCCCGCAGGATCAGGAAGTCGCCGAGCGCGGCCGGGACGCGAAGCCCATACGCGGAGGTCTCCGGCTCCTCCCAGACCTCGGCTTCCGCCCAGCCCTCCCTGAACGCCCGGACGATCGGCGCGCACCCCTCCGCCTGCACGGCGTACATCCGGGTGCTGCCGCTCCCTGTCGCGATCCCCAGCGCCTCCAGTTCGGCCAGCGCCTTCCAGCTGCCGATGAGTCCCGTCCCCCCTCCGGTGGGATAGACGATCGCGTCGGGAGCCCGCCAGCCCAGCGCCTGGACGATCTCCAGCATCATCGTCTTCTTGCCCTCGATGCGGTAGGGCTCCCTCAGAGTCGATACATCGAACGCCCCCGTCCGGCGCGCGTACCGACGTGCGGCCGCTCCGCAGTCGGTGATCAGCCCCTCCACCTGTCGGACCTCCCCACCGGCGGCCCGCGTTCTCCTCTCCACCTGCACCGGCGTGTCCACGGGCAGGTAGACGCGTGCTGGAAGCCCGGCTCGGGCGGCGTACGTGGCCAACGACACTCCCGCGTTTCCGGCGCTCGGGACGACGAAGCGCGTCACGCCGTCCAGGGCCGCGCGAGTGACCGCGGCCGAAAGGCCACGGTCCTTGAAGCTGCCCGTCGGGTTTCGCCCCTCATCCTTCACGTACAAGGCAAGCTCGTCGAGGCCGGCGTCCGGATCACCACGCCGGCCGGCGTCCGAGCGGCCGAGAGGAAGGAGCGGCGTGGCACCCTCACCGAGGGTGACGGGCTCTTCGCCCTCCCGTAGCGGCAGGATCTCACGGAAGCGCCACATGCCCTCGTCGCACCCCCGCCGCTCCCATATCTCCTGCAGAGCAGCCCCGTCGAGGCGGCTCAGGTCGTACCGCACGAGAAGCGGCTTCGCGCACGCCGGACACAGCGCGGCGCCGGACACAGCCTCCATCCGGCGCCCGCACTTCCCGCACTCGAGGTAGAAGCTCACGCCCCTGCCGCAGCGATGCCGCGACGCAGGCGCTCGAGCGTCCGCTCCGCTCCAAGGATGTAAGCGATGTCCGGCAGGTCGGGACCCTGGACAGCACCCGTCAGGGTCGCACGGACGGGGTGGTAGAAGGCCCGTCCCTTGATACCGACGTCGCGCCCCACCTCGATGAGTGTCTCCCGAAGCGTCTCTCGCGTCCACTGTTCGAGCGCGGACCAGCCCTCCCTTACGGCCGCGATGACCCGGCCGGCGTGCGGCTCTCCGAGCACCTCCCGCACCACGGAACTCGACAGGCCGGGGTCGGGCAGGATGAGCTCGCACACGTCATCCGCGTCGGAGAGCACCAGAATGCGCTCCCGCAGCACCTCGGCGAGCGCTCGGAGCTCTGTCCTGCCGAGCGAGAAGCGGTCCGCCAAGCGTCCGGCGAGATCCACCTCGAGTCTCTCGATGGACTCGCGACGGAAGTGCTGTCCGGAAAGCCATCGCATCTTCTCGGGGTCGATCTCCGGGTTCGCAACTCCGAGACGGTCCAGGTCCACCTCGGCGATCAAGCGCTCGCGCGAGAGGACCTCGTCACCGGTCGGGCTCGACCACGAGAGCAGCGACAGGTAGTTGAGCACCGCGTCGGGGTGATTCCCAGCCTCCTCGTAGGCGCGCAGGCCGGTCGCGCCGGCGCGCTTCGAAAGCTTGCCGCCGCCCGGCGAGAGCACCGACGGAAGGTGGACAAACTCCGGCGGCGCGGCTCCGAGAGCGCAATAGAGGAGCAACTGCTTGGGCGTGTTGGACAGATGTCCGGCCCCGCGAATGACGTGCGTGATCTCCATCAGGAGATCGTCCACGACGACGGCAAAATTGTACGTCGGCCGGCCGTCGGAACGCAGGATGACGAAATCCCCAATCTCCTCGCCATGGACGGTGAGCTCGCCCCTGATCCGGTCCGCGTAGCGTATCGGTCCAGGATCGACCCGGAAGCGGATCGACGACCGTCGGCCTTCCCCTCGGAAGCGTTCCCGCACTTCCCGGGGGAGGTCGCGGCAGCGTCCATCGTAGCGGAGATCCCCCTTCCGTGCCCGCGCCTCTGCACGCCGGGCCTCAAGCTCCTCTGCAGTGCAGTAGCACCGGAAGGCAAGCCCGGCCGAGAGAAGCCGGTTCGCGTGCTCGCCGTACATCTCGAGCCGCTCGCTCTGCCGATAGGGCCCGTGTGGTCCGCCGACGAAGGGCCCCTCGTCGCGGTCCAGCCCGAGCCAGTCGAGGGCGCGCACGATACCACGCTCCGCTGTCGCGACCTGGCGCTCCAGGTCCGTGTCCTCGAACCGGAGAACGAACGCCCCACCATGCCGGCGCGCGAACAGCCAGTTGAGGACCGCGGTTCGCGCGTTCCCCAGATGGAGCTCTCCGGTCGGACTCGGCGCGAAGCGGGTCCTGACCTTCACGTCCCCTCCTCCACGTGGCTACGACCCGCTCGCTCCGGCGGCGGCGCTTCGGCACCGCCGGCCGCGCGCTCGCCTACGTACCCGACACACTGAACCATCGGAAGGCGCGGATAGCGCACGAAGCGGCGATCGGAGCGCGAACGCTCGCAGAGGACGAAGGCTGATCCGCGGTGACTCCGGATCCGGCGAGCGAAGGAGCAAGACGCGCAGAGCCCGGCCTCGGTCACGCTCCCTCGCCCGACGTCAGGCTGGCATGGATGCGCGCCGCCGTGCTCCGTCCCACACCCGGAGTCGCTTCCAATTCCTTCACCGAGGCGGCGAGGAGCGCCTCCACGCTGCCGAACCGCCGGAGGAGCGCCTGCTCCCTCGCCGGGCCGATGCCCGGTATCTCCGACAGCCGCGAGCGCAACGTGAGCCGGCGCCGAAGCGTTCGGTTGTAGCCGAGCGCGAAGCGGTGTGCCTCGTCGCGGGCTCGCTGAAGCCAGTGCAAGCCAGGGTCCCGGCGATCCAGCCGCACCGGTTCGACCGTCGACGGCCGGTACACCTCCTCCGCTCGCTTGGCGAGCGCGATGGCGGGAAGGTCCGACACGCCGGCCGCCTCCATCGCCTGGAGCGCCGCACTGAGCTGGCCCCGGCCTCCGTCCACGAGCACGAGGTCGGGGGTTTCCCTGCCCTCGCGCACGCGCCGATCAAAGTACCGTCCGACCACCTCCTGCATCATCGCGTAGTCATCGGTTTCTCCGTGCGGCACCTCGCGGATCCGGAAGCGCCGGTACTCGTCTACCTTCGGCTTCCCATCCTGCAGCCAGACGGCGCTTCCCACCGACGCGGATCCGGCGAGGGTAGAGATGTCGAAACACACGATCGCTCGGGCTGGAGCGGGAAGCTCGAAGGTGTCGGCCAGGCGCCTGGCCGGCTCCGGCGTCTCATCACCGCCCTCGTCGACGACCGCCGTGCCCGAGCGCAGGCACTCCTCCCTGAGGTGCTCGGCCGCGTTGGAAGCAGCGAGCTCCACGAGGTGGCGTTTCCTCCCTCGCTTCGGCACGCGGATGTGAACCGCCGCCTCCCGACGCGAGGCCAAGTGCTCCTCGATCAACTCGCGTTCCGGAAAGTCCACGGGCACGAGAAGCTCGCCCGGAATGTCCTGCCTCCGCATGTAATGCCCACTCACCAGCGCGGCCGTGAGCGTGGCATCTCCCTCCCCGCTCACATTCCGAAGGAAGTGTACGTCCCGGCCCAGCAGACGCCCTTCCCTGACCCTCAGAATAACGCCGCAAGCCAACTCACCGCTCCGCTCGAACCCGACGGCGTCATGGTCCCCTCCGCGGTGATCGATCGCTACCTGTCGCCGTTCGATCGCCTCGAGACCACTCAACACGTCTCTCAGCTCGGCGGCCCGCTCATAATCCATCTCCTCGGCGGCTCCCTGCATCCGCTCGCGGACACTCCTGCGCACGGCGCCCGTCCTGCCGCCCAGGACCTCCAGGATTTCGTCGATCATCGCCCCATACTCCTCCTCGGTCTGATAGCCGGCGCACGGGGCCTTGCAGCGGCCGATGTGGTAGTCGAGGCACGGCCGACGCGGGAGCTCGCGCATCAGCGCGTAGTGGCAGCTTCGCACGGTGTACAGCTCCTTGATCGTCCGCAGCGCGCTCCGCATCGCGCCCACGTTCGTGAACGGCCCGAAGTACCGGCTGCCGTCGCGCACGACTCGGCGGGTTACCTGAACCCGCGGGAAAGGCTCTCCCACCGTCACCCGGATATAGGGATAGCTCTTGTCATCGCGAAACTGGATGTTGAAGCGCGGTCGATACTCCCGGATGAGGTTCCACTCGAGAAGAAGAGCCTCCGACTCCGAGTCGAGCACGAAGGTCTCGACGGCGGCGATGTGCCGGGCGAGCTCCCGGAGCTTGGGGGACCGGTCTCGGTCCGCTCGGAGATAGCTCCGCACGCGGGAGCGCAGCGACTTCGCCTTCCCCACGTAGAGCACGCGGCCCCGGTCGTCCCGAAACAGGTATACGCCGGCGACGCTGGGCAGCCGAGCCACCTGGCCCGTCAGCTTCTCTCGGGCCGTGGGCTCAGTCATGAGCGACCGGGCGGGGAGGTCTCCGAACGATCACCAGGTAAACGCCCCCCGCCGCCGCAAGCGCTCCGGCCAGCACCGCGGCGGCGCCGAGGGTCGTCTCCTCGGGAAAGCGGCCGGCCAGCAGGACCCGGGTGCCGTACCCCACCACACCGGCCGCCACCGCTCCCAGACCAACGCGAAGAAGCGGAACCACCGCCTCTCGATCGAAGAGCACTCCCACCTGTCGCTGCAGCGCCGACCAGAGGAGCACGAGGTTCAGCCAGGCTCCCACCGCTCCTCCCAGGGCGAGCCCGGCCGCCGAGAGGGCGCCATACCCCCGGGCGCGCATCGTCAGCATCGCCGACGCGCCGAGCGCGATGCCCACCATGACCGACACGATCGCGAAGCGCATCGGTGTCCGCGTGTCCTGCATCGCGTGAAAG
>JAPULH010000053.1 GCA_027295155.1 Gemmatimonadota bacterium
AGGCCATCACGAAGGTAGGCATTGCAATCACCCACTCGGCCGCCGGCTGGCGTGTCGTGTCCAACAGCATGGCGCCGTTCGTCTGCCGTTGTCCTTCCATCGAGCGGCTGCTCGAAGACGGCCGGCCCGTCTCGTCACCCGGCGATCTTCTGCCGGCGATTCGAGAGGACGTGTCGCCGATCGACGACATCCGCTCCACCGCGGAGTACCGGGAGCAAGTGATGGCAAGGCTCCTCTACTACGATCTGCTCGATGTCTGCCCTTCGTTCTCCTAGAGCCTGCAACGGCAAGCTCGGCTCCGGCACGAGGTGGGGTCCGCTCGCTGCGACGCTTCTCCTCGCCCTGCTCGGAGCCGGCTGCGCCGGCGACGCGAAGGGGCCGCCCGCCCTCTACGTCGATCCGGCGAACTACGATTTTACGGCGAACCCCGAGCTTCTGGAGCGGATTCGCTCGAACCCGCACGGCTATTTTCGCTTCATCAACATCCCGTTCAGCAAGCACGTGTGTGAGCTCTTCGCCGACCGCATTGACGAGATGACCTCGGACCAGCGCCGCTCCTACCTGCTGAACCTGCACGGTGACGCGCACCTCGAGCAGTATGCGGTCACGGATCTCGGCCGAGGCCTGACCGACTTTGACGATTCGTCGGCAGGACCGCCGGTGATCGACCTGCTGCGCTTCGCCGTCTCGCTGCGGCTGACCAGCCGGAGCAACGATTGGGACGCGGCGACGGAAGAGGAGCTGATCCGAACGTTCCTCGCGGGCTATCGGGCCGCTCTCGAGCAGCCGACCATCGTCGCCCACGAGCCCTCGGTGGTCGAGGGTCTGCACTCGACCTTCACGCAGGACACGGCCGGGTATTTCGAGTGGGTGGATTCACTCATGCAACCCATGCCTCCGGCACTGGAGGAGGAGCTGCGCTTGGCAATGATCGGGTTCGCCAAGGTAGCGGTGCGGGAGCACCCGGAGGTTTCGGTCGAGTACTTCGAGCCGGTGCGGATGGGCTACCTCAAGCTCGGCGTGGGAAGCGCCCTGGACACGAAGTTCCTCGTCCGGATACGGGGGCCGACGGACGATCCGATCGACGACGCCGTTCTCGAGGTCAAACAGGTCCGCGACCTGGGGGACGTCGAGTGCATCGAGGCGGTCGAGGACGATCCGTTTCGCATCCTGCTCGGCCAGGCACGGATCGCATACGAGCCGTTCCGCTGGCTGGGCTACGTTCGCCTGGGCGACAACAACTTCTGGACGCACGCCTGGGTGCAGAACTACCGGGAGCTCGACGTGGACGAGTCCTTCAGCTCACCGAGAGAGCTCGTGGAGGTCGCCTTCGACGTCGGAGTCCAGCTCGGGATCGGCCATTACAAGATGGCAGCGAGCCCGTTCGACGAGATGCTCCGGCAGCAGAACCGGCAGAGGCTCCTGGAGCATCCGAACGAGGTGAGCGCCATCAGCCTGGAACTGGCCGACGACGTGCTCGAGGCCTGGCGATGGTTCACGGCGGCGCTCGACTAGAGCCCGGCGGTCCGCTCCTCCCGCTCTCGCAGCTCGGCCCGCCGGATCTTTCCGCTCACCGTCTTGGGGAGGTCCGCCACGAACTCGATCCTTCGAGGGTACTTGTACGGGGCTGTGAGTCGCTTGACGTGCTCCTGAAGCTCGCTTGCGAGCTCCTCGCTCGGCTGATGTCCCGGAGCGAGAACGACAAACGCCTTGACCACGGCGCCGCGCAGCTCGTCCGGACTCGCCACGACGGCAGACTCGGCCACGGCATCGTGCTCCAGCAGGGCGCTCTCCACCTCAAAGGGGCCGATCCGGTACGCCGCCGAGAGGATCACGTCATCCGCGCGGCCCACGAACCACAGGTATCCGTCCTCGTCGCGGATGGCCCGGTCGCCGGTGATGTACCACTCCCCGCGGTAGCATGCCCGCGTGCGCTCCGGGTCCTTCCAGTACTCCCTGAACAGACCGACAGGGCGCTCGGGAGAGACGCGCACCGCGATATCGCCTTCGGCGCCGTCCGGGACGACCTCGCCAGCCTCGCCGATCACCTGCACGTCGAAACCCGGAGCCGGCATCCCCATGGAGCCAAAACGAGGCTCGATACACGGGAACGTTCCGACGAGCAGGACGGTCTCGGTCTGGCCGTAGCCGTCGCGGATCGTGACGCCGGTGGCCTCCTGCCACCTCTCGATGATCTCCGGGTTGAGCGGCTCTCCGGCCGCCACGCAGGAGCGAAGCGCCGGAAAGCGGAGGCCGGCCAGCTCCTCCAACACCAGCATCCGGTAGATCGTCGGGGCGGCGCACAGCGACGTGATCGGGTAGCCGGCCAGCACTTCCAGCGTCCTCCGGGGGTCGAAGCGATCCGTGTGGTGCACGAAGATCGTCGCGCCCATGTGCCACGGCCCGTAGAAGGAGCTCCATGCCGCCTTCGCCCAGCCGTTGTCGCTCAGGTTCCAGTGCACGTCCTGCTCCGTGAGGTCGAGCCAGAACTTGCCCGTGATCACGTGGGCGAGCGGGTAGGAGGCGTGGGTGTGCGCCGTCATCTTCGGTCCGCCGGTCGTGCCCGACGTGAAGTAGAGGATGGCGGTCTCGTCGCCCCGCGTGTCGGCGGTCTCGAACTCGTCGGACGAGGCGGACAGCAGCTCACGATACGTCTTCCACCCCGGTCGCTGCCTCCCCACGACGATCCGGCTCTTCACCGCGGAGCTCTCCTCCAGCGCCTCGTCCGCCGTCGACGCCACGCTTTCGCCAGCGATCACGCAGACGGCCTCCGCCGCACCGGCCCGATGCCGGATGTCCTTGGCGGACAGCTGCACGGTCCCCGGGCTGACCACGGCGCCCATCCGCAGGCAGGCGAGGTTGATGACCCACCACTCGACAAGGCGGGGAAGGATCACGAGAACCACGTCACCGCGGCCGATCCCCTGCGCCCTGAGAAGGTTGCAGGCCCTGCGGCTCTCCTCGGCCAGCACGGCGAACGTCCGCCTGGCCTCGTGACCTTCGTCGTCCACCCACCAGAGGGCGACCCGATCGGGATCCTCCGCCCACCTGTCAAAGACGTCCCGACAGAAGTTGAAGCGCTCCGGCGCCTCCAGGCGGAAGCTCGCGAACGTCCGCTCGTACTCCGCCATGTTCGGTGATGCGGCCATCCCTATCGCCTCCTCCAGCTTGACAGGTCCCGGCCACGTACCGACCGTTCCCGCAATGTCTGTCTTCCCCATCTTGCGATCGCTTCTGATCCTCGGAAAGGGCACGATCCGGGGCCTCTCGAGGGCCGGGGCCGGTAACGATCCCATCCGGCTCTTCGGCGAATGGTTCGAGGAGGCCCGGCGATCGGGCGTCTTCCTCCCCGAGGCGATCGCCGTCGCCACAAGCACGACGGAGGGCTCGCCCTCCATCCGGATGATGCTGCTCAAGTCTTTCGACGAGGGCGGGTTCGTTTTCTACACGAACTACGAGAGCAGGAAGGGAGTCGAGCTCGAGGCGAACCCGAACGCCGCGTTCGTCCTCTACTGGAACGTTCTCCAGCGCCAGATCCGAGTGGAGGGCACCGTGGAACGCCTGGCCAGGGAAGAGAACCTAGCCTACTTCCGCACCCGCGACAGGGGAAGCCGGCTCGGAGCGTGGGCTTCGCGGCAGAGCTCGCCGCTGGAAGGTCGACATGAGCTGGAGCGCCAATTCGAGGAGTGCGAGAAGCGGTTCGAGGGGCAGGACGTTCCGCTTCCCCCCTTCTGGGGAGGATTCCGGCTACACCCCGAGCGTATCGAGTTCTGGCAGGGCCGGGCGAACCGGCTGCACGATCGGATCTGCTTCGTCCGTGAAGGGGAAGAGTGGACGGTGCTCCGGCTCTCGCCGTAATGTCCATCGGCGTGAGCACCGAGCTACCGGTTTCGGCCGGCCTACAGCGTGTGATCGGCCAGGTGGTGGCGGACACCCCGGGCCCGACGCTGCTCTGCACCGCGTCGCTGCACGGCAACGAGCCGGCCGGCCTGCGGGCGCTGGAGCGGGTCTTCTCCCGCCTCCAGGCGGAGCGACCGCCGATCCGCGGAGAGGTCACGGGCCTGCTCGGGAATCTGACGGCCGTCGCCCGCGGGCAGCGCTTCGTGGACTCCGACCTCAACCGCCTCTGGTCCCCCGAGAAGGTCGCCGCGCTGCGCGCCGGCGATCCCTCGGCGACCGGCGACACCGAGGAGCGCGAGGCCGCCGAGCTGCTGGCCGAGATCGACTCCGTCGTGGCCCGGGCGAGAGGTCCTGTCTTCTTCGTCGACCTGCACACCACCTCGGGCCCGAGCCCGCCGTTCGCCACGGTGTCGGACACACTGCGCAACCGCCGCTTCGCGCTCCCCTTCCCCGTACCGATCGTGCTCGGCCTGGAGGAGCACCTGGACCACACGCTGCTCGGGTGCCTGGATCTGGGGTGCCTCGACGGCGAGGGACGGGTCACGATGGGCTTCGAGGGAGGCCAGCACGACGAGCCCTCCTCCATCGACCACTGCGAGGCGTGCGTGTGGATCGCGCTTGCCGAGTCGGGCGTGCTGGAGTCGCCGGTTTCGCTCCCCGTGGTGCTGGAGGCCCGTGACCGGCTCTCTCGAACTGTGAAGGACCTTCCGAAGGTCGTCGAGGTCCGGCACCGATATGCGCTGAAAGCATCCGAGCGATTCCTGATGTTGCCGGGCTACGTGAGCTTCCAGCCGATCACCGAGAGCGACGTGCTCGCGAGGGACGCCCGGGGCGATGTCCGACCGCCCGAGGCGGGGCGGATCCTCATGCCCCTGTACCAACGGCAGGGAGATGACGGCTTCTTCGTGGTGCGCGACTTCCGTCCCTTCTGGCTCGCCGTGTCGACGCTCCTCCGGCACCTCCGGATGGACAAGGCCCTGCACTGGCTGCCCGGGATCAGCCGCCACCCCGACCGCCCCCACACGCTGCGGATCGACCGGCGTGTCGCCAGGTTCTATGCGCTTCAGATCTTCCACCTGCTCGGCTACAGAAGACGGAGGATCGAGGACGGCACGCTGCTGGTGACACGGCGCAGAGAGTAGGCGCCTGGGCGTCAGCCCTCCAGCTTCGCGATCTTCTCCCTCAACACGTCGAGCGCCAGGTCCACGTGCTTCCGGTGAGTACGGAAGCACAGAACCGCGAGCCTCAGATAGAAGACGCCATCGATCCTGGTGGAGGAGAGGAAGACCCGGCCGTCCTCCCGCACCTCCCGGATCAGCCGAGCGTTGAACTCGTTCGGGTCGCCCTGGCGCGGCACGTAGCGGTAGAGCGCGACCGACAGCTCGGGGTATGGGCCCCGCTTCATCCCCGGAATCCTCTCGAGCTCCTCATAGAAGTACCGGCAGAGCTGGATCTTCTCCTCGAGAGCCGCCCGGAAGGGCTTCAGCCCGTGAAGAACGAGCGGCATCCACATCCGAAGCCCTCGGAAGTGCCGCGTGAGCTCCGGTGACAGGTCCGCTGGCGAGAGCTCCTCGGTCGAGCTCAGCGCGTCCTGCAGGTAGGCCGCCTCGTAGTGCTGCGAGCGGGCCAGCAGCTCGCCCTCCCGCACGAGCAGGGCGCCCGTGCCGTACGGGAGAAAGAGGCCCTTGTGGGGGTCCAGAACGACCGAATCCGAGCGCTCCAGGCCCCGTATCAGCGCCCGTCCGGTCTCGCTGAGCAGGAAGAAGCCGCCGTATGCGGCGTCCACGTGCAGCCACACGCCGTTCGATTCCGTCACGTCCGCGATCTCGTCGACGGGATCGACCGCTCCCGTGTCCGTCGTGCCCGACGACGCCACGACCAGCCACGGCTTCAGCCCGGCCTTCCGGTCCTCCTCGACCAGGCGAGCCAGCTCATCGGCTCGCATTCGGTAGCGCTCGTCGAGCGGCACGTAGCGGACCGGCGCGTCGCCAAGTCCAGCGAGCCGCAGGGCCTTCGTCACGCAGTGGTGCACCTGGCCCGACAGGTAGATCGTCGAGCGCTCCACGTCGCGCGGATGGATTCCCATCGCGTCACGGGCCGTGACGATGCCGGTGAGGTTGGCGATCGAGCCGCCTGACGTCAGCGTGCCGAGGGCCGTCTCGGGATAGCCGACCAGATCGGACATCCAGCGCACCAGGAGGTTCTCCAGGCGGGCCGCACCTGGGGTGGCGAAGAAGACGCCGGAGTAGTGGTTGCCCACGTCGGCCAGGTAGTCGCCAAGCGAGGAGGTGAAGAGCCCTCCACCCGGGATGTAGGCCATGTGTCCGCCCGAAGCGGGGTTGAGGCCCGGGCGGTCGACGTGCTCCAGCACGATCCGCAGGGTCTCGTCGATCCCGATCCCCTCCTCGGCGATCGGCACGTCCAGCAGGCCCGCGCCCTTGTCCTCGGTCACCCGGTACGTCAGAGCATCATCCAGCCCTTCGTAGAACGACTCCGAGTGGGCGACGACCGGCCCTCGCAGCAGCTCGCGCCCCTCCGGCCCGGGCTCCAGCTGTCGGGCGACGGCTTCGAGCTCGGCGATTCTTCGGACCAGGGCCTCCCCGCCGGTGGTGGCCGTCGTCATTCCAGCATGGGCGACGGCTAGTCGGAGTCGGCCCGCTGCAGCTCCCGGTCGATCGCGGCGGCCACCACGTCGTACGGAACCGCTCCTCCGGGCACGTTGACGCCGTTCACGAAGAGCGCGGGCGTTCCGCTCACTCCCACCGTCGTGCCCTGCTGCATGTCCGCGCGAATCCGCTCGGCCTGGCGGCCCGAGTCGAGGCAGGCGTCGAACTCCTCTGTATCGAGGCCCAGCCGAGACGCCTTCTCCTTCAGCTCCGGCACGCCGAGGGAGCCCTGCTCGGTGAACATGAGATCGTGCATCTCCCAGAAGCTGTCCTGCTCGTGCGCGCACAACGATGCCTCGGCGGCCTTGAACGCGTTCGTGTGGAGGTTGGTGAGAGGGAACTGAAGGTACACGAACCGCACTCGATCGCCGTACTCCTCCTTGATCTCGTTGACCGTGGGGAAGAACCTGCCGCAGAACGGACACTCGAAGTCTGAGAACTCGACCAGGGTGACGGCCGCATCCTCCGGTCCGGCGGACGGCGCTCCCGTCAGATCGAAGTCGGCTCGGGCGGGCTCCAGGTAGTAGACCACCTCCCGCTCCGCCTCGAGCTGCTTCGCAAACGCGTTCACGAGCTCAGCCCGCTCCCCATCCTCGAGGAAGGTCCGGATCTGGGGGGAGACATCCTCGAACGGCTGGCCGCCCACCCTGGAGCGGTTGCGCCGATACCAGTCCTCGATCTGGGCGTCGGTGACCTCCACCTTGCCCTCCGTGGTGGAGGCGACGAGCTCGTCCACGCTGACCCCTCTGGCAGCGGCCTCCTCGGTGAGCAGCCGGCTCTGGATCATGTCCGTGAGCGCCGACTCGATCAGCTGATAGCGCTGGCTCCGGTGCTGGAAGTCCATCCGCCCCAGCTGATCCCCGAGGCGGGAATCCAGGTCGGCCAGCGTGATCGACGTGCCGTCGACCACGGCCAGAACCTCCTCACCCGAACCGTCGCTCCCGCCCGAGGAGGCGCCGGCGGAGGCTCCGCCGGAGTCTCCACCGCAAGCGACGGACGCCACCGCTAGCACGACAACGAGACCTGCCACAGGACCTCGCGCTATTTCTATCCACTTTATCATAGGATGCCCATATATAATCAGTTAGGGAGAACAATCCCGATGGAGAAGGTCATGTTCCGGTTCTTGAGGCTCTTGTCTTCGCTCTCCAGGATGTCCTTGAAGCCCCACTCGTACGCGAGATCGATCGTGAGGCTCGTGACCTTGATGCCGAGGCCGGCCATGAAGCCGATGTCGGTGGACTTCGTCGAATCGGGCGCGCAGGGGAGCTCGATCTCGTTCTCGTTCTCCCCGAAACCGCCCGTTTTTCTCGTGCAGCTCGACTCGAAGCTGATCGTCGGGCCGAAGAAGAGCCGGGGCTGGGTCATCGCCGTCGGACTCGTGAACATGAGCAGCACAGGTACTTCCCAGTAGGCGAATTCCCACGTGTCGTTCTCCAAGCCTTCGGCTCGCTTGAAGCCCTTCGTCGTGTAGAGCCCCTCGATCTGAAGGCCGGCCGAGGCCGAGAAGCCGAAGTAGATGAGGCCGCCCACGTTGTATCCGCCGCGTGATTCCGTGTCCACCTTCTCATCAGCGATCTTGAGGCTGACGTTTGACCGGTTGAAACCGCCCTTCGCGCCCACGCGAACCTGCCCCGCGCCGGTCGACGCGATGCCGAAGAGGAGTGTCGCCGCGATCGCCACGCTTCGCGCATCCACCGCTTTCCTTCGCACATGTCCCTCCGGTTCCGGGCTGGATCGGCGACGCGTCTCGACCGCCGTACCGTTGTGACGTTAACCGGTTCCCCGACGCGCCGAAACGGCTCGGGGCGGCGGTCAGGAGTTGGAGCGGGCCGTGTACAAGCCATCGTGGTCCCGGTAGGTTGCACGTCCGTCAGGCTACCAGCCTACCGTCATTCGACTCGGCAGGAGGATCCGACCCATGCGACGCTGCACCATTCTGGCCACTCTCATCGCGGCCGCCGCTCTCTCCCTCGCTCCCATGACCCTTTTCGCCCAGGAAGGCGATGAGGAGGAAGCGCCCGACATCAACTACATCACCGTCACCAGGATCCGACTCCCCACCACGCAGGATCGGGAGAAGGCCATGGAGTGGGTGGACAAGGTCATGGCCCCGGTCGCCCAGCTCAATCCGAACGTTCTCTGGTACCGGATCGCGACGCACAACTGGGGCTCGAACTCCGAGGACGTGCTCATCATGGCCGAGTACGACGAGTGGGCGGACATCGAGGGCGACTGCCCTGCGTGCGAGGCCTGGTTCGAGGAGAACCAGCCCGAGGAGGACACGCCCGAGCGCGAGGAGTGGGACGCGATGGCCGAGGCGTTCTTCGGGTACTTCAGCGGCCACAGGGACGAGATCTACGCGACGAACATGAGCCGGGCGAAGAACTAGCCCTTCACAGCCTAAGCCCGCACGAAAGCACCGGAGGTCGGCGCGGCGCCCTGCCCGACCGGGCGGGGCCCGACGCGCCGATCGCCCGGCCCCCATCAGACGCCGTCGGCCTCGGCGATCTCCACCCGCTGAAGCTCCAGCAGCCGCCCGATTCCCTTCTCCGCCAGATCCATCACCTCACCCATCTCCGCGCGCCGGAACGGGGCGCCCTCGGCCGTCCCCTGTACCTCGACCAGGCGCCCGTCCTCCAGAGCGACCACGTTGAAGTCCACATCCGCCGTGGAATCCTCGGCTTAGTCCAGATCCAGCCAGGCCTCCCCCCCCACGATCCCCACGCTCACGGCCGCCACGAGCTGACGTAGCGGGCCTGCCTCCAGCTCGCCTTCCTCCACGAGACCCTGCATAGCCTGCCAGAGCGCGAGGCAGGCACCGGTGATGGAGGCCGTGCGGGTCCCGCCGTCGGCGCTGAGGACATCGCAGTCGATCGTGACGGTCCGGTCGCCCAGCGAGCCGAGGTCCGTGGCGGCCCGGAGTGACCGTCCGATCAGCCGCTGAATCTCCTGGGTGCGTCCGCGAGGTCCGGACCTTTCCCGCCGGGTCCGCTCGAGCGTGGCGCGCGGCAGCATCGCGTACTCGGCGGTCACCCAACCACCCCGACCCTGCCTCCAGGGAGGCACCCCGTTCTCCACGGTGGCCGTGCATAGGATTCGGGTCGCTCCCGCCGTGACCAGGCAGGAGCCCTCGGCGAAGGGCGCCGCGCCGAGCTCGAAGCGTACGGGACGCAGCTCGTCGGGCGCGCGGCCCGAGGGACGTGTAGCCGTCAGTGGAGCCTCCGATCGTCGTTGTTGAGCCACTTCGCTCCGCTTTCTCGTAGTCCCGGTGAAGCGGTCGCCCTCCCGCACCTCCCGCGCCGGTGGATCTTCCGGCGGAAGCCTGCAGAAGAGTCTAGGTGGGCGGCCGACGGGGCACAAAGAACTCCTCGATCAGGTGGTCTCGACCTCGCTCATCAGCGCGAGGAGATTGCCTTCCGAATCCCGAAAGGAGGCCATCCAGAGCTCGTGCGTGTCGGTTCTGTGAACCTGTTGTGGCTCGCCCTCGAACCGCACGCCGCGGGCCATGAGCGTCCGATACGCCGCCTCCATGTCGTGGACACGGTAGTACAGGATCGAGGCCAGGTGGTCGAACTCGTCTCGCTCCGGCACGGCGAGCATGAGGCGCACGCCGCCACAAGCGAAGAAGGCCATCTTCGGCGGTGCGCTGAACAGGTGGTGCATGCCGAGTACGTCGCGATAGAAGTCGGTCGCACGCTCCAGATCGTGCACGTTGATCGCAACCTGTCCGATCTCGGAAAGGCTGAGCTCGCCCTCGGACGTGTTCATCAGGACTGGAAGTCGGGCTCGTCGGCCGTAGGCCCGAAGGTCTGAGGAACGGGCACGTCCAGAAGCCTCAGGTAAACGGTCATCTGCCCGCGGTGGTGAATCAGGTGATTGAGGACGAATCGTCGCACTACCCCGATCTTCGGCACCGAGAAGAGCGTCTCGCCCCCGCTCTTCAGCGTCCATGTCTCGAAGAAGGTTCCGTCACTTGCCGAGGCAATCGCTCCGCGAGCGTCCGCCGCGTTGCGATCGAAGGACCCGAGGATCTCCAGCGTGGACTCCAGCTGGGGCGTGCCGGACCCATCGCCTTCCGGTGGAGAGACATCGAACTCATCCTGATCCAGCGACAGACGCGTCCAGACCGGCAGATTCGCCAGGTGCGACGCCAGCTGCCCGAGCGTCATCGACTTCTGGTGCGGGCTCCACGCAAGCTTCTCTTCGGGGACCCGCTCGAGCACTCTCCGTGTGGCCTCGATCTCCTGATCGAACTCCGGGAGCAAGCCTTCGGCGATCGACATGGGACCTCCTTTCTCGGGTCACGCTTGACGGCACGCAGAACTCCAACCCGGCGGGGTGCTCTTCCCAAGCGCTCCGCTCCAGCCTCATTCTAGCGGCCAGGGGTGTGGCCGGCTCGGCTTCCGTGGGCCGCCGACCCGCCGGGCGCCTTCAGCGACCCGCCAGCCTATGTGGTTTGGACTTGCTTGCTTGGAGGAAGAGTGAACCGAATGCAGGCTGATCGGCCGCGGCTCGTGCTCGCCTCGGGCTCGCCGCGCCGCCTGGAGCTGCTCCGCCAGCTCGGGCTCTCGTTCGAGGTTCGGCCGCCGGGGGTCGACGAGAGGCTGCTCCCTGACGAGCGGCCCGAAGCGGCCGCAGAACGGCTCGGCCGGGAGAAGGCGCTGCGATCCGCCGGGCCGGGCGTCCTTTCCCTTGGTTGCGACACGCTTGTGGTCCATCGCGGCGCGATTCTCGGCAAGCCCGGCTCGCCGGCCGCCGCCGCCGCCATGCTCGAGCGTCTCTCGGGCCAGCAGCACGTGGTCTTCACGGGCATCGCGCTGGCCACGCCCGCTCGCATCGAGAGCGCCGTAGAGGCCACTCGCGTGTGGTTTCGGCCGCTCTCGATGCGCGAGCGCGAGGAGTACGTGGCCACCGGTGAGCCTCTCGACAAGGCAGGCGCCTATGGCATCCAGGGCTTCGGCGCGGCGATCGTCGAGCGCATCGACGGCGATTACTTCAACGTGATGGGCCTTCCGGTCCGGCGGCTGCTAGAGCTCTTCGAGCGCTTCGATCTCAGGTACGCCTTCGGCGAGCTCGTGCCGCTCGAGCTCGCCGGGGATGAGCCACGGCCGGGAGAAGGCGTTTGACGAAGCAGGGTGGGCCACGCGCAGGGGCCTCCCTTGTTAGGCCCTCGCGCACGCCGCAGATTGATGTATTCATCTGGGCCCGCTACCGGCCCGTGATAAGCATCTAGCTGGCCAGAGGAACCGAAAGAAGGAGCCCGAAGCGCGATGACGGAAAAAAACGGCGGAAGCATCAAGGTCGTTCTCCAGTGGCTTCAGATCCTGGACAACCTGGAGCCCATCTTCAAGGAGAAGGGCGAGTTCCGCTTCCGGTCCAAGGTCTGGGGCGAGCGCGAGAACGGCACCAAGATCCTCCAGCAGACGCAGTTTCCGGAGAAAGGCTACTGGTCGATCTCGGACCATCCGGCGTGGAACAAGAAGGACAAGCTCGATCGCGTCGTCTTCGAGGGCGAGGTGGACGAGCACCTGGTCGTCGAGTTCTTCGGAGAGGAGCTGGACACCTTCAGCGCGAACGACCAGCTCGACCACTACCAGCGTGAGTTCCGCGGCCCGGTCGAGGGGTGGCTCGGCCGCTACGGCCCCGGTGAGGATCTCCCCGAGGACGTGCCCTCGGACGACCCAGAGAGTATGACGAACTGGCGGATCTGCTACATCATCGAGCGGGCCTGACCAACGGCGGCTACTCGCCGCTCGGGGCCGGCTCCACTCGGACGGGGGTCGGCTCCGGCAGGATGTCCTTGAACGTCTCTCCGTAGATCTCCCACACGGTTACGAAGAGGGCCGCCACGATCGGCCCGACGATGAGCCCCACGGCCCCGAACAGCGTGAGACCGCCAAGCGTGCCCAGCAGAATCAGGAGATCCGGCATCTGGGTGTCTCTTCCCACCAGGCGGGGGCGGAGGAGGTTGTCTACTGTGCCGGCCACGAGCGCGCACCAGAGGGTCAGGCCCACCGCGGCCCCGACCCTCCCGATCACGGCCAGGTAGATCGCCCCGGGGATCCACACGATCGCGATTCCGACGCCCGGCAGGATCGAAAGGACGGCCATGATCGTTCCCCAGAACGCCACCGCCGGGATCCCGACGACGGCGAACGCACCGCCGGCCAGAGCGCCCTGCAATATCCCGATCACCAGCGTTCCCTTGATCGTGGCACGGGTCACCGAGACGAACTTCTCCACCATGCGGTCCTCGGCCTCGGGGGACAACGGCATGTAGTACAGGATGCGGTTCAGCAGGCTCGGACCGTCTTTGAGGAAGAAGAACATGGCGTACAGCATCACGAAGAGCATGAAGAGGAAGATCACCGTGCCCTTGGTGGCGGCGGCCAGCTTCGAGACCACGAACCCGCCGACGCGCCCGGCGACCTCTCCCACCTTCTGAGTGACCTGTTCGTTGTAGGGCGCCAACCTGTCCGCGAACGGAAGGCGCTCGAGCAGGCGGTCCAGCTCATCCGGCTCGCTCACCTGCTGCTGGATCCAGGGGCCCACCGCCTCGCTGACCTCCAGCGCCTGCGTCGTGACGAGGCCCAGAAAGGCGGTGAGCGGCACGACCAGGAGGACGATGAAGACGAGGATCGTAGCGATGGAAGCGAGCGACTCTCGGCCCCGAAACCACCGCACGAACCGCCGATAAACCCCGTACAGCATCCCGCTGAAGATCGCCGCCAGGAAGATCGCCATCAGGAAGGAGCGGATCATCGCGAAGAAGATGGCCGATATGCCCAGGACCAGCAGAAGCAGGAATCCCCTGCGAAACTTCAGCGGATCGATGTCGCCGTCACTCATTCTCGCCTCCGCAGCCCGATGGACGATGGTGGGGCGCTGTGGCTAGCCGAGGTCGGAACGCTCGGAGAGGTCACGGAACCCCTCTCCTATCGGCTCTTCCACCGTCGCGATGCCGCACGACTCGAGCTGGTCGCTCCGCTCCAGAAGCTGCCACATGAAAAAGACCGGACGTTCCGTCTGAACGATATGGTACATGTCGGAGAACAGCGCCTCGGGAAGCATGGCCACGATCACGTCTCCAGCGATCTTGCCGACCTCCTTGCTCTTCGCCTCGAAGTAGATCTTCACGCCCCCGCTTCCGGGACCCGATTCGTCCGAGGCGGGCTCGAGGAACAAGTATCGAGTCGCGCCGCCGGATCCCTTGTGCGCGACCCCGACGCGGTAGGACGTGATCTTGAGGATTGGCATGGTCTTTTTCCGCGCTTGATCCCGATCTCTGCGACACCCGGCAGAAGCTACGTTGCAGGCGGAGGGTGAAACGCACAAGGCACCGCCCGTAAGGAACCCAGTGTTCGACAGTTTCGCGACCGATTGCGCTCAGTTTCGTGACCGATTGCGCATCCGGCGGGACAGGTCTCAGGTTGGGGGCCATCCCGGCGAGCAAAGGAGACGGAATGAGCGCCCGCAAGCTCCCCAGCAACGCATACGTATTGAAGGAAGGTGAGGAGTACGTCCCGCTCACCTACGGCGAGACGCTCTCCGAGTTCACGCTCAAGGCGGTGCTCTCGGGCGTGATCCTGGGCATGGTGTTCGGGGCCGCGAACACCTACCTCGGGCTCAAGGCCGGCCTTACGATCAGCACGTCGATTCCGGTGGCGGTGCTTACGGTCGTGGCGTTCCGTATCCTGGCCGCCTTTGGCGTCCGGCACAGCATCCTCGAGAGTAACATCTCGCAAACGGTGGGATCGGCGAGCTCCTCGCTCGCGTCAGGCGTCCTGTTCACGATCCCGGCCCTGTTCATGTGGGGGATGAGTCCGGCCTGGGCGCAGATCACGCTCCTTACCATGGCGGGCGGGCTGCTCGGCGTGCTCTTCATGATCCCGCTCCGCCGGTACCTCATCAAGCGAGAGCACGGAAAGCTCCCCTATCCGGAGGGGATGGCGTGCGCCGAGGTGCTCGTAGCGGCGGAGGGAGGCGGAAGCCAGGCGCGCGGCGTCTTCTGGGGGCTCGGCATCGGCATGCTCTTCCAGCTGATCACCGACGGATTCAAGCTCGTGCCCGGAACGTTCCGGCTCGCGCTGCCCTTCAAGGCCCAGCTGGCCGTGAGCGTGTCCCCGCCGCTGATCGGCGTCGGCTACATCCTGGGAATCCGGATCGCCACTATCATGGTAGCAGGCTCGGCCCTCTCGTGGTTCATCATCATCCCGCTCATCAACGTGTGGGGATCGGGGCTCGCCGAGCCGCTGTATCCGGAGACCGAGAGGCTGATCAGCGCCATGTCCTCGGGCGAGATCTGGCACCGTTACGTGCGCTATATCGGTGCCGGGGCGGTGGCGACGGGCGGGATCGTCACCCTCATCAGGTCGATTCCCACGATGGTGGAGTCCTTCCGGCTGGGAGTCGGCCACATCTCGGCCGGGGCCTCCGCTGCTGCCGTCGACCGGACGAATCGGGACCTGTCGTTCCGAACGATCCTCTTTTGGCTGGTGGCGGTTCTGTTGGTCCTAACGTTGGTGCCCGGTATCCTCGGCTTCATCGACTCGATTCCAGTGCGTGCGCTCGCCTCCCTGCTCATCGCGATCTTCGCCTTCTTCTTCGTCACCGTGAGCTCCAGGATCGTCGGCCTGGTGGGCGTAACCTCCAACCCTACATCGGGCATGGCGATCGCCACGCTGCTTGGCACGAGCGCCATTTTCCTGCTGCTGGGATGGACGGATCTCGCCGGCAAGGCGACGGCGCTCATGGTCGGCACGTCGGTTGCCATCGCCGCCTCGATCGCCGGCGACTCCTCCCAGGACCTCAAGACCGGCTTCATCCTCGGAGCCACTCCGCGCCTCCAGCAGATCGGGGAGCTCGTGGGGGTGCTCACATCGGCAGGTGTCGTGGCAGCCGTGGTGATGCTCCTCAACCGGGGCGTGCCCGGCGGGCTCGGGGGGGAGGAGCTGCCGGCCCCGCAAGCCGTGCTCATGAAGCTCGTGATCGATGGCGTGCTCGATCAGAGCCTGCCCTGGGTGCTGATCCTGATCGGTGTGGGCATCGGGCTGGCGGCAACGCTCTTCCGGATCCCCGTCCTCGCGTTCGCCGTCGGGGTCTACCTTCCGCTCTCCACGATGGCCGCCGTGTTCGTCGGGGGGCTCACGAGGCATCTGCTCACCCGGAACTGTCCGCCCGAGAAGGCGGAGCGTCGCCGGGCGGAGGGAGTGCTCTTCGGATCGGGACTGGTCGGAGGAGGTGGCCTCACGGGGGTGCTGCTCGCGATCTGGGTGGTGGGACGCGGCGGCGAGCCGATCCGGGGCTTCCCGCCGCCGATCTCCCCCGTCGCCCAAGAAGTCCTCGCGCTCGCCGCGATCGCGGCGCTCGTGGGGCTCCTTGTCTGGGACGCGACGCGCCGGCCGGCCACCGAGGCCGCCGATGGGGATGAGTAGGGAGGCCCCGGCATGAACACGCGAAGCGCCGCTGGGGCGGGCACCGACAGCGGCAACGACGGCGTGCAGGCCAGCGGTCCCCCCGCCGAGGTCACCTTCGCCCGAGACCTGGGCCTGTTCGACGCCACGATGATCGGCGTCGGGGCGATGATCGGGGCCGGAATCTTCGTCCTCACCGGGATCGCCGCCGGGGAATCTGGACCGGCCTCGCTGCTCGCGTTCGCACTGAACGGCGCCGTAACGCTTCTCACCGCGTTCGCGTACGCCGAGCTCGCTTCGGCCATCCCACGCGCGGGCGGCGGCTATTCCTTCGTCCGGCTGGCCTTCCCCGGCGCCATCGGCTTCACCGCCGGATGGATGCTGTGGTTCGCGTACATCATAGCGTGCAGCCTCTACGCCCTCGGCTTCGCCGGCTACTTTTGGGAGTTCTTCCTCAAGTACGCCCCGGCTGTGGCCGGCGGCGCGTTCGCTGTCGTAGGCGAGCACGGGGCGATCCTGCTCATCACGGTGCTCGTCGGAATCGCGTTCGTCCGGCTGAACGTGAGGGGGGCCGAGGTGACGGGTCAGGCGGAGAACGTCCTGACGATCTCCAAGCTCGTCATCCTCGGGGTCTTCATCTTCTACGGCCTCAAGAAGGTCGCGGGCGGGCCGGAGCAGGCGGCCGAGAACTTCACGCCCTTCTTTCCGCTCGGCGGGGGCGGCGTGCTGGTGGCCATGGGACTGACCTTCATCGCCTTCCAGGGCTACGACCTGATCGCGACGGTCGCCGAGGAGATCAAGGATCCGGAGAAGAACATCCCGCGCGCCACCTTCATCGCGCTCGCGGTCACCATCACGATGTACCTGCTCATCCTCTTCGTCTCGCTCGGCGCGGTCGACGCCGGCGATGAAGCGAGCTGGCAGTTCCTCGGAAGGTACAAGGAGACGGCGATCGTGCGGGCGGCGGAGGACTTCATGCCCGCGTTCGGGGTGGCCATCATCGTCTTGGGAGGCCTCCTCTCCACTATGTCGGCGCTCAACGCCACGATCATGGCGGGCTCCCGGGTCGCCTTCTCGATGGGCCGCGACAACTGGCTCCCGAAGCCGATGGCGAAGATCGACCCCAAGCGGCGCACCCCGCGCGTCGCGATCGTGGCCACCGGCGTGCTCCTGATCGGCATGGCGGTCACGCTGCCGATCGAGGTCGTGGGCTCTGCCGCGAGCCTGATCTTCCTCCTCACCTTCGCGCTGGTGAACCTCTCGGTGATCGTGCTGCGACGGAAGGCTCCGGAGCTCGAGCGGAGGTACCGGGTGCCGTTCTACCCTGTCGTCCCGATCCTCGGGTTCGTGCTCAACGTCTTCCTGGCCGTCTACCAGCTCACCTTCCAGCCGCTCGCTTGGTATGTGGCGTCGGGATGGATAGCGCTTGGGCTGATCATCTACTTCGCGTACTTCCGGAAGCAAACCGCGGCGGAGGCGCCGCAGGTGCTGGTACCGGGCTGGCGGGCGGCTGTGGAGGAAGCGCCCTACGTGGTTCTGGTGCCCATCCGCAACCCGGAGACGGTGAGCTCTCTCCTGGACATCGCGGCGCCGCTCGCCCGCGACCGGGGCGGAAGGGTGGTGGCGCTCGCGGTGGTCGAGGTGCCGCGCCAGCTACCCATCCGCGAGGGACTCAGCTTCGCCGGCCGGAAGGAGGGGCTGTTCAGACAGGTGCGCGAGTACGCCGCCGGCCACGGCGTCGAGATCGACACGGACCTGGTGATCGCCCACCGTGTGCACGACGGAATTCTCTCGGCGGCCAGGCGGCACCGAGCCGACCTCCTCGTGATGGGATGGAAGGGCTACACACACACCCGGGAGCGCATCTTCGGCGAGGTGGCCGACCAGGTGATCCGACACGCCCCGAGCGACCTGATGCTCCTGAAGTTCGCGCCGGGAGCCTCCCTTCGACGGGCGCTCTTCCCCACCTCCGGGGGGCCGAACGCACGGCTCGCCGCGGAGCTCCTGGGCCCGCTCTTCCGCTCCCGCTCGATGGCTGTTACGGCGTGCTCCGTCGTGCCCCCGGACGCGACGCCCGAACAGCGCGCGGAAGGAGAGAGTCGGATCGAGAAAACTGTTTCCCATCTCCCCCAGGATGTCGCTGTGGAAAGGCGGCTGCTCGAATCCAAGTCGGTTCCAGCAGGCATCGCGCTCGCCAGCCGCGACTTCGACCTCGTCGTGCTGGGCGCCGCACGCGAACCGCTCTTCCGGAAGGTGCTCTTCGGCGAGATCCCGGAGAAGGTCGCCCGTCTGTCGCCAACCTCGGTTCTGGTCGTGAAACGCTATGAGGGGAAGGTCCGGTCGCTCCTGAAGAGGGCGCTGGGCTGATCTCCTGCCCGCGCCGACCGCCTCTCAGGCTGGTTAGCCGCCCAAGTCGCGGCCTGTCGGCTAGGCGATCCTGAGCGCGAGCACGGTAAGGATCACGACCGCCACCAGGAGGGCGGCGACGAGCAGAGCCGGGTGATTCGAGTTGCGCATCCGTAATGCTACACCCGAACGCCCCCTCTTTCAATACGGGTGCGTAGGGGACGACTCCTCCCGGTACAGGTGCACGTCCCGTTGCGGGTACGGAATGCTGCAGCCTGCCGCCTCCAGCTCTTCCTTCAGGCGCCGCGTGAGGTCCCAGCGAAGGCCCCCGTACTCCTCGGTTCGGCACCAGGGACGAACCACGAAGTTGACCGAGGAATCGCCCAGCTCGTTCACCGCCACAACGGGCTCCGGGTTCGCTAGCACGCGCGAGTCGGAGGCGATCACCCGCTTGATCGTCTCGTGAGCCACCGACAGATCATCGTCGTAGCTCACTCCGATGACGAGGTCGATTCGCCGCGTGTCGTTGGCTGTGTAGTTCTTGATCGGTTTTCCAAACACCCCCGAGTTCGGGACCACGATCCGCACGTTGTCCGGCGTATGAAGCACCGTCGAGAAGATCCCCATCTCCTTGACCTTGCCCCGGTGACCGCCGATCTCCACAGAATCCCCTACCCTGAATGGCCGGAAGACCAGCAGCATCACCCCCGAGGCGAAGTTGGACAGCGTGCCCTGAAGCGCGAGGCCGACGGCCAGGCCGGCCGCACCCAACAGCGCGATGAGTGAGGCGGTCGGAATCCCGAAGAGCCCGAGCACGGCCACCACCACGACCGCGATCATCAGCCAGTACGCGAGGTTGGACAGGAAGGGAGCCAACGTCGCGTCGGCGCCGCCGCGATCGAGCGCGATGCCAATCGCACTCTTGATGCGCCTCGCGACCCATCGCCCGGCGATCAGGACGGCGAGCGCCCCTACGACCCGCAGCCCCCACGTCGTGACCAGGGCCAGGGCGTGCGTTCCGATACCTTCAACGTTGAGCGTTTCCATCGGTCATCCCCCACTGAATTGAGTATTCTTACTTCCGCTCAGACCGCGGCTTCCGCTCAGACCGCGGCTTCCGGTCAGACCGCCGCCGTCAGCACACCGGACTCCGTGAGCACCCGACGCAGCGCTTCCAGGTCCTCCCGGTCGTTATAGACGTGCGGGGAAACGCGGACGGTCCTGCCGCGCACGGACACGAACACATCCTGCGCACGAAGCCGCGCGTGCAGGGCCGCCGGATCGACCGCCTCGGGGACGTGCAGCCCAAACAGGTGTCCGACCGGCTCCAACCCCTGGCCCTCCACCTCGCCGGCTGACGTGTCCCGCATCAGGTCGCGGGTGAGCGCCCGGCAGTAGGCCTGGACGTTGGACACGTCCCACTCCAGCACCTGTTCGAGGGCAGCTATAAACATCGGAATCAGGATGAAGTTGGCGGCCTCGCCCACGTCGAACCGAGCTGCGCCGGGCCGGTAGCGATCGGTTTGCTCGACAAGCCCGGCGAAGTCCTCACTCCCCTCCTTCCCCAACCACGTTTCCTCCAGCGGCACGCCATGCTCGTAGCGAGCGCCGAAGTACGCGACGCCGATCGAATAGGGTCCCATCAGCCATTTGTAGGCGGCACAGATGAGCGCGTCGGGGCGGATACGCTCGAAATCGAACGGCATCGCCCCCACGGCCTGCGTGCCGTCCACGATGAGCGCCGCTCCCACCTCGCGTGCCCGCTCTGCGATGCGCTCCAGGTCGAATCGAGTCCCATCCGTCCAGTGCACCTGACCGAGCGTCACCACGGCCGTGTCCCCGTCGATCGCATCCAGGATCGCTTCGTTCCACGCCTGTGCCCGAGCCGCTCCGGCCACTGGCGGGCGGACCACTTTGAAGCGGGCGTTCGCGGAATCGCAGAGCCTGCGCCATACGTGAACGTTCGACGGGAACTGGTGGTGGACAGTGACGACGTTCTGCCCCCTCGCCAGAGGGATGTTGCGAGCGGCGGCCGAAAGGCCATAGGACGCGGCCGGGATGATGGCGACGCGGGCGGGATCGGGCGCGTTCACGAGCTGCGCGAAGAGCTCGCGCACGCGGTCGCATCCGGAGAAGAAATCGGCGGGACCTATCTCCGCCGGCACGGCGCCGCTTCGGATGGCCACCTCACCTGCCGCCTGCACCCGCCTGGAGAGCGGCGACATGTAGGCACAGTTGAGGTAGTGGTGGTCGGGCGGCAGAGCAAACTCACTCTTTTGACAGCGTAGCATAGGGAGGCCGCCTACCGTTGAAGATCCATTCGGCGCAGGAGATCCTGGAATCCCGGGTCGGAGCGCACCGGGTCGAGCGTCGGGTCCACACCCATCCATACGAGGCCGATGGCCCGCTCTTCGTATGCGTCCTCGAGCCTCTCCAGGCCCGAAGCCCCCTCACCGAGGCCGATGTAGATTCGGGCCAGGTCAAACGGCGACACGTAGCTCGTTCGCGACACCTCTCGCAGCTCCTCCAGTGCGGTCTCGGCGTCGCGCGTTCTTCCGGCTACCGCGCAGGCATGCCCGAGCAGGGCGGTCATCGCGGGCCGGCCATCCGACTGTGCCTTGGCCTTCTCGAAGATCTCGATCGCGTCCTCGTGCCGACCCGTCTGACCGTACGCCAATCCGAGCCACACGTACGCCGGGAGGAAGTCCGGTTCCAGGTCCAGCGTCTTCAGGCAGGCCTCGATGGCCTCCTCGTAGTCGCGAGCGAGGTAGAGCGCCATTCCCAGCAGGGTGTTGATGATGAGTCCGATCGGGTCCAGCCGAACGGCCTGCCTGGCTTCGGCGATTCCCTCCTCCATCCGGCCCATCGCCAGGAGGAACTCCGAGTACCAGTGGTGGGCCGTGACGTAGGTGGGGCTGAGCTCCATCGCCCGCGTGAACTCCCCTTCCGCGTCCGCCCACTTCCAGTCAAACAGCATGCAGGCGAACCCCAGGGATGCGTGCGCCTCCCCGAGCTCCGGATCCAGCTCAAGCGCCTTTCTCGCCTGCACCTTCGCCTTGGGAAAGGCCTCCTTCGGCCGAAGGAACCCGTAGAAGCCCAGGAGGTTGTACGAGTCCGCCAGACCCGAATAGGCTAGCGCGTACCGCCCGTCTGCCGCGATGGCGTGCTCGAAGTATTCGATCCCCTTCGTCAGGCCGCGCTCCCGCTGGTTCCAGAAGTAGCGCCCCCGCAGGTAGAGGTTGTAGGCGTCCAGGTTCTCGGTATGCCGTTGCACGAGGGACTCATCTCCCTCGCCCATGAACTCCACCTTCAGCTTGTCGACGATCGTTCGGGCGATCTCCTCCTGCACCTCGAAGATGTCGCAGAGCTCCCGATCGTATACCTCCGACCAGATGTGGTATCCGTCGGCCGCGTTCACGAGCTGGGCGGCGATGCGTACCTGCTGCCCGGCCTTCCGGACGCTTCCTTCGAGCACCGTCGCTACGCGGAGCCTGCGCCCGATCTCGGTCACGTCCTGGTCCTTCCCTTTGAAAGAGAACGACGACGTTCTGGCAGCCACATGAAGCCCCGCGACCTTGGCCAGCGCGTTGATGATCTCCTCGGTCACGCCATCGCTGAAGTACTCGTTGTCCGGGTCGTCACTCATGTTGGCGAAGGGGAGAACGGCGATCGATCTCTGGGATGCCGGCCCGTCCGCGGCGACCGCCGCGGCAAGCGGGCCGTCGGGCGGTCGGTCGAGCGGCTCCGCCGCGGAGTCCGCTGAAAGCGGCTGTGTCCGCGTCAGGCCGTGGGGCGTGATGTCGAACATCCAAGCGCCGACGAGCGCCACGGGAAAGCCGACCAACGTGATGACCAGTACGGCCGTGAACGCACCCTCCGGGATCGAGAGCGCCGGGAAGATCGTGTCCGAGGCCTCGATGACCGCCCAGCCGATCACCGCGTAGACGGCGGCCGCACGGAGGACCTTTCGGTGCCTCAGCTCCCTGAAAAAGACGGCC
>JAPULH010000054.1 GCA_027295155.1 Gemmatimonadota bacterium
AGCCGGTCCAGGAGGCCCAGGAAGACCGAGCGGGCCAGACCGAGGCAGGCATAACCGGCCATCGCGGGAAAGAAGTAGTACCGAGGAACGGTGATGGCGAGCGCCGTCCCCGTCGCCATCCAGGCGAGATGGCCCCGTCCGGTCCAGCTCCGGAGGCTCACGCGGGGCACGGCCGGATAGGGTACCTGGCTCACCATCAGAACGGAGACGCCGATCGTCAGCCCGGCCAGGATCGGCGGCAGGTTCAGGTGGCCCAGGTTGGCCTCGAACCACGGGGTCTGGCTGAACGGGTAGAACGTGGCGAGCATCGGCCCGGCGACCGGTGAGGGCAGCCCGATGAAGAGCCGCTTGGCGTGCCCACCCTGCTGGATGTTGAATCGGGCCAGCCGGATCACGACCGCCGTCAGGTACGCGAACGGCAGGATCCATCCCCACCCTTCGGAGAAGTACCCTCGGTAGAGGAGGAACGCGGGCGCGACACCGAACGAGATCGCGTCCACGAGCGAGTCCAGCTCGGAGCCGAAAGCGGAGCCGGTCCTCGTGAAGCGGGCGATGCGGCCGTCCAGGTTGTCGGTGATCGCCGCCAAGACGATGAACCAGGCGGCCCAGATCAGATCGCCGCGGTCCGCCGCCACGATGGCCCACATCCCGAGGAAGAGGTTGCCCAGCGTGAAGGCGGAGGGGAGGATGATCACCCCTCGCTGCAGGCGTCTGGCCCCTTCCCTCCGACGAATCACTCCTGCCGCTCCCGTCTACTCGCCGCTCGCATCGTCGCCAACCTCCCACCGGGCCACCGCGCTCCGCCCGACGCGCACCCGGTCGCCCACGCGGCAGAGCACCGTCCAGTCGAGCGGGACATACAGCTCGACCCGGGACCCGAACCGAATCAAGCCGATCCGCCCTCCCCGCGCCACTCGGTCGCCCTTCTCCGGGTCCGTCACGATGCGCCTCGCCACCAAGCCGGCGATCTGTCGGACGACGAAGGGGCCTGGCTCCGACCGAAGGCAGATCTCCGATCGCTCGTTGTCCGTCGAGGCCTTTGGCGCCCACGCCGCGAGGAATCGACCCTTGCGATAGCTGCGATCCTCCACGACGCCCGCCAGCGGGGCCCGCTGGACGTGAACGTCAAAGATCGAGAGGAAAATGCCGATCCGGCGGCAAGGTCCGCCCATATGGGGGTGCTCGACGTCGGCGATGTCCGCCACCCGGCCCTCTCCAGGCGCGAGCGCGACATCGGGCGCGGCGTGCCGGAGCGGCGCTGGATCGCGGAAGAAGTAAGCGACGAAGCCGACCAGGCCAGCGCCAACCGTCAGGGGAACGGCGGCGGGCACGTCGGTCCATCCGATGAGCAGGATGGCCTGAATCGCGGAGAGGGCGCCGGCGCCCAGGAGGAACGGAATCCCTTCGGGTGCGAGCCGGATGCGCGATGCAAGGTGGTGAGGGCGCATCGTCAGTCGTTCCTGAGCACGTCGAGCGGCGTCCGGCGCAGGATGCCGAGGCTGTTGCCGAGGCCGATCCCCACCGTCAGCACCACGGTGGCACCGAGGAGAGCGGCCAGAGCGGGGTAGGGAAGCGTGTAGTTCGTCTCGAAGAGGAACCTGGAAAGCAGCCATCCCGCACCGCTCGAGAGCACCACCGCCATCCCCGCCGAGAGGAGCCCAAGCGCCAGATACTCGGCGAAGAAGATCCGGAGAACCTGCCGGCTCGTGGCCCCGAGCGTCTTGAGCAGAGCCGCCTCCCGGACGCGCTGGAAGCGGGTGGTGGCGATGGCCCCTACGAGCACCACGGTTCCGGTCGCCAGGCTGAACCCGGCCATGAACCGGACCGCGAGCGCCACTCGGCCGAGGATGTCTTCGAGCAGCCTCTGTATGCTGCTGAGGTCGATCGACGTCACGTTGGGGTAGCGCTCAGCCATCTTGCGTTGGAGGGTGCCCCGGGTCGCCGGGTCGTCCACCCGTACCATCGTCACGAAGAACTGCGGGGCGTGATCGAGCACCCCGCCGCGGAAGACCGCGAAGAAGTTAGGCTCGAAGCGTGCCCAGTCCACCTTGCGGAGGTTGGCGACCCGGCTGGTGATCCGGATACCCTGCACGTCCCAGACGATCTCGTCCCCGATCGTCACGCCGAGCTCGTCGGCGATGTCCACCTCGAGCGAAACGTCCACGGGCCCGTCCCCGGGCTCGTCGCTGGCCGGCAGCGGCCGGTCCCCGGCCTCGCGCCCGGCCGGCATCGGACCGTCCCACCACGTACCCTCCACCAGCGTCTCTGAGCCGACGAGCGTGTCGCGGTAGGTCGAGCGGTACTCGTGCCTGAGGGCCCATCCCGGCCGCGTCGACGCCTCGTCCGCTTCGGTCGGGCCGGTTTCGTGCGGCTGCTCAAGGACGACCGGTCTCCCCTTCGCGGAGCTGATCCGCATGGGGACCATCGGCACCGCCTCAAACGAGGTGAACCCCTCCGCGCGCAACTCTTCGAGCACGCCCTCCCGCTGGTCGGGCTGGATGTCGATGAAGGCCAGGTTCGGCCGTTCGCCCGGGCCGTCCACCCTGAGGTCGCGAAGCAGGTTGTGCTGGACCAGGAAGAGGGTGCTCAGCAGGAACGCGCCGAAGCCGAGCGAGAGCACCACGGTGACGGTCTGGTTCGCGGGCCGGTAGAGGTTGGCCAAGCCCTGCCGCCAGACGTAGGGCCACCGGGACGGGAACCATCGGCGGATGCCTCGAATCAGCCCGAGGGCCGCCAGCCAGAGGAGAAGGACCGCCACGCCGATGCCCGCCGTGAAGCCGAGGCCGTCACGGAGCCCGCCCGCCTGCAGCACGGCGAGCGCCGCCACGCTGCCGGCCAGGACGAGCGCCGCCAGCAGTTGAGCCGGGTCCCGGCGCCGGCGTTGCGGTTCCACGTCTCGCCGCAGCGTCATGAGAGGCGATACGCGCCGAATCCCGAGCAGGGGCATCAGGGCGAACACCGCGGAGGCCCAGATCCCCAGGCCGACGCCCAGGGCCACGGCGCCGGGATCGAGGCGGATCTGAACGTCGATCGGGAGGAGGTCGGCGAGAAGCAGCGGCAGGACTCGCTGAAGCGCTCCGCCGAGGCCGGCGCCGATGAGGCTCCCCAGCGCGCCCATGGCGAGGGCCTGAGCGAGGTAGATCGTGAACAGCTGGCTCGTCTTGGCGCCCAGGCACCGGAGTACGGCGATCGTGTCGAGCTTCTGCCGGATGAAGACGTGGACCGCGCTGGCCACTCCCATTCCGCCCAGTAGAAGGGCGATCAACCCGACGAGCCCCAGGTAGTTGCTCAGCTGCGTCAGACCCTCGGTGAGGTCTGAGCGGTTCTCCTCGACGCTCCGGATGCCCGCCCGCTCCGGGCGAAGGATCGGCCGGTACTCCTTGGAGATGGCCGTGGCCCGGTGCGGATCGGCGAGCTTCACGAACGTCTCGTACCCGACGCGGGAGCCGAAGCGGAGGAGACCGGTGGCCGGGAGGTCGGCGGCGGCGATGAAGATGCGTGGGCTGAAGGAGGCCGCCACGGCGATGCTGCCGGGCTGATTGAGAACCGTGGCGGAGATGACGAACCGGCTCTCGCCCAGGGCGAGGGTGTCGCCTCTTCGGGCGTCGAGGGCCGTGAGCAGGCTCGGGTCCACCAGCACCCGGCCCCCTTTCTGCAGCTCGCTCCACGCGCCGGGGGGGTCGGTCCGGATCTTCCCGTAGAACGGATACCCCGGCTCGACAGCGGCCACCTGGACCAACCGGACGCCCTCGGTGCGGGGCACGTAGGCCATGCCGGAGAAGCTGGCGACCTGGGCCTTCCGGCCGGGCCCGAGTCCTCGGGCGCGGTCCGGGGCCACGAGCGTGTCGAGCAGCGCCTGGACGCGCGGGGTGAACTCCCGGCGGCTGGAGATCGACAGGTCGGCGCCGAGCAGCGCCTGGGCCTGCCGGGTCACGGATCCCCGAAGGTTCGCCGCGAACGAGTTCACGGCGACGAGGGCGGCGACTCCGGCGGCGATGGCGCCGGTAAGCAGCAGGAGACGGCGGCGCGATCCTCGGGTTTCGCGCCATGCCATCCGCCGGACGAATGGGTCCATCAGGTGGCTGTGCGGTCCGTCCGGCGCGGGAAGGCGTCGATCACGCGGCGGTGCGATCCTCGACGATCCGACCGTCGGAGAGGCGGATGGTGCGCCGGGCGCGGCTCGCGATGTCGTGGTCGTGCGTGACCAGGACGAGCGTGGTGCCCTCGCCCTCGTTGAGCTCGAGGATCAGGTCGATGATGGTCCGGCCCGTTCTGGCGTCCAGGTTGCCCGTCGGCTCGTCGGCGAAGAGAATCTTGGGTCGGATGCTGAAGGCGCGAGCGAGCGCCACGCGCTGCTGCTCCCCGCCCGAGAGCTGCGCCGGATAGTGGTCCATCCGGTTGCCGAGCCCGACCTGGCCCAGCAGCTCCTCGGCGCGAGCCTTCGATGGCTCCCCGCGGAGCTCGAGGGGGACCTGCACGTTCTCCCGGGCCGTGAGCGTCGGGATGAGCTGGAACGACTGGAAGACGAATCCGATCTTGGCTGACCGGGTCCGTGCGCGCTCGTCCTCGGTCATGACCGTGAGGTCCGCTCCATCGAGCCAGACCGTGCCGGCCGCGGGGAGGTCGAGTCCGGCGAGCAGGCCGAGCAGGGTGGTCTTGCCGCTGCCGGAGGGGCCCACGATGGCCAGAAAAGCGCCGTCCTCGAGCGCGAAGGTGATATCCTTCAGCACCGTGAGCGGCCGTCCACCGGACAGGTAGGTCTGGGTGAGTCCTTCACATCGCAGCATCGGGTGTCCTCAACGATCGGGTACCATGGTCCGCCAATACACTGCCACTGTACTTCTGGCTTCCCTCCTCGCGGCGTGCGGCGGGAGCGACGCCCCCCGCGAGCCGGTGCCGCCGCCTGCGCCATCGGCCGCGCCGCCTGCGGCTTCGACGGGCGCGCCGTTATCGGCCGCCGCGCCCTCCGACGCTCCGGTGATCCTCTTTCTCGGCACCAGCCTGACCGCGGGGTACGGCGTCGACCCGTCCCTTGCGTTTCCGGCCCTGATCCAGCGCATGCTGGATTCCGCCGGGTACCGGTACCGGGTGGTCAACGCCGGCGTGAGCGGGGAGACCTCCGCCGGGGCCCTCCGGCGGACGGAGTGGCTGTTCGGGCAGGAGCCCCCGGCGATCATGATTTTGGAGACGGGCGGCAACGACGGCCTCAGGGGTCAGGACCCCGACAGCCTGGAGGCCAACGTCCTCTCCATCCTCGAGCGGGCCGCCGGTCTCACGCCGCCGCCGCGTCTCGTTTTGGCGGGCATGGAAGCCCCGCCGAACCTGGGGGACACCTACACCGACCGCTTCCGGGCCGTCTTCCCGAGTGCCGCCGCCCGGACGGGAGCCATCCTGATCCCGTTCCTCCTGGATGGCGTTGCCGGCGTGGATACGCTGAACCAGCCCGACGGGATCCATCCGACGGTGGCGGGCCATGCGATCGTGGCGAGGACGGTGTGGCGGGCC
>JAPULH010000055.1 GCA_027295155.1 Gemmatimonadota bacterium
GCCGGCGTCGATGTCATCAAGCTCATCGACCAGGATCAGCTGACGACGGCGGAGCTGGAGGCGGTGGTCGAGGAGGCGCACCGCCACGGTCTTCCCGTCGTCGCCCACGGCCACCGGCCGGAGGAGATCCGGCGGGGCCTCGCGGCGGGCGTCGACAACTTCGAGCATACCGGCCTCGCCACGGCGCCGGAGTACCCGCCCGATGTGATCGCCGCGATCCGGGAGCGGACGGCACAGATGAACCTGGGACCCCTCTACTGGACGCCGACGATTCAGGGGCTCTTCGCCTACGAGTACATCCGGGACGACTGGCGGGAGCTGCTGGACGATCCGTGCATGGAGGAGGGGCTTCCCGCCGATGTCGTCGCCGACATTCGGGGGTCGCTCGAGCACTACGGACAGCTGCCCTACTTCCAGATCACGCCGAACCGGCGGCCGACCCTGCAGCGGAAGTTCGATCAGCTCCGCGAGGCGGGCGTCGTCATGTTGATTGGCACCGATTCCGGCATTCCCGGCAAGTACCACTGCCAATCCACCTGGAACGAGCTGGATGTCTGGGTGACGCGCCTCGGCGTCGATCCGATGGAGGCTCTGCGCTCGGCCACGTACTGGCCGGCTGCGATGATGGGCGTGGCGGACCAGGTGGGGACGGTGAGCGAGGGGAAGTACGCCGACATCATCGCGGTGCGGGGAGATGTCCTGCGGCACATCGACCTGCTCCAGGACGTCGACATCGTCATCAAGCGGGGTGTGCGGTACAGGTAGGGAGAGCGCTATCTGGGGGCTGGCTTCTAGCTCCGAAGTAGGGGCAGCCTGCTAGAGGTTGGCTTCCAGCTCCGAGCGCAGGGCCTCGATTTCGGCCAGGACGCCGGCGACGGCGTCCTCCAGGGGCACGAGCTCCGCGTCCTCGGCCGCACGACGCTTCAGCTCGGCGCCTCCCTGCTTCAGGGACCGCTCCGACACGAGAAGCCGGAGCGGCATGCCCTGAAGGTCCGCGTCCGTGAGCTTCACCCCCGGGCTCGCGTCGCGGTCGTCGTAGAGGACCTCGACTCCGGCGGTCCGCAGCTCGTCGTACAGCCGGTCGGCGATGGCCGCTGTGTCCCGAGAGCGAGCGAGCGAGACCAGGCTCACGTGGTACGGGGCGATGCTGATCGGGAGCATGAGACCCCGGTCGTCCCGGTGCTCCTCGGCCACGCACGCCAGAAGGCGGCCGAGGCCGATCCCGTACGAGCCGAGAACGATCGGACGCTCCTTGCCATTCTCGTCCGCGTAGTAGGCACCGAGAGCCACGGAGTACTTCGTCCCGAGCTGGAAGATGTTTCCCACCTCCACGCCGCGCGCCATTCGAAGGGGCTCCCCGCACTCGGGGCAGCCGGCACCCTCGACCGCCGCCGCGATCTCGCCCACGATGTCCGCCTCGTAGTCCCGGCCGCAGTTCGTGTTGAGCAGGTGGTGGTCCGGCTCGTTGGCGCCGAGCACGAGGTTCGGCGTACGTGTCACGAGCTCGTCGACGATCACGACGGACATGTCCCGGTCCGTGCCGATCGGAGACGCGAAGCCCGGGACGGCTCCGACCACCTCGATCTCCTCGTCGTGGGCGGGCCGGAGCGCTAGCGCCCCCGCGAGGTTCTGCACCTGGACGACGTTCGCCTCCATGTCTCCGCGCACGATCGCCATCACGAGCTTCTCATTAGCTCGCTCGCCGTCCTCATCCGCCTCTGGCTCCGAGGCCACCTCCGCGCTCCGCGGGAAGGTGCCAACGAAGAAGACGACCTTGCCGGTCCGCTCCGGTGAGATGTTGAGGTACTCGCTCAGCTCGGCGATCGTCCGGGTCCCTGGCGTGTGGACCTTCTCGAGGGCGGCTGGCTCCTCATCCGGCGGTTCATCGCGGACGAAGCGGGCCACGTCGCGGTTCGCCGCGTAGTCGCACGAGGAGCAGAGCATCAGGCTGTCCTCGCCGATCGGCGTCACGTACATGAACTCGTGCGCCGCCCGGCCTCCCATCATCCCAACGTCGCTCTGGACGGCCACGAGCGAGAGGCCGGCGCGCCGGCCGATCCGCAGGTAGGCCTGGTAGTGCGCCTCGTACTGGCGGCCGAGGCCCTCCAGGTCGCGGTCCAGCGAGTAGGAGTCCTTCATCGCGAACTCGCGGACCCGGATGAGGCCGCCCCGGGCGCGGAGCTCGTCCCGGAACTTCGTCTGGATCTGGTAGACGAGCATCGGGAGCTGGCGGTAGGAGCGCACCTCGGTGCTGGCGAGCCGAGCCACCACTTCCTCGTGCGTCATCGCGAGCAGCATGTCCCGGCCACGCCGGTCCTGGAAACGCACCATCGTCTCGTCGATGTCGTACCAGCGGCCGGAAGCCTGCCAGAGCTCGGCCGGGTGCACGACCGGCATGCGGATCTCCTGACCGCCGATCGCGTCCATCTCCTCCCGAAGGATCGTCGCGACCTTCCGCAGCGCCCGCTGGGCGAGAGGAAGGTACGAGAAGATGCCCGCGGCCAGCTGTCGGACGTAGCCGGCGCGCAGGAGCAGCTGGTGAGAGGCGACGTCGGTGTCTCCGGGCGCTTCCCGGAGGGTGAGGCCGAACAGCCGCGAGGCCCTGACTCCGGCGGCCGTCACGTCTTCATCCCCACCTCGCCTCGTACATCCGGTACCTCGACTCCTCCATCCCGAGGGAGCGATACGTGGCCTGAGCGGCCGCATTGTCATGGTCAACGTACAGACGGAGGCCGACCGCTCCCGCCTCGCGAGCAGCCTGCTGCACGTGCTCGTGCAGCGCTCGGTACACGCCCCGTCGGCGGTGTTGCGAGGACACGTACACGCTCTGGATCCACCAGATCGGTCCGTTCCGCCAGTCGCTCCACTCGAGCGTGACCATGAGCTGGCCGGCCGGCTCTCGCGTTACGGCCGGCTTCCTCTCGGCGGCATGGGGCGAGGCGTCGTCCTCGAGCTCAGCGAGGAAGTAGCGGCCCTTCTTCGGATCGGCGAGAAGGGCTGCCACGCCCGCTGCTACCGTGGGTTCATCCAGGTCGTGACCCTCCGTCTCACGAGCCAGGGCGCGGTTGGCCGCCACGATCACGTCTCGGTCCTCCCCTGTCGCTGGCCGGATCCGGTAGCGCTTGGACATCGCTGCTCTCCCTTTCATCTGCCGGCGAGACCACCGAGCTTACTCGCTCGCGACAACGTCGGAAAGTCGGAAAGGAAGGGTGGAATGTACCGAGAACGGCTCCCTCGAGGCGGCGGGCGCGGCTGGCGAAGAGCACCGGGAGCGGCGCTCCTCGGCCTGGCCCTGGCGTTCTGGAGTCCGGCGTCCCAGCTCGTGGCCCAGGAGGTCAGCGACAGGCAGGCCGACACGGCGGTCAGGAGCGGGCTTGAGGCGCCCCCGACGGAGCAGCCGGTTCTCCGGGAGATCGTGGGGGCCGTGTCCGCGGAGCGGATCGAGGCCGACCTCCGCAGGCTCGTCGGGTTCGGGACCCGGCATACGCTGTCGGACACGCTCTCCGAGACCCGTGGGATCGGCGCGGCCCGGCGATGGATCAAGGCCCGGTTCGAGGGCATCTCCGCGGCGTGCGGAGGCTGCCTGGAGGTCTTCTACCAGGTCTCGCTGGTATCCGGCCAGCGGCGGATCCCGGATACGACCGCGGTGGTGAGCGTGATCGCGATCCAGCGCGGAATGACCGATCCCGATCGCTACGTCGTGATGTCCGGCGACATCGATTCGCGGGTTTCGGATCCGCTGGACGCGACGAGCGAGTCGCCAGGGGCGAACGACAACGCGTCGGGGATGGCCGGGGCGATCGAGGCGGCCCGGGTGCTTACGAGGTACCGGTTCAACGCCTCCATCGTTTACGCGGGCCTGGCGGGGGAAGAGCAGGGGCTGTTCGGCGGTCAGCGAATGGCCGCCGTGGCGAAAGAGGAGAAGTGGCGAATCGAGGCGGTCTTCAACAACGATATGATCGGCAACATCGATGGGCAGAACGGGGTTTCCGACAACACGGTCGCCCGGGTCTTCTCCGAGGGCATCCGGGCCGACGAGACCGAGCAAATGTCACGGCTGCGCCGCTTCACCGGCGGTGAGGTCGACTCGCCGTCGCGCAATCTTGCCCGCTATGTCGACCGGATGGCCGACCGGTACATCCCCAATCTCGACATCATGATGGTCTACCGGCTGGACCGGTTCGGGCGCGGGGGGCATCACCGTCCGTTCAACGACGTGGGCTTCCCCGCGGTGCGCATCATGGAGGCGAACGAGGACTACCGCCGGCAGCACCAGGACATCCGCGTCGAGAAAGGCGTCGAATACGGGGATGTGCTGGAGGAGGTCGAGTTCGATTTTGCGGCGAAGCTGACGGCCCTCAACGCCGTCACGCTGGCCTCGCTCGCCTGGGCTCCTCCTCCGCCCTCAGGGGTGCAGATCGAAGGCGCCGTGCGGCCTTCGACGACGCTCCGGTGGGCGCCGCCGGACGCGGGCCAGGCGCCGCAGCTGGCGGGCTACAAGGTCTACTGGCGGCTCACGACCTCGCCGCAGTGGGAGTGGAGCGAGTTCGTGGGCGATGTGACTGAGAGCACGCTCGAGAACATCGTCATCGACAACTACATCTTCGGGGTGGCGAGCGTGTCCGAGGACGGTTTCGAGAGTCCCGTCGTCTTCCCCGGACCGATCGGCGCGTTCTCGCCGGTCGACTGGATCGTTCCGGAGGGCTGATCCGGGTCCGGGCTCAGGCCCGTCGGTACGCTCGCGAGAGGAGCCACCAGCTCGCCGCGAGGGCCAGGCCGATCCACAGCACGCCCCACACGAGCGTCGGCACCCCCGTGAGCTCGGCGAGCATGCGCGCGTCCGACTCGAGATCGGGGCGGTCGAGGATGTCGCTCTTGATGTCGAGGATCGCGTAGAGACAGCTGGTCAATCCCAGCGCGGTAAGCAGAGTCCGGGTAAACGCCTCTGGGAGCCACCTCGCGCTCGCCAGCAGGCCCGCCCCGAAAGCCAGCGCGAACGTGAGTCCGAAGGCGGTGCGAACGTAGAGGGCCCCTACCGCAAGCACGAGCACGCCTACGGCTGCCATCCCGAACCTCGACCACCGGCCGCCGCGCATCGCGATGCCGAGGAGGAGCGCGCCCCACGCCAGGCTTCCGAGGTATCCCGCCGACAGCGTGAGGAACGGCACGCCACCGGGGCAGTGACAGGCGCCGCCTTGGTTCGGTGTGATCAGGATCTCCTGGATCGTGCCGCCGCCGGCCACGGCCGCGATCCCGTGGCTTACCTCGTGCAGGAGGACGACGAAGATCTTGAGCGGGTACACGACCGGCGTGTCCCACAGCAGCCAGAGGGCGACGAAGTAGGCGGCGAAGCCGATCGCGAACCGCAAGCGGCCGCGCCCGTCACCACTGATACGCCTGCGTTTGCTCATGCGAGGTTCTCCGTTCGGCTCGTCACGATGTCAGGACGACAGGGCGGCCGGTGGGCCCCGACTGCACGGTCCTAGCCGTAAGGAGAGGACCCGAGGTCGGGCCCGGCGCCGATGTCGTTGATCGACTAGCGGGCGCGATGGCGCTTCATCGCTTCGCGGCGGGAGGGTGGGAGCCGGGGGATCACGGAATCACAATCTGAGGCGGTTGCAACAAGCCCGTCGCACCAGCGTGCGCCAGACTGTGCACGCTCTTGCGGGCCTAAGGGCGCCTCGCAGAGTGATCGAAACCCGAGCCGTCTTGCCGGAACCTCCTCAGTCGCTCCCTGGCGGGAACTCCTCGAGGATTAACGCCACGGCCTCGTCGATGCGCTTCTGGGACTCCTCGGGGCTCAGGTTTCCGCTGGAGAGCTCCTTGGAGCCCGTGCTGGTGAAGATCATCTCATCGCGCTTGACATCGAAGATACCGATCGCCAGTGAACCAACCTGGTACCGCCGCTCCGTGGTCCTGCTGCTGGACATGCCCATGCCCGCTCCGCCGTACCAGCCTCCCCGACCGTACCCGTAGCCGCCCCAGCCGGTAGTAACGGTCTGGAAGGACGATCGTTGCTCCGTCGTGAGCTGCCATCCCACTGCGGCGTCGGCATCATCAGCGCTGTCCACCTGCCGCATCCCCTTGCCTACCAGTGTGCTGGCGATGGAGCTCTTGATCCGGTTTTGGATAAGCTGGTCTATTCCGCTGCCACCGGTCGCCTCGTCCAGCACTGCGAACGTGCTGTAGGCGGAGAAGTCCACGCCCGGGTCCCAATCGTTGGTCACGCTGATGCCGCTGCCGCAGCCCGACAGCACCACCGCCAGCGCTCCCGCGCCGAGAAGGTACTGTGTGAACGGTCGCCTGGTTGTCATAAGTTGCCTCCTTCGAATCCTCTTTGATAAGGGATCGCTCTTCGTGCGTTACACGTATGTCCCATAGTCTGAGGATACAGCGTCGTACGGCGGCCAGAAAGGTTGGGCGAAGAAACAGGGCGAACTTCGGTCGTGAGAACAGCGAATCTGATCTCGCCGCTCGTCCGCGCTGCGCTGGACGGTAGACTCCGGGACCAGCCGGCAAGCCCCGCGCGCTACCGGAGCACGACAAGGGCGATCAGGCAGAGCAGGAGGCCCGCGATCCCGGCGATCGGGAACGTCCGGTCGAACCACGCTCGGCACACCGCGAACACCGTCAGAAAGAAGGCCAGCGAGGCGTACACGGCCACGAGGAGCTCGCGCCAGATCTCG
>JAPULH010000056.1 GCA_027295155.1 Gemmatimonadota bacterium
TCCTTCGGAAGAGCGGGGCGGCTAGGGCGGCGAAGCGGGCCGAGCGCGAGGTGGCGGAGGGGACGGTCGTCATCGCCCGGGACGAGGCGTCCGGGGCGATCGCGATGGTGGAGGTGTCGAGCGAGACGGACTTCGTGGCACGCAACCAGGCGTTCATGGCCTTCGCACAGCGGGCGGCCGAGACGGCGCTGGCCTACGGTGGGGACGGGGAACCTCGGCCTGGCGAGGAGTTGCTCGATCTTCCCGAGGAGGCTTCCCTTCGGGCGGAGCTCGACGACCTCCGTGCGAAGATCGGGGAGAACCTGAGTCTGTCACGCTTCGTCCGCTATGAGGCGCCGGCCGGATCCGCGCTGGGTAGCTACAGCCACTTCGGCAGCCAGATCGGCGTGCTCATCCAGTTGGAGGGAAGCCAAGAGGGTGCCGTGTCGCTCGCTCGTGAGCTCGCCATGCACATCGCGGCAGCCGATCCGGTCGGCATCTCGCCGGATGATATCCCGGAGGAGGAGCGCGAGCGCGAGCGGCGAGTCCTTGAGGAGCAGGCGATTGCCGAAGGCAAGCCGCCGGAGATCGCGGCCCGCATCGTCGAAGGGCGCATGCGAAAGTTCTTCGAGGGGACGGCTCTTCTCTGGCAGCCGTTCGTCAAGGACCCCGATCGCAAGGTCTCCGCCCTGTTGGAGGAGGTGGGGCCGGACGTCAAAGTGAAGCGGTTCGTTCGCTTCGCCATTGGCGGTTGAGCCAGGGGATCAACGTGGCGCGAGGCACGTGGACGTGAGCGATAGCAGCGTGCTCAAGTACGGCAGGGCTGTCGTCAAGCTGTCGGGCGAGTCGCTCGCCGGCGACCGTGGGTTCGGGATCGAGCCGCCAGTAATCGAGGGCCTTACCCGAGAGATCGGAATGGTCCACGAGGCGGGCGTAAAACTCGGCCTCGTCGTGGGCGGCGGTAACATCGTCCGTGGGGCCGTGGCCAGCAGCCAGGGTATGGATCGCGTCAGCGCTGACTACATGGGGATGCTCGCCACCGTGATCAACGCTCTGGCTCTGCAGGACATGCTGGAGCGCAACGGCATCGAGACGCGTGTGATGACCGCGATCCGCATGGAGCAGCTTGCGGAGCCGTACATCCGGCGTCGCGCACTTCGGCACCTGGAGAAGGGGCGCGTAGTGATCTTCGCCGGCGGCACCGGCAACCCGTACTTTTCGACTGACACCGCGGCCGTGCTGCGGGCGATCGAGATGGAAGCGGACGTCATTCTCAAGGCGACCAACGTCGACGGTGTGTACACGGCCGATCCAAAGGCGAATCCCGAGGCGGAGTTCATCCCCCGTATCTCCTACCTTGAGGTGATGACGCGCGAACTGGGGGTCATGGATGCGGCCGCGGTTTCGCTGTGCAAGGAGAACCACCTGCCCGTGATCGTGCTGAACATCCGCCGGCCGGGTGCTATCCTGACCGCCCTCAGGGGCGAGCGGATCGGTACGCTTGTCGCGTAGCAGGTCGCTGAAGAACCCTGGTGGTCTGGCGGGAGCGTCCAGATGAAGGAGTAGCGAATGGCCGGAGAAGCGATGCGGGAAGCCTCGGCTTCCATGGACAAGGCGGTCGACGCGATCCGACGCGAGTTCACGACCGTCAGGACCGGGAAGGCGACCCCGGCGATCCTGGAAATGGTCCGGGTGGAGGCGTACGGGACCACCATGGCCCTCAACCAACTCGGAAACATCTCCGCCCCGGAGCCTCAGCTCATCGTCGTGCAGCCTTATGACGCGAGCATCGCCGGCAGCGTCGCAAGCGCGATCCAATCCGCCGACCTCGGGTTGAATCCGTCGGTGGATGGCAACATCATCCGCGTCCCGATTCCGCCGCTCACGGAAGAGCGCCGGAAGGAGATGGTGAAGGTCCTTCACAGGATGGCCGAGGAGGGGAGGGTTTCCGTCCGTCACGTCCGTCACGTCACCAAGAAGAGCCTGGAGACGCTTCAGGGTAACGGTGAGATCGGCGAGGATGAGCTTCACCGCCGCCTGCACGAGCTTCAGGAGTTCACCGACCAGCACGTCTCCGCGATCGACAGCCTCCTGAAGAAGAAGGAGGCGGAGGTCATGGAGGTCTAGCGATGCGACCCGCCCTCGATCTCAAGCGCGCCCTTCGAGTCTACGTGTTGGGTCACGACGCCGGATACGATATCGCGACGAAGTTGCGTATCGCCGCGGACGAACTCGAGACGGAGCGGCTCGCCGCGGGCACGGCGGCGGGGCTGGACGCGGCCGCGGCCACGTCCGCGAGCGCCGACGACAGCAGCGTTCCGGTGCCGGAGCAGCTGGATTTCCACCGCGCGGCGGGCACCTGGCGGGATCACATCCCAGGCCTCCGGCGAGGAGCGTAGGACGCCCGACCTTCCCGAGCGGCTTGCGGCGCGGCTCGAGCGCCGATCCGATCTGCTGCCCCGAAAAAGCCGGATTCTCCTCGCCGTCTCCGGCGGTCCCGACTCGATCGCTCTGCTTCATCTCCTCCGTTCGTGTGCCGCCGAGAACGAGTGGCTTCTGGTCGCTGCCCACTTCGACCACGGCCTCCGGGAGGAGAGCGCCCGGGAAGCATGCAGCGTCGCCAAGTGGGTGGAGGCTCTGGGCCTGCGCTGCAGCGTCGGCCGACCGAGCCGGCCGCTGCCCGCACGCCAGGAGTCGTTCCGCAGGGCCAGGTACGAGTTCCTGCAAGAGGTCGCCGAGGCCGAAGCAGCCGATCGAATCGTTACGGCGCACCACGCGGATGACCAGGCGGAGACCGTTCTCTTTCGGATTCTCAGGGGAACAGGTATCCGGGGACTCGGTGGGATTCCGGAGCGACGCGGAATCATCGTCAGGCCGCTCCTCCCCTTCTGGCGGGAAGAGCTTCGAGCCTATCTAGACGAGCGAAGCATCCCGTACCTGACGGATCCGTCCAACGAGGATCCGCGCTGGAGCCGCGTGCGAATCCGCACGTTGGCCCTGCCGGCGCTGGAGCGATCATGGGACGGCCCGGTGCGGGAGCGCCTTGTCTCTCTGGCGCGTTCGGCCCGTGAGGCGGACCGCGCGCTGGTGGGCCAGGCACGGGAGGCGCTCGAGCGCTGTTGTGTGGTGGGGCCGGCCGGTGGCTTTCGGTTTGTTCGATCGTGTCTGGCCGAGTATCATCGGACCGTCCAGGCTCGGGCGGTCGCGCTCCTGGCGGAACGGCTGGATGTGCGGTTATCGCGCGGAGGAACGCGAGTTGCGGTCGAGTTTATCAGGGGCGGACGAAGCGGTGCGTCCGTTGACGTAGGGGGAGGACTTTCGCTCCGCCGGGAGTTCGAGCACATCTGGCTGGGCTTTCCGGCGCCGGATGCTGGGGAGATCCCCCTGCGGATTCCGTCGGCCGGCTCGGGCAGGGGGGTGCTGCGGCTCGGCGAGCGTCGCTTCCGGGTCGCCTGGACGTCTCCGCCTCCACCGGGTCACGTGGACGGCGTGTCGGCAGAAGAGGTCTTCGATCTCCGATTGGGAGGAGGCGCCAGCTTTCCGCTCGAGATGCGGCGGTGGCGGGCTGGGGATCGGATTCGACTCGCTGCTGGGAGCCGAAAGGTGAAGCGGTTGTTTACGGATCATCGTGTGCCGCTCTCCGAGCGCGGCCGAATCCCGATCCTCGTGGACGCGGAGGGACGGGTGCTGTGGGTGTGGAGGCTGGCGAAGGCCGCTCCGCCGCCGGCTCACGCTCCGCCGCCGGCTCACGAGGGACCGTGTGGGGTGAGCGACGTTCTGTCCATCGAGGTCGAGGAGCTATAGGGATCCAGCATGGTGGAATTGGCAGCGGGCCTGGGCACGCTCGCCCCGGCGCACATCGCGGCGCTGACCGGCGGTCGCTCGATCGAGCGCATCGTCTACTCGGCGGAGGAGATCGCGGCACGGGTCCGGAGCCTGGGGGATGAGATCACCCGTGCTTACGAGGGAGAGGACGATCTCCTTGTGCTCGGTCTGCTGAAGGGTTCTTTCATCTTTCTCAGCGACCTGGTGCGCTGCATCTCGAGGCCCGTGCAGGTGGATTTTCTCGTGGCCTCGAGTTATGGCGCCGGAACCACCTCCTCGGGCCAGGTGGAGTTGCTGTATCAACCGGCGGCCCCGCTCACGGGGCGTAACGTCATACTGGTCGAGGATATAGTGGACAGCGGCAACACGCTGAACCGGATGATGGAGGCGTTGGATGCTCACGATCTCAAGTCCCTGGAGATCTGTGCGCTGCTCCACAAGCACATCGCGTCCGACCTCGCGCGGGAGGCTCGCTGGGTGGGATTCGATGCACCTCGGGATTTCCTGGTGGGGTACGGGCTGGATCACGCCGAGGACTTCCGGCATCTCCCGTTCATCGCGAGCCTCTCGGAGCAGGACCAGGGATGAAGGCACGCGGGTATAAGCCTGCAAGGCAGGAAACGGGCAGGCCACGGTAGGGCAACGGCTAGGCGAAGCGAATGCAGAAATCGGCGAAGGGTCCCGAAGGCTCGGACGGAGGGCGCGTGAACCGCTTCCTCCGGACGGCCTCCTTCTGGGCTCTGATCGTGCTCATACCGCTGCTGATCTTCCAGCTCATGAACAGCAGCCGGGAGGCTCAGCAGGAGCTGACGTACTCCGAGTTCCGGGCCCAGGTCGAGGGCGGAAACGTAGTGCGGGTCACGGTCAAGGAGGGCCGCGAGCTCGAGGGCGAGCTGCGTTCGACGATCGAGAAGGACGGGCTTCAGATCGAGACCTTCCACACGCTCCTCCCGTACGAGGCGGACAAGTCGCTCATCGATGAGCTGGAGGAGGCGGGCGTCCAGACCAGCGGGAAGGGTCCCGGCAGCAACTGGGTCGCCGTGCTCGTCGGCGTCCTCCCCTGGCTCCTCATCATCGGGCTCTGGGTCTTCCTCTTCCGCCAGATGCAGAGCGGCGGCTCGCGGGCCTTCAGTTTCGGCAAGTCCAAGGCGAAGCTCCTCACCGGTGACACGCCGAAGGTGACGTTCGCAGACGTGGCCGGGTGCGACGAGGCGAAGGAGGAGCTTCAGGAGATCATCGAGTTCCTCAAGGATCCGGCCAAGTTCGGCCGTCTGGGTGGGCGGCTGCCCAAGGGCGCGTTGCTCATCGGGCCGCCCGGGACCGGGAAGACGCTGATGGCCCGGGCCGTAGCGGGCGAAGCCGCCTGTCCCTTCTTCTCCATGTCCGGCTCAGACTTCGTGGAGATGTTCGTCGGGGTCGGCGCGAGCCGGGTGCGGGATCTTTTCGAGCAGGGCAAGGCCCACGCGCCCTGCATCATCTTCATCGATGAGATCGACGCGGTCGGACGACACCGCGGCGCGGGGCTCGGCGGCGGGCACGACGAGCGGGAGCAGACCCTGAACCAGCTTCTGGTAGAGATGGACGGCTTCGAGTCGAACGAAGGCGTCATTCTGCTCGCCGCGACGAACCGGCCCGACGTGCTGGATCCCGCGCTGCTCCGTCCGGGACGGTTTGACCGACAGATCGTGGTGGATAGCCCCGATGTGCGGGGTCGGGAGGGAATCTTCCGGGTACACACGCGGGACATCCCGATCGCCGACGATGTGGACGTGGTCATCCTCGCGAAGGGCACGCCGGGCCTCTCGGGCGCGGACATCGAGAACGTCGTGAACGAAGCCGCGCTGCTCGCTGCCCGGAAGGACAAGAACCGCGTCTACATGGTGGACTTCGAGGAGGCGAAGGACAAGGTCATGCTCGGCGCCGAGCGCAAGAGCCTCGTGATCTCGAAGGATGAGCGGAAGGTCACCGCGTACCACGAGGCCGGACACGCGGTCATCGGCCTGAGGGTGCCCGGTCTCGACCCACTCCACAAGGTGACGATCGTCCCTCGCGGTCGGGCGCTGGGGCTCACCGCGTCGCTTCCGGAGGAGGATCGGCACAACTATACCCGGGTGTGGTTGCTGGGGCAGCTCAAGATGCTGTTCGGTGGCCGCGTGGCGGAGGAGTTGGTCTTCGGAGAGGAGAAGATCACGACCGGAGCCGGCGACGACATCGAGCGAGCGACGACGATCGCCCGGCGGATGGTCACCCAGTTCGGTATGTCGCCGGCGGTAGGTCCAGTAACGGTGGGGGATCGCGAGCATGAGATCTTCCTGGGACGAGAGTTCGGCCACCGCCGAGAGGTGAGTGAGAAGACGGCTCAGCTCGTCGACTCCGAGATCAAGCGCATCCTGGACGAGGCGTACTCGTCCGCCCGAACGGTGCTCGAGGAGAACCGGGATCTGCTTGAGACGATCGCCGAAGCGCTGTTGGAGCGAGAGACGCTCGACGCGGATGAGATCAAGCTGGTGGACGAAGGAAAGCCTCTCCCACCTCTCCCGAGCGGCGAGCCGGTAAAGGGAGCCCCCGAGGAGGCGAGCGAGGAGCGACGGGCGGTGGAGCGGAAGCCTCAGGAGAGCGGAGGGGGGGAGCCGTCTCCGGCGCTTGCCTGAGCACAGTGGGCCGCTGACGATGGCCGCTGCGGACCGAGGCCCGGCAGAAGGAGGCGATCGGCCCGTCTGGCGGATCCGGGACCGCACGATCCACCTCGGCCGACCAGTGGTCGTCGGGATCCTCAACGTCACACCGGACTCCTTTTCCGACGGCGGAGCCTACCTCGATCCGTCGCTCGCGGCGGAGCGCGCACACGCGCTGGCCGCCGACGGGGCGGATCTCATCGATATCGGAGGGGAATCCACCCGGCCGGGAGCTCGTGCTGTGTCGGCCGACGAGGAATGGTTCCGGGTGGGTCCTGTTCTGGAGCGCCTGCAGGGTTCGATTCCCGTACCGCTCGCCGTCGACACGACGAAAGCCGACGTGGCCAGGCGAGCCCTGGACCTGGGGGTCGCGGTCCTGAACGACGTCTCAGGGCTGGCCGCCGATCGGCGCCTGGCCATCCTGGCGGCGGAAACGGGCGCTGGACTGGTTCTCATGCATATGCGGGGTGAGCCCCGTACGATGCAGGAGAACGTCGAGTACCGGGACCTGCTGGGCGAGATTCGAGATGGCCTCTCAAGCTCGCTGCGGCTGGCGATCGAGGCGGGTTGTGCGCCCGCCCAGCTCGTGGTGGATCCGGGCATCGGCTTCGGGAAGTCGGCGCAAGGAAACCTCCGTTTGCTGGCGGAGCTGGGCGGGCTGCTTGCCCTCGGACGCCCCGTCCTGGTGGGACCATCCCGTAAGTCATTCATCGGCAAAGTGTTGGATCTGCCGGTTCAGGATAGGGTGGAGGGCACGGTGGCCGCGTGCGTGATGGCCCTCGAGCGCGGTGCGCGACTCTTTCGCGTCCATGACGTCCGCGAGGTGCGACGGGCCCTAGACCTGGCCGATTCGATTCGACGGGCGGGGTAGCCGGCGATGAGGACCCTGGCCGATTATCTCGGTTTCCTCCAGCTGGGCTGGAAGGATGCGATCGAGATCCTCCTCGTCGCCTACCTCATCTACCGCGTCCTGGTGCTGTGGACCGGCACGCGGGCGTTCCAGATCCTCGTCGGACTGGTGCTGCTGGTTGCGGTCTACGCCGTCGCCCAGCTGCTGGCGCTCGGCCTCATCACCGCCATCCTATCACAGGCGTTCACCTACGGCGTGTTCGCCCTTATCGTCGTGTTTCAACCGGAGCTTCGGAACGCGCTCGCGCAGCTGGGCCGCAGCCGACTGTGGAACGTCTTCGCGAGGTTCGAGGAGAGCGAGGTCGTCGAGGAGGTCGTGAAGGCGGCGGAGCGGCTGGCCCGGGCGAAGATCGGCGGGATCATCGCGGTCGAGCGAGAGGTCGGGCTCGGGGAGTACGCGGACAAGGGCACCCGTTTCGAGGCGGATGCCTCCTCCGATCTGCTCACGACGATCTTCACGCCTTATTCTCCGCTGCACGACGGAGCCGTGCTCATCCGTGGGGACAAGATCATCGCGGCCGGGGCGCCGCTTCCCCTCACCCAGTTTCCCGTGCGAGACAAGTCGCTCGGCATGCGCCACCGGGCCGCGATCGGCCTCTCCGAGGAGACCGATGCCTATGTGGTGGTGATCTCGGAGGAAACGAGCCAGATCTCGCTCGCGATCGGTGGACAGCTCTTCCGCGGGATGGACCAGGATCGTCTGAGGGCGCATCTTTCGCGTAGCCGGTCGATGGAGCCGGCGCCCCCGCGGGAGGGGAGGCGATGGCGCGACATGATGCTCAGGGGACGCCGTGGTGGAGCGTTCGCAGCCACTTCGGGCCGGGACGCCGATGGCGGAGAGGGCAACGAGCCCGGATTTGACGAGGTCCGGGCCGGACGGTAATATTTTCGGTTGACTATGGATCGTGGAACGCCCGATGCATTGGGCCTGGCGTAGCCCCCTGCGGAGGTAGAGTTTGCAGCAGGTCGACACCAGCTATCAGCTCCTCACGCTCTTCGCCGATGGCGGCTTCATGATGTATCCGCTCGTCCTCTGCTCGCTGATCGCCCTGGGAGTCATTATCGCCAAGGGCTGGACCCTTTGGATCGCTCACCACGAGTCCCTAAGGCTTCTGGGTGAGATCGAGGGCTTGAGCACGAGCGGCCGGTTGACCGAGGCGGTTCACCAGGCCGAGGAGACCCGGGGCCCGGTGGCCGCGATCCTGCTCGCCGGGTTGCGCCGCGTGGAGGAGCGACACACGGGTTCCGACGTCGCCAAGGCCATCTCGACGACCGGTTCGATTGAGCTCGGATTCCTGGAGCGCGGGCTCCCCGTGCTGGCGACGGTGGCGAACGTGGCGCCGATGCTCGGCTTCCTCGGTACGGTCATCGGGATGATCCTGGCCTTCGAGGCGATCGAGATCGCCGGGCAGGTCGATCCCACCCTGGTCGCCGGCGGCATCAAGGTGGCCCTCATTACGACGGCGACCGGTCTTTCGATCGCCATTCCGGTGAACGTCGCGTACAACTTCTTCGTGACCCGGATCGATCAGCTGGTGGCGGACATGGAGGAGGGGGCGCAGGCCGTGCTCGATCTGATCTGGCAGATCGACTCCACCCGCGGACTGCAAGCTACGGAAGCGGAGTAGGAGGAAGCCGACCGATGCCGATGTTGAACCGCAAGCAGCGCGTTTCCGATGAGATCCCGACGGCGTCGATGGCGGATATCGCGTTCCTGCTCCTCGTGTTCTTCCTTACCACGACGGTGTTCAACGAGGAGAAGGGCTTGCCGATCGTCCTTCCCGAGGAGAAGGAGGAGCAGGAGGTTTCGCCGAAGAACCTCCTCTTCCTCATCATCCAGCGCGACGGTTCGGTGATCGTTCGACGGGGTGAGAGCGAGCAGGAGCAGGTCGTGGCCTACCGGCAGATCGAGGGCATCCTGAGGCAGGAGCTCGCGGCGAACGAGAACCTGATCGCCGCGATCAAAACGGATCCCGAGGCGCCGTACCGTCACATGATCAACGTGCTGGACGAGGTGAAGAAGGCGGGAGCGGAACGCATCTCCTTGCAGATGGTAGGAGAGTAGCCATGTTGAGGGCGGGCGGTTTCAAGCGACGATCGGGGGTGAGCAGCGAAATCCCCTCGTCGTCCATGGCCGATATCGCCTTCTTGCTGCTGATCTTCTTCATGGTGACGACCGTCTTCAGGAAGGAGAAGAAGCGGCACATCGACTGGGTGGACGCGGAAGCCACCAAGAAGATCGACGAGAAAAGAAAGAACATCCTCCACCTCTGGATAGAGATCGATGGTCAGGTTTACATCAACGATCAGGCGCTCGCCGATGAGGATATATCCAGCGTCGTTCGCCCCCTCTATGCCGACAACCGCGAGCTAGTGGTGGCGGTGCGAGGGGATCGCGACGTTCCGTATTACAAGATCAACACGATTACGAAGCAGCTTCAGGCGGCAGGCGCGGTCCGGGTGACGTTTGCCACGCGTCTGGAGCACCGTGTGATGCGGCCCAGGAGGTAGGGAGGTACGTGCCGATGCCAGGATCGACCGATCACAAGAGTTCCGTAGCCAGGGAGACCGCCAACGATGCGTTCAAGAAGAGCGCCTCGAACTGGCTGGCCTATGGCGTTATCGGGGCCGTCTCCGTGCACTTCGCGCTTTTCGCGCTGTTCCCGCAGCTGCATGCGGCGGACCTGAGCGGCATGGACGAATCGATCGAAATGGTCGAGCTCCCGCCGGAGGTGAAGATCCCACCGCCGCCGGAGCAGATCGCGCGACCGGCCACTCCGAAGGTGGCGGCTGCCGATATCGAGGACGACGTCACAATCGCGCCGACGACGTTTGACGAGAATCCGGTGGAGAACCTTCCGCCACCGCCCAAGGCGGGCAGCCCTGCGGACCGTCCGTCGTTCATTCCTTACGACGTCGCGCCGAAGCTGAAGAACGCCAAGGAGATCCAGCGTCTGCTGCAGCGCCTCTATCCGGCCCAGCTGCGTGAGGCCGGTGTCGAGGGCACGGTCGTGTTGTGGATCTACATCGACGAGGATGGCAACGTGCTGAAGTCCCAGGTCCAGCAGTCGAGCGGCTTCGACGCAATGGACAAAGCGGCCATTAGCACCGCTGACAAGATGGAGTTCTCGCCCGCCATGAACCGCGATAAGAGGACTCCCGTCTGGGTCGCTCAGGCGATTACGTTCGAGGTTCGCTAGGGCGTTGACGGCGGGGCCGCCGTCGGTCCCGCTCGCCGGAATCGACAGAGCCGCTCGCGCCGCGGGCGGCTCTCTTTTCTTATGCAGCCGTGATGAGTGAGCTACGAGCACGCCTCGCGTCGGTTCAGGAGCAAATCGAGAGAGCGGCGCGGCAGGTCGGACGCTCGGCAAGCCACATCGAGATCGTGGCCGTCACGAAGGGCCATCCAGCCGCCGCCCTGCGGGAGGTGGCCGAGGCGGGCCTGCCCATCGTCGGCGAGAATCGGGTCGCCGAGGCGCAGGAGAAGTTTTTGGCCGTCGGCCGGCTCGGCCTTCGGTGGCACATGATCGGCCACCTGCAACGCAACAAGGCCCGATCCGCCGTCCGGCTGTTCGATGTCGTGGAATCCGTGGACTCCCTGCGGCTGGCCCGGAAGCTCGCCCAGGAAGCGGAGAGGGTCGATCGAGAGGAGCTCGAGGTGCTGCTCGAGGTCAACGCCTCCGGCGAGGCCACGAAGGGCGGTTTCGCCGGGGAGGAGGTCGTCGAGGCGGCTCCGGAGATCGCCGCGATGACATGCCTTCGCCTCGTGGGTCTGATGACCATGGCGCCGTTTACCTCCGACGTCGAGGTGCTGCGGAGGGTGTTCGGGCGAACCCGCGAGCTGTTCGATCGATGCGGCCGTGAGGTTCCGGGCTTCGAGGCGCGCGTTCTCTCCATGGGCATGAGCAACGACTTCGAGATCGCCGTGCAGGAGGGCAGCACACGGCTGAGGCTCGGCACCGTGCTGTTTGGCGAGAGACCGCGGCCCATAGCCTTCTAGGGAGGACCGATGGGAATGGAAACCGTCGTCGGTGCGGCCGAGGCCATCCGAGGCCGGAGTGACGTGAGGCCGGACATCGGGATCGTTCTGGGTACGGGCCTAGGGGCGCTCGCCGGCGAGATCGATGTGGACTCGGCGATCCCGTACGAGGAGATCCCCGGCTTTCCGAGATCCACGGTGGAGTCGCACGCCGGCCGCCTCATCCTGGGGAGGCTGGAGGGCGTCGCGGTCGCGGCCATGGAGGGTCGGTTCCATCGGTACGAAGGCTACTCGATGCAGGAGGTCACGCTCCCGGTCCGTGTGATGAAGGAGCTCGGAGCGGGAACGTTGATCGTCTCGAACGCGTGCGGCGGCCTGAACCCGCTGTGGAACGAGGGTGATCTGGTGCTGATCAGCGATCAGCTGAACCTGATGGGCGACAACCCGCTCGTCGGGCCGAACGTGGAGCAAGGTCCGCGCTTTCCCGACATGTCCGAGCCCTACGACGCCGGCCTCCGGGAGATCGCCAGAGAGGAAGCGCTCCGGCTCGCGATCACCCTCCGGGAGGGCATCTACGTGGCGGTCGCCGGCCCCAATCTCGAGACCGCGGCGGAGTACCGCATGCTGCGGTGGATGGGAGCGGACACCGTGGGCATGTCCACGGTCCCTGAGGTCATCGTGGCCCGGCACGCCGGGATGCGCGTGCTCGGCCTCTCGATCATCAGCGACATGTGTCTTCCCGACGCCCTGCAGCCGGTGGACGTGAGCCGAATCATCGCGACGGCCAAGAAGGCGGAGCCGGAGCTTTCCCGGCTGGTGCGGGCGATCCTCGCCCGATTGTCCGAGTAGAGCCGCATGCCGTACCCCGATCTGCCTGAGACGACGGAGTCCCTCGAGGAAGAGATCCTCCGGATCTGGGAGGAGGAGCACACCTTCCGGCGCAGCCTGGAGGCGAGGGAAGGGGGGCCGGAGTTCGTCTTCTATGAGGGTCCCCCGACGGCCAACGGGCGTCCCGGCGTGCACCATGTCATGGCCCGGACGATCAAGGACCTGGTGGCCCGTTATCGCACGATGACCGGTCATCACGTCACCCGACTCGCCGGGTGGGACACACACGGCCTGCCCGTCGAGATCGAGGCTGAGCGAAGGCTGGGGATCTCCGGCAGGGCGGAGATCGAGGAGCTCGGCATCGGCGAGTTCAACCGCGTCTGCCGGGAGGGGATCTTCACCTACAAGGACGACTGGGAGCGGCTCTCTCTTCGCATTGGCTACTGGCTGGACTACGAGAACGCGTACATCACATGCTCCCGGGATTACATTGAGTCCGTGTGGTGGGCGCTCTCCGAGATCGAGCGAAAGGGTCTGCTCTACCGTGGCTACAAGGTCCTCCCGTACTGTCCCCGCTGCGGAACCGGCCTGAGCAGCCACGAGGTAGCGCTCGGCTGGTCCGATGTGGTCGATACGGCCGTGTTCGTGAAGTTCCACTTGGAGGGCGATCCGGACGAGGCGCGAGTCCTCAGCTGGACGACCACCCCCTGGACGCTGCCCGGCAACGTCGCTCTCGCCGTCGGCGAGGACATCGCGTATGTGCGGGTGCGGGTGCGGGACCGGGTGGACGGGGCGATAGCCCGGCCGGGCGAGGTGCTGATCGTGGCGCGCAACCAGATGGAGTGGACGCTTCGTCACGACGTGGACGTTCTCGAGGAGCTCGAGGGCAGGGAGCTCGTCGGGCGGCGCTACGAGCCTCTCTTCCCGGGGGCCGTGGATGCCGCGGGCTCCGAGCACGCGTGGACCATCCTGCCGGCCGACTTCGTCACCGTCGACGAGGGTACCGGCGTCGTGCACACGGCGGTCATGTACGGCGAGGACGACTTCCGCCTCGGCGCCGAGACGGGGCTGCCGATGCAGCACACGGTGGACGGAGAGGGCCGGTTCGTGGACGGTGTGCCCGGCGGAATAGCGGGCCGATTCGTAAAGGATCCGGAGGTCGAACGGGCGATCCAGGAACACCTGGCCGAGCGGGATTGCCTGTACCGATCCGAGCCGTACGCGCACAGCTACCCGCACTGCTGGCGGTGTGACAGCCCGCTGCTCTACATGGCGAGGGACTCCTGGTACGCTCGGACCACCGCCGTCAAGGACCGGCTCATCGAGCTCAACGGCTCGGTCAGCTGGCACCCCGCCGAGATCGGAAGCGGGCGCATGGGGGAGTGGCTGGAGAACAACGTCGACTGGGCTCTCTCTCGCGACCGCTACTGGGGAACGCCGCTGCCCATCTGGGAGTGCGACCGAAGCCGGGAGCACCGGCAGGTGATCGGCTCCTACGCGGAGCTTGCCGAGCACGCCGGTGCGCTGCCGGCAGGGTTCGATCCGCACCGTCCCGAGATCGACGCGTTCGAGTGGGATTGCCGAGAGGAGGGGTGTGGGGGCCGGATGCGCCGCGTGCCTCAAGTTCTGGACGCCTGGTTCGACTCGGGCTCCATGCCGTTCGCCCAGTGGCACTATCCCTTCGAGAACCGGGAGCCCTTCGAGGTCCACCATCCGGCCGACCTGATCGCCGAGGGCGTTGATCAGACGCGGGGCTGGTTCTACTCGCTGCTCGCGCTTTCCACGATGTTGTTCGACAAGACGGCCTACCGCGCGGTCGTCGTGAACGACATGATCCTCGATCGGGAAGGCCAGAAGATGTCCAAGTCGCGCGGCAACGTGATCGATCCGTGGGATGCGATCCAGCAGCACGGTGCCGATGCGATCCGCTTCTACCTCCTCTCGGTCAGCAACCCGTGGCTCCCGAAGCGCTGGGACCCGGAGGGAATCCGGGAGGTTCAGCGGAAGCTCTTCGATACGCTGCGAAACACCTACCGCTTCTTTGCCCTGTACGCGCGGCTCGAAGGGTGGTCTCACGAAGATCCTGGAGCACGACGGCCCTCCGAACGATGCGTGATGGATCGTTGGCTGCTCAGTCGCCTGGACTCCCTGACCGAGCGGATGCGCGAGGGCCTGGATGCCAACGAGCTTACGCTGACGGCACGACGCCTCTCGAGCTTCGTTCAGGATGATCTCTCGAACTGGTACGTCAGACGCTCCCGCGACCGGTTCTGGGCGACCCGACCCGGAGCGGACGTGCGAATCGACTCGCGGGATGCCTTCGCGACCCTCCACGAGGCGTTGTGCACCGTCGCCCTGCTTCTGGCTCCGTTGGCGCCGTTTCTTTCCGACTGGCTGTTCCGGTCGCTCTCCGGCCCGTCGGCGCACCTGGCGGACTTCCCGTCGTCCGGCGGCCGCATCGATCCGGAGCTCGAGCGAGAGATGCACGACATCCGGGAGCTGGCGGTGCTGGGCAGGGCGGCTCGGGAACAGGAGAACCTCCGCGTGCGACAGCCCCTGCGCACGCTGAAGGCGGTGGTCTCCGGAGGCCGCCGTCCGTCGCCCGAGGTGCTCGAGCTGCTCGCTCAGGAACTCAACGTCAAACGGGTTGAGTTCATGGCCCCCGGCGACGATATTGTTCGGCTTGCCGCCAAGCCGAACTTCGGCCGATTGGGTCCCCGCTTCGGGTCGGAAACCCCGAAGGTGGCGGCGCTCATTCGGCAGCTGGACCAGCAGGCGGCCGGTCGCCTGCTGGCCGGCCAGCCGATCCAGGTTCGTCTCGATGGCCGGACTGTCGAGATCGAGCCTGATGACGTAACGATCGCCGAGGAGGCATCCGGCGATCTGGTGATCAAGAGCAGCGGAGGATACCTGGTCGGGCTCGATCACGTGGTGGACGACGAGCTCCGGGCGGAGGGCATGGCCCGGGAACTGGTAAACCGCGTGCAACGGCTCCGCCGCGACGTGGGTCTCGAGGTGTCGGATCGGATCGAACTGGAGATTCGCGGCGCCGACGTCGTGGAAGCGGCCGCGCGGGCCCACCGGGACTACATAGCCGGCGAGACGCTTGCGGTGCGCGTCCGGGTCGGGGCCGGTTCCCGCGACGAGGAAGGTGAGTGGCTCGACGGCGAGATCGACGGCGAGATCGACGGGCACCCGGTGAGGATCGGATTGGCCCGATCGCGGTAATAGGGCAGCGCGAGGAAGGGGTGTGGTCCCCTGCGGCGCGGCGTGGCCCGGCGGATCCGGGCTTGAAACCTGAAGATGGTGGCGATGAGGAAGAAAGATCTCAAGCATATGGAAGAGCGGTTGCTCGAGGAGAGGGCGCGGGCGCTGAAGGAGCTCGGCCACTACGACGAGACTTTCGCGAAGACTCCGCAGAGCTCCGACGGCGACCTGTCGGCCTACAGCTTCCACATGGCGGACCAGGGTACGGACGCGATGGAGCGTGAGAAGGCGTTCCTGTTCGCCAGCAAGGAGGGTCGGTTCCTCTACCATATCGACGAGGCGCTGCGCCGTCTTTATCGGAATCCCAAGGAGTTCGGAAGCTGCGAGGAGTGTGGCGAGGACATCGGCTACGAGCGGCTCGACGCGCTTCCTCACACCCGCTTGTGCATCCGGTGCAAAGAGCTCGAAGAGAGCGGTGTCCCGCGCTGAGGGCGAAGGTCTCATCGACGATGGAGCGCCTCTAGAGAGGTCGCCGGCCGGCGACTTTCGGAGCAGGGCCGTTCTCGCGCTGCTGGTGTTGGCGGGCGTCCTGGCCCTCGACGTGGCGACCAAGCTGTGGGTGGTCCAGAACATGGTGTTGCACGAGTCGATCTCCGTGTTCGGCGACTTCGTGCGGCTCACCTACACCCACAACCCGGGTGCCGCCTTCGGCATCAACATCGGGGAGCACTCCCGGCTCTTCTTTCTCGTCCTCTCGATTCTTGCGCTTGGCGTGCTGACGATGATCTACCGAGCGACCCCGACCTCGGACCGACTCCGGCTGTTTGCGGTAGCCCTGGTGGGAGCGGGGGCGATCGGCAACATTCTGGACCGGCTACGCTACGAGCGCGGCGTCGTCGATTTCCTGGACGTTGGGATCGGTGCGCACCGGTGGTGGGTCTTCAACGTGGCCGACTCGGCGGTGACGGTGGGCGCCGTGTTGCTCCTGATCTCGTATCTGCTGGAGGAGCGGCGTGAGCGCGCCTCCGGGCGGGCGGAAACGAGTGCCGGCGGACCAGAGCTCGGAGTCCGAGAGCCGGAGGCCTGAGGTCGGATCCGACCGCTCGCCGCTCGAAGAAGGGAGGTCCGATTCCGGCAGCGTCGTGACACTCGAGATCGAAGAGCCTCAGACCCGCCTCGACCGTTACCTTGCCGAACATCTGCAACTCAGCCGCTCCAAGATCGCCGCGCTCATCCAGGAAGGGCTCGTTCTCGTCAACGGTGAGCCGGTCCGCAAGAGTCGGTCGGCCCTGCCCGGTGAGATCGTCACGATCACCCTCCCGCCGAGTCCACCGCTGGAGGTGGTGCCCGAGCCGATTCCGGTGCAGATCCTCTATCAGGACGAGGATCTGGCGGTGGTCGACAAGCCGGCCGGAATGGTCGTGCATCCCGCGCCCGGCCATCCGACCGGAACGCTGGTGAACGCGCTGCTCCACCACCTTGGCCGTGGCGGCCTTTCGGGCACCGGCGCTCCTCTTCGGCCGGGCATCGTCCACCGGCTGGACCGGGACACGAGCGGGCTGTTGGTCGTCGCCAGGACCGACGAAGCCCACCGACACCTCTCGGCGGCGATCGCCGGTCGCCGTGTGCGTCGAGGCTATCTCGCGGCGGCTTGGGGAACGCTGCCGTGGGATCAGGGGACGGTGGACCGGCCGATCGGACGCGATCCGCGTAACCGCAAGCGTATGGCCGTCGTGGAGGGTGGGCGCAGGGCCGTCACGCACTTCCGCCGGCTGGAGAGCTGGGTGTCCGTCGAATACGTGGCCGTGCGGTTGCAGACGGGCCGGACCCACCAGGTGCGCGTTCACCTGCGGGCGCTCGGACACCCGGTTGTTGGCGACCCGATCTACGGGCCGGGATGGGAGCGCGGCTTTCTCGGTGCCGGTGGCCGGTGGGCCGGGGAGTTCGCCCGCCGCTGCGACCGCATGTTTCTGCACGCAGCGCGGCTGGTCTTCAGCCATCCCCGAACGGGCGAACGCATGGCCTTCACCTCGCCGCTTCCGGAGCCGCTGCGTGGCGTGGTCGAGTGGGCCAGGCAGACGAGCTGAGCATGCGGCTGCTGCCGGGCGTGCTGCGGGCGCTGGCTCCCTCGGCTGCGGTGCCGGGCGTGCTCCTGGCGCTGGCTTCGCTGGCTGCGGTGTCGGTGGTAGCTCCCCCGGCTGCCGTGCCGGCTGCAGCTCCGCCGGCACCCGAGCCGGAGCTCGCGTTCCCCACCGTCGCTCAGGCAGCGGCGGTGTGTCCGGAGAGCGTCGAGCGCTTCCGGGCGCTCGGCATGACGTGGGAGGCTGACCCGGGCCTCGGCCGGCTGGCCCGGCTCCTCTCCGAGGATCCCCGCCTGGTGGCGCCGATGCCGGGTATCCGCGACGTGCTGGAGACGCTTCGCGGGGCGACGGTGCGGCTCACGCGCGACCTGGCGTGTGCGGACGAGAGCGCGCCGGGTGCCGATTGGGTGGCCGGCGCGGCGTGGCCGGCGCGTGCGTACGTGGTGGTCCGGGCCGGCGCGGATGTGGGCGCGGTCGAGCCCGTGCGCCGCGTTCTCCGGCACGAGCTCGCGCACCTGGCTCTGCATGACGCCACGGGGGCCCGCGCTTCCCGCTGGTTGAGCGAGGGATATGCCCAGCTCGCGGCGGGCGAATGGGGGAACGCTCAGGCCTGGACGCTGAGGCTGGAGTTCCTCAGGGGACGAGTGAGCCTGGAGGACCTCTCGCTTGGCTTTCCGGCTCACCAGGAAGGAGCGGCCGCGGCGTACCTGCTCTCCTACACGGCGGTGCAGCAGCTTCTGGAGATGGGGGGAGAGCCGGGTCTCCGGGCACTGTTCGAGCGGATGGCGGGCGGGGCCAGGTTCGACTCGGCCCTCCGAAGGGTCTACGGGCTGACCGAGGATCAGTTCGAGCGACAGTGGGCGAAGGTGGTATCGTCCCGATACGGAGTGCTGTACGTGCTGTCGCGCGCCGCGGTCTTCTGGATAGCCATGACCCTGCTCCTGCTCTGGGTGGGAGGGCGGCGTCGGCGCAGGGATCGGAGCAAGCTGGAGCGCATGCGGCGGGAGGAGGCGGAGGAGAAGGTCGACGTGTGGGTGCGCGACGAAGCGTTCGATGAGGCGGAATACGCCATCAACCAGTGGCACCCCGACGATGACGAGCCGGGAGCCTAGCAGGTCGCGGAAGAACCCAGGCGGGTCGCGTTACGAGCGCCGGACCCACCTGCGGTGGGTGCCCGACAGATCCAAGGCGGCGCGACGAAGGCGATGCCGTATGCATCGGGGAGGAGCGATAACGCAGGAGATGTCCCCGCGCCGCCGCAACCCGCAGGGCGCATGGGTGTTGGCTGGCGCCGACCTCCACTCGCTTCGCTCGCTCCGGTTGTGGCCGAATACGGCGTCACTCGTCGTCGAGGGCACCGCGCGAAGCGTGGTCGCACAGGGCATCGACTCCTCCTTTTTCCTTGTCTTCGACTCACAAGACCCATGCGCACGACCCACCAGGGTTCTTCCGCGACCTGCCAGTCGCGTTGACGCCGCCATTGCGTCCGTCTATCCTGCCAGCCATGCGGAAAAAGGGGAATATGGGCGTACATCGGGGAAAAACGGGCGAACGTGAGAGCTCCGGCTTCGGCTTGAGGCCGATCAACTACGCGCTGCTCGGAGGGGCCGTAGTCGCGATCGTCTCGGGCTACGTGCTCCTCGATCGAGGCTCGATCACGGCCGCCCCGATCCTTCTCGTTTTCGGCTACGTCGTGCTCATTCCGGCGGCCCTGCTGGTGGGCCTTCGGGAGAGGCGAAACGGCGCGTCGTCGAATGACGTCTGAAGCCGCGATCCTGAGGCTGACCCGCCACGACTGGGGGTGAGCGCGTTGAGCGTCGCAGAGCGGGCGGACAACCGGGGGTGAGCGCGTTGAGCTCTGCAGAGCGCGTGGACGACCGACCCGGGGGCATGTTCCAGCGGTTCGTCCATTCGGAGGTATCCGGGAGCGTCGTTCTCCTGGCCTGCACGCTCCTCGCCCTCGCCTGGGCGAACTCACCGTGGGCGGAATCCTACTTCGACCTCGCGCACACGAAGATCGGCATTTCCTGGGGCGACGCCATCTTCCATCTGTCGCTCCAGCACTGGATCAACGACGGCCTGATGGTACTGTTTTTCTTTGTCGTCGGGCTCGAGATCAAGCGCGAGCTCGTCGTGGGTCAGCTGTCGACGGCCAGGAAGGCTCTTCTCCCGGTTTCGGCGGCGCTGGGCGGGATGCTCGTGCCGGCCGCCATGTACCTGCTCTTCAACGCTGGGGGCGAGGGCGCGCGGGGGTGGGGCATTCCGATGGCGACCGACATCGCGTTTGCGCTGGGGATCCTGGCGGTCTTCGGAAGCCGCCTACCGATCGGCCTCAAGGTGTTCCTGACCGCACTCGCGATCGCCGACGACATCGGTGCCGTGCTGGTCATCGCCGTTTTCTACACGGAGAAAGTGCGGCTGGCGGCCTTGGCTGTGGCGGGAGTGTTCCTGCTCCTTCTCCTCGCGGCGAACCGCGCCCACCTGCGTCGTCCTGGGGTCTACATCCTGCTGGCGATCGGGGTGTGGGCGGCGGTGTTCGCCTCGGGCATCCACGCGACGGTGGCCGGCATTCTGGTCGCCTTCGTCGTCCCGGTTCGAGCCCGGATCGATCCGACGGAGTTCATGCAGCGCTCCCACGGCGTTCTCGGCCAGCTCGCCGCGCTCGATGAGGGAGCGCTTACGCGCGTGAGCATGCTCGAGGAAAAGCGGCAACTGGCGCTCCTGGACGACCTGTACCGAGCCGCCGGCGACATGCGGCCCCCGGGGATCACCCTCGAGTACTTCCTCCACCCGATCCAGGCCTTCTTCGTCCTTCCGTTGTTCGCCCTGTTCAACGCGGGCGTGGCCTTCAACGCCGACATGCTGGCCATGCCGCCCGACCCGATCACGCTCGGCGTCGTGGTGGGCCTGTTGGCCGGCAAGCAGATCGGCGTGATGCTGTTCAGCTGGCTCGCGATCCGTAGTGGGCGCGCATCCCTGCCTGAGAACGTCGGGTGGCCGATGATCTATGGAGCGAGCTGCCTGGCGGGCGTAGGCTTCACGATGTCGCTCTTCATCAGCGAGCTGGCCTTCGCGGGAGCGGCCAGTACGGACGAGGCGAAGCTCGGGATCCTCGCCGGCTCGCTGTTGGCGGGCGTCTGGGGATACCTCGTGCTCCGGCGGGCGCTCCGGCGCGTACGCGCGTAGCCGGCGAATTCTGGGCGCTCCGGCGCGTCCAGACTCCCTGACGCGGTTTTGATACCGCAAGTTTCCGCACTGCGTGGAGGCGTTCGTCTCCATGGGGATCTGCTAAAGCCTGCCGTGGCACGGAACTGGCTGGTTTCGCCGGAGTCGACAATGCTCTATTCTCGGCGGTCTGGCGCTTTCGGAGGCTGGCTGCGGTCAAACGGGTCAAACGGGAGGAAGGGATGGGAAACATCCGCACGGCGCGATGCAAGGTTGCGTGGCGACCTGCAGTCCTGCTCGCGATGGCCCTGGCGGCTGTCGCCCTGAGCGGAGTCTCATCCCTGTGGGCGCAAGCGCCGATTCCGTATGGCCCCGCAGCATGCTCGGTTCCGGATTCGGTCCGCGGGAAGCTGGAGCGGATCGCGCGGCGCGTGGGCGGGAACGTGGGCGTTGCGGCCATTCACCTGGAGTCCGGCGTCCGGTTCTCGCTCAACGGCGACCGGGGCTTCCCGATGGCCAGCGTCTCCAAGATACCCATGGCCCTCGAGTTCCTCCGGCGCGTGGACGCCGGTGAGCTTCGCCTGGCCGAGACACGTGTCGTTCCTCCGACGGACTTTCGGCCGGGGAACAGCCCGCTGGCGAGACGGTCCGGTGGTCGGCCGGTCAGAGTGACCGTCGACAGCCTCTTCTCGCTCATGATCGGCGCATCCGACAACACGGCCACGGACGTGATTCTTGCGATGTCGGGCGGTCCGGCAGCGGCGACCCGGCGCGTCCGGGAGCTGGGGATCGAGGGTGTCACGGTGGACCGGTCCGAGGCCCGGACGTTCGCCGATCTGGTCGGGCTCTCCGACACCCTTCCCGAGAGCGTGCTGTACCGCCAGAACTACTATCGTCTGAGGGATGCGCTGCCCCCCGAGTATCGGGAGGAGGCCCGCGAGCGATACGGTCACGATCCCAAGGACACGGCTACACCGGACGGCATGGCGGAGCTTCTCGCCCTGGTGCATGAGGGCGCGGGACTCACGCCGTCGTCGCACGAGCTGCTGCTCGGCACGATGACCCGAACCCGCTCGGGCCGGAAGCGGCTGAAGGCTCTGCTCCCCGCGGGCACGGAGGTCGCTCACAAGACGGGCACCATGGCTGCGGCCATCAACGATGTGGGGATCGTTACGCTGCCGAACGACGCCGGTCACCTCGCGGTCGCCGTGTTCGTGAACACGCTCCGCTCGACGACGTGGAGACGCCAGCGCACGATTGCGGAGGTGTCACGGGTGCTGTACGACTACTTCGGCGCGGCCTACGGCTCCAGGGACGCGGGTCGGATCGCGGCGGAGTGCCGGGCCGAAAGCTTGGGCTTCTTCCGGTAGCTGCACGGCGCGAGAACTCCAGGTCCGGCGGACGCCGGGACCTCTCTGCGTGGCCGAACTTCAGGTGAGCCCGAGCTTGCCCCCTATCGGGCGCCAGACTAAGATTTTCGGCTGACGCCAGCCCCCGAGGACGGACGCGGAGCCAAAATGACCGGTCTGAAGAACCTCATCAACGAGGCGCACCGTCGTTCCCTATGGCAGGTCCTCGGGATCTACCTCGTCGCCTCCTGGCTGGCTTTCCAGGTTGTGCAGACGCTTACCGAAGGACTCGGCCTCCCGGATTGGGTCCC
>JAPULH010000057.1 GCA_027295155.1 Gemmatimonadota bacterium
GTATGTTACATGGATCTGTGCGGTTCAGCCCCTACAGGCGGAGGCCCGAGCGGGCCGGCCGGAGCACCGGGATCATACCGCGACGCCTCGAGATCTACGGCGGTTTGCCGCAAGAACGATTCCGCGGTCAGGATGGGGCTCAGGCGGCCTTGACGGCCTGCTTCACCTCCGCGTAGTCGGGCTCCACGCCCGGGTCCTCCGAGATCCAGTCGTACACCACCATGCCCTCGCGGTCGATCACGAAAACCGATCGCTTGGAGACGCCCTCCAGACCCAGGAGCTCCTCGTGAAGAACCCCGTATTCCTCCGAGACCCGCTTGTTGAAATCGGTGAGGATGGGGTACCGGTTGTTCTCTTCCTCCCGGAAGCTACTGGTCACGAAGGGACTGTCCACGCTGATGCCGAACACGCGGGCGTCCAGGCCCTCCCACTCGTCCCACTCCCGCGATACGGTGCACAGCTCGGTCGTGCACACCGGACTGAACGCCAGCGGGAAGAACAGCAGAACGACCTTCTTCCGTCCCAGGAAGTCACCGAGATCGATCATGTCGCCGGGCCCCTGGGGCAGCTCAAAAGCCGGGGCCCGATCGCCTTTTCGTACGGTCATAACTTCCTCCTTCGTCACCTTGTGGTCGCTCGGGTCGCTCGGGTCAGAACGCCCCGCCGCCGCCACCTCCGAAGCCGCCTCCCGAGAAGCCTCCGCCCCCGCTGAATCCCGAGCCGCCGGAGCTCCGCGGCCTCGAGGTCATGGCCTGTGCGGCGCTTCCCGTCATTCTGCTGAGGTCGCTGACGAAGACGCCGGTATGGAAGGAGTGGAAGCCCGAACCCCGATACCAGCTCGGCGGATCGCGGTAGATGTCCTCGAACGCGGCCGCCCACTTCTTCTCCACTCCGAGCGCCATCGCGAACGGGAGGTACTTCTCGAACGTCTCCGGCCCCTTGATCATCCGCTGGAAGCGATCGCTCTCCACCCGTTCCAGGAACTCCTGAAACCCCAGGATCTTCGCGTAGACCCGGGTTCCCTTCACGGTGCGGGCGGGCATGACCAGGCCGAAGCCGGCGACGACGGCGCCCGTGAGCACTCCGGCCAGAACGACAGGGAGCGGCGACTCTCCGAGCGATGCGGCCAGGATGTTGCCGCCGATCAGGATGAGGACGGCGACTACGACCGCCGCGCCCAGGAAGCCGGCCTTCACTCGGTCGGGACGCCGGGCATAATAGCGGCGCCTCAGCAGGCGGCGGAACATCCCGTCCCGGATGCTCGGAAGGTCCCGGTAGAACTCCTGCTCGAGGCCGGAGAGCGAGACGGAGGTGCCCGCGCTGCCGAAGAGCGCCTCCAGCAGCGCCAACTCGTGTGCGTGTAGCCCTGCCCACTCCGGCCGGGGCCTCTCCAGGTGGAAGACGTATTCGCGGCCGGAGAGGAGGCCCAGCAGCTGCTTCCTCTCCTCCGTCTCCTCGATCGTCAGGTACCCCCGGACCGCCAGATCGACGATCGTTGCCGTGATGTCGCGCATGTCCGGGGAGCCGTCGATCAGCACTCCCACCTCTCCGGGCGAGAGGTCTTCAGGCGGTTCGTATTCGGCCGCGATCGGCCCGGTCTCCGGATCGCGGCCACGGGAGCGCCACAGGCCCCACATCGCCAGGAAGGCGAGCACCGGCAGCGTCAGCGGCCAGTTCGCCCGCGAGAAATCCCCCAGCCTCGCGGCCGCGCCCGGACGCTCGATCACGCCGGGATCCCAGGCGACGGCAACGGTGAGGCCCTCACGGAAGCCCAGCGGGCGCGTGGTGGCCACCCTCACCCTGTCCCCCAGCACCTCGACGCGCGCGGCTTCCTCCGTGGAGCCATGCTCGCCGGTGAACGCCCGCGCTCGCAGGCCCGTGACCCCGGGCGGCAGGACGATCTCGGCGGACAGCCGTTCGATCGGCACCGGCCACTCGTCGCCGGTGATGTTCCAGTACAGCTCGTCCCACGTCTCGAACTCGTCGTCGTCTCCCTTGGGGAAGCGAAGCCCGTTCTGGACGGAGTAGCGGATCCGCACGGTACGCGTCGCGTCCTCCGCGCCGGGGACCCAGATCTTGATCTTCTTGTTGTGCCCTTCGCGGCTCTCCTCGAACCGCAGCCCGGCGCCGGAGCCGTCGGTCACCTCCCGGACCTCCATGCGCAGGGCGTACGTGAAGCCCGCCGGCGTCTCGTAGCGAATCGGGATCGTACGGAAGATGCCGTTGTACGAGCCCGTGAAGCGCGGCTGGATGGTCTCCGTCACGTCGATGCGGCCGCTGCGGTGCACACGTATCTCGACGTCGAAGCTGGAGATGACCCAGGAGCGCTGGGCGGTACCGGCGGGCGGCGACCCCGTCCCGGATGCGATGCCGACCGCGACCGCCAGGACGATGGCGGCGAGCGCGAGGGCCGGAGCGGCGGGCCGGAGAGGCCCGCTCGGGTTACTGGGCGTCGGTCCCGAAGCTGACCTTCGGCGCCTCGCGCTCCCGGTCATCCTCCAGGCCGAAGAACTGACGGCGCTCGAACCGGAACAAGCCGGCGACGACGTTGGACGGGACGGTCTCGAGCTTGGTGTTGTAGTCACGGACCACGGCGTTGTAGTAGCGGCGTGCGTTCTGGACGGCTTCCTCTATCTCGTTCAGCGTGCTCTGAAGGTTGCTGAAGCTCTCCACCGCTCTGAGCTGGGGGTACGCTTCGGAGAGCGCGAAGAGCTGCCGGAGCGCCCCGGTGAGCACGTTCTCCGCCTCGGCCTGCGCCTCCGGCCCCTGGGCGCTCATGGCCCGGTTCCGGGCCTCGATCACGGCTTCCAACGTATCCCGCTCGTGGCTCGCGTACCCCTTCACCGTCTCCACGAGGTTCGGGATGAGATCGTACCGGCGCTTCAGCTGAACGTCGATGTCCGCCCACGAGTTGTCCACGCGGACCCGCAGCTTGACGAGGCTGTTGTAGATCGCCACCAAGGCGATGATCAGAATCAGGAACAGCAGCAGGATCCACATGGGACCGTTCTCCTGGCGTTAGAGGGCTAGCAGAAGAGGTGCGCGGGTCACGTTTACGGTCCGCGCGAATAAGCGTTACGGTCCGCCCGAACAATAGGTGCGGCCAGGGGGAGAGTAAAGCGGACTCAGGCGACGGCGAGCGCCGCCCGCACCGTCGCACAGTGGATGGCGACTGTATCCTCGGGCCGCCAGGCGTAGCCTCCGGCCAGAACGACGGCCGCGGGAACGTCAAG
>JAPULH010000058.1 GCA_027295155.1 Gemmatimonadota bacterium
CTGGCACGGCCCCGGTTCGGAGCTTGCCTTGGTGAGACGCCGAGGTCGAGAGGCCTCGTTCGATGCGAGCCTCAGACATTGTAAAAGACAGCTGAGGGCGTCGGTATCGGGCGGGTTGATGGGCCTCCCAGTTATCCGGGGCAAGCGCCGCGGTGCCCCATGTGCGGCGCGCCCCGCAGGACCACGAGTCAGTCGGAGCACTCCTCCTAGACCGCTCTGTGTAGCGTCACCGCTACCAGGATCCGGCTGGCTCGCCTCCCCTCTCTCCCCTGAGCCTCCCCTCCCTTGCGGCGGACCCACCCGGTTCAGATCCTACCGGGCACTTGAAGTCGGGCCGATCGGTGGACACACCGCGGCCTGCGTCTCATCTACTCGAGTCTTGGAAGGAGGAGGCCATGTCCGGGAGGCTGCACAGCCGCCGGGTCGGGGTAATCTTCATGCTGAGCATCGTTCCTCTGGCAGGCTTCGCGCCTCGCGCGATCGCCCAGCCGGAGATGTCGGACGTGCAGATCACCGCGACCTATGTCGCTGGGAACGTCTACATGCTGCAGGGCCGCGGCGGCAACATCGGGGTTTCGGTGGGTCCTGACGGTGCGCTGCTGGTGGACGACCAGTTCGCGCCTCTCGCGGACAAGATCCGCGCCGCGCTGGCGGGCATGGTCGAGGGCGAGATCGAGCTGAAGTTCGTGCTCAACACGCACTGGCACGGCGACCACACGGGCGGGAACGTGGAGTTCGGACCGGAGGCCCCGATCATCGCTCACGCCAACGTTCGAAAGCGTCTCGCCGCCCGACAGGAGACGGCGTTCGGCGTGACCGAGCCCTCGGCCCCCGAGGCGCTTCCGGTCATCACCTTCGGCGACTCGGTCTCGATTCACTTCAACGGCGAGGAGATCCGGGCCATACACCTCCCGCACGGCCACACGGATGGAGACGCGGTGGTCTACTTCAGCGGATCGAACGTTGTGCACATGGGGGACGACTTCTTCGCGGGCCGGTTCCCCTTCGTCGATCTGTCCACCGGCGGGAGCGTCCAGGGCCTCGTCGTCGCCGTCCGCAGCGTGCTCGAGCAGCTACCGCCTGACGTCAAGATCATCCCCGGTCACGGCCCGCTCTCGGGCAGGGAGGACCTTCAGGTGTACCTGGAGATGGTGGAGGAGAGCCTCGAGTTGGTGAGCGCCGGAATCGAGGCGGGAAAGAGCCTTAAGGAGCTACAGGGGGCGGGAATGCCCGATCGGTGGGCGGATTGGGGTGGGGGTTTCATCGACTCCGATCGCTGGATCGAGATCCTCTACGAGAGCCTCCAGGGTTCGTAGCGCGCCGCACCACTTGACGGAGTGTGATGGACGCAGCGAACGGGTCGGCCGACGCTCCGGCTTCGGAGCTGGCGGACGGGTACAACGTCGGCTACGCGGATCAGCTCCGAGAGCGACGGCTGCGGGAGCGCGGCCTCGTGCCGCCGCCGTTGGCGGATTGGCTCGAGAGCGGCGCCGCCGACACCGCCGTGCCGGAGCGCCCGCGCCCCACGCTTATCGCCGACCCGAGCCTTCTCAGGGCCGCGGCGATCGCCGGGAAGCTGGTGGCGGCGTACCGCGAACAGGGCCACCTGGCCGTGCCGCTCGATCCGCTCGGCACGCCGCCGCCCGGCCACCCGACGCTGGAGCTGGATTTCTATGGGATCACCGAGGAGGAGTTGGCTCGGGTTCCGGCCCCGGCGCTCGGCCTCGAGCGGCTCGGCCGGACCGCCCTCGACGTTCTCGAAAGCCTGTGGGCCCGTTACTGCGGCCGGGTCGGATACGAGATCGACCACGTGGAGGATCCGGCCCAGCTCGAGTGGCTGATCGACCGCATCGAGAGCGGACGTCACTGGCCGCAGCTCTCGGTGGAAGGCCGGCGGCGGCTGCTGCTGCGGTTGACCGAGGTCGAAGGCCTGGAGCGCTTCCTTCACCGCTCGTATCTGGGTGCGAAGCGGTTCTCGATCGAGGGGCTGGACATGCTCGTGCCGATGGTGGACGAGCTTTTCGAGCGGACCGCCTCGCGGGGCACGCGGGAGGTCTTTCTCGGCATGGCCCACCGCGGCCGCCTCAACGTGATCACCCACATCGTGGGCCGCTCGTACGCGGCGATCATCGGCGAGTTCGAGGGGCACCACTCGATCGGGATCCAGACGAACGTGCCGGAGGGTGGGTCGGGTGACGTGAAGTACCACTACGGCGCCTACGGCACCTACACGACGGATGTCGCCACCCTGAACGTCCTTCTGGCTCCCAATCCGAGCCACCTGGAGTACATCGATCCGGTCGTCGAGGGGATGGCCCGGGGCTCCCGGGAGCTCCGCTTCGGCTCGCGTCTCGACACAAGGACCCGCGAGACGTTCGCCAGCGACCGTCTTGTGGTCCTGCCGATCCTTATCCACGGAGATGCCGCTTTCATGGGGCAGGGGGTGGTTGCCGAGACGCTGAACCTCAGCCGGCTGGAAGGCTACGAGACGGGCGGCACGGTCCACGTCATCGCGAACAACCAGCTCGGGTTCACGACGCTGCCGAGGGATGCCCGCTCGGCCCGCTATGCCAGTGATCTCGCCCTTGGCTTCCGCATCCCCGTCGTGCACGTGAACGCCGACGATCCCGAGGCGTGCCTGGCGGCCATTCGGCTCGCAGCCGACTACCGGATCGAGTTCGGTGAGGACATCGTCGTGGATCTCGTCGGGTACCGCCGGTACGGACACAACGAGGGTGACGAGCCCGGTTACACGCAGCCCGAGATGTACCGGAAGATCGCCGGGCACCCCTCCGTGCGGACGCTTTGGAAGGATCGGCTCGTTGCCGAGGGCGCGATAGCGGAGGGAGAGGCGGACGCGATGGCCGACCGCGTGGCAGAGGCACTCCAGGCAGCGCGCCGGCAGGTGATCTCGGAGGGCGCACCCGAGGCCACCGAGTCGAGCGCTGATGGTGACTCGGCCGCCGCCACCGACTCGGAACGCTCCGGTGAGGCCTTCACTCGGCTGCCCGGGGACGTCTCCGCGGGCAAGGAGGGCCCGTCTCGGCAGTGGAGGCTGGTGTCGCTGTGGGCCGAGCTCACCGAGGACGATCGGTCGGAAACGGTAACCGCCGTTCGGGCCGACGTGCTGCGCGATCTCAACGAACGCATCCACTCCTGGCCCGAGGACTTCGAGCTTTTTCAGAAGCTGGACCGCCAGTTCGAGCGGCGCCGCAAGAGCCTGGAGGCGGGGCTCGATTGGGCTCACGCCGAGACGCTGGCGTTCGCCACCCTCCTGACCGACGGGATTCCGATTCGGTTCACGGGCGAGGACGCCGAACGGGGCACGTTCAGCCAGCGGCATCTCGTGCTTCACGACGCGACAGGGACGGGCACGTACGTGCCCCTGCAGCACCTGTCGGCCGATCAGGCTCCGTTCCAGGTGTGGAACAGCCCGCTGTCCGAGACCGCCGTCCTCGGCTTCGAGTACGGTTACAGCACGATCGCAGCCGACTCCCTCGTTCTGTGGGAGGCCCAGTTCGGCGACTTCGTGAACGTCGGCCAGGCGATCATCGACCAGTTCGTCGTGACCGCCCGCTCCAAGTGGGGGCAGGAGTCGCGGCTCGTCCTTCTCCTTCCGCACGGCTACGAGGGCCAGGGCCCCGAGCACTCGAGCGCGCGGCTCGAGCGCTTTCTGCAGCTCGCGGCGGAGCGAAACCTCAGGGTGGCGAACCCCACGACGCCGGCCCAGTACTTCCATCTCCTGCGCCTGCAGGCGCTGCGGCCCGCCCGGCGTCCGCTGGTCGTCATGACGCCGAAGAGTCTGCTCCGGCATCCGAAGGCGCGCTCGTCCATTGATGAGCTGGCGACAGGGCGCTTTCGCCCCGTGCTGGTGCCGGAGAACGTCGCGCCGGAGTCCGTGCGGAGGCTCGTGCTCTGCAGCGGGAAGCTTTACTACGAGCTGATCGCAGCCAAGGCGAACGAGGAGGTGAGCGATCGCTTGGCCGTCGTGCGCCTCGAGCTCCTCTACCCGTTCCCGGAGGCCGAGCTGCGCGAGGCGCTCGGAGAGTTCCCGGGGCTGCAGGAGATCGTCTGGGCGCAGGAAGAGCCGAGCAACATGGGGGCCTGGAGCTACCTCCGGCCGAGGCTGATCGAGCTCTCCGGGGATCTACCGGTGCGCTACGTCGGGCGTGCCTCCCGGGCGAGCACGGCGGAGGGGCACGGAGAGGAGCACACGGGGGAGCAGGCTCGCATCGTGCGAGAGGCGCTGGCTTCCTAGCCTGTTAGGGGCCGTGGCCGGCCTCACCCTCCATCAGTGACTCGCCGAGCGGGAGGAGCGGGAAGGTGCTGGCGTACAGGGAGTACGTGAGCCCGAACAGGCTCAGGAAGCCGAGGAAGATCGCCAGCTCGGGCAGGCCGAGCGGCGGCTCGCCCTTCCAGATCGACGGGAAGACGAGGTTGTAGCGTTCGACCCAGAACCCCGCGAGGATCAGAATGGCCACGCTGGCCAGGAAGCGGGGCTTCATCTTCGGCGAGCGACCGAGCAGCAGAACGAACGGCGCCGCGAAGATCAGCACCATCTGCAAGATGAGAAGCGACGAGAAGCCGCCCGTCGTCCGCTGGATGAACCAGATCGTCTCGCGTGGCAGGTTGCCGTACCAGATGACGATGAACTGCGAGAACCACAGGTAGGTCCAGAAGACAAGGAAGGCGAAGAGCAGCTTGCCGAGGTCGTGGAACTGCCACCGACTCCAAAGCTGTCGGTTTCGCACGCCTGTATGCCACCCTGCCACGACCGCCACGAACGCGAGAAGCGTAACCCACCCTCCCACGAAGTAGTACGGTCCCCAGATCACGCTCGTGAACCCCGGGGTCAGGGACATCGCCATGTCGGTGGCCAGCAGCGTGAAGGTCGAGACCCACATGAGGATTAGCAGCGGCGAGAGAACCGCCAGCCGGCTCCGGGAGTGTGCCGCCTCCTCCGCGTCGCCCCGCCACTTCCGGCCGAGGCGCTCTATGAGGGCCGCACGCCACCCGGAGTGCCGACCCTGGAGGAACAGCGCGTCGGGCCGCAGCGAGTACCAGAGGAACAGGCCGCTCGTCCCGATGATCAGCAGCAGCAGCGCGCCGTTGCGCAGGAACACTCCGTCTACGGTCAGCCACTGGCGGTTGATGTGCTCTTCCACCGGGTGGACCCACGGGAAGATGTGCTCCGCTCCGAAGTAGAGGGACAGGAAAACCAGGAAACCCACCGGGAGGAAGGCGCTCGCCCCTTCAGCTATTCGTCGGAAGTCCTTGCCCCAATGACCCTTGGCGACCTGGATGATGGCTCCGAAGACTACCCCTGCCTGCGCGAGCGCCGTCCAGAAAAGGAAGTTGTACCAGACGTTGGCCCAGGCTCGCTGCGGATCTCGGCCCACGGTGAGCACGAATGCGAGAGCGCCGACCACGACGCCTCCGAGCAGGAGCAGCACCGCCGCGGCCGGTATCGAGCCGCGAGCCGTTTTCAGGGCTTGCTGCCGGCGCGCCTCAGCGCTCGCCATCTCCCCGGCGCCCGCCATCCCCTCGGCGTTCACGCCGGACGTCATTCCGTGGATCCCATG
>JAPULH010000059.1 GCA_027295155.1 Gemmatimonadota bacterium
AGAGGAGGCTGGCGAGAAGCAGAGCCGGCGTCTCTCCGAGCTCAGGGCGCGGCGCGACGAGGCGGTCGTGGCTCGGTGCCTGGAGCGGCTGGCCGAAGCGGCGCGTGAGGAGAAGAACCTGATGCCGCCGATGCTGGACGCGGCGCGCGCCTACACGACGCTGGGCGAGATCCGCTTGGCGCTCGAGGCGGTGTACGGGCGCTTCAAGGAGCCCGTCAGCTTCTAGCCGACCGGCGGCGCCTCTTCGGCCGGGAGCATCTCTTCGGCCGAGAGCATCTCTTCGGGCGGGCACACCTCCTCGTCTGGGCATGCGGGTCCCAGTAGCACCGCCATCCAGCGCGTTCTCTCTTGGCCTTCCAGGGCCAGCTTGAGGATCACCGTGAGCGGCACCGAAAGCAGCATGCCGATCGGGCCCAGCACCCAACCCCAGAAGACGAGGGAGAGAAACACCACGAGCGTCGAGAGGCCCATGCTTCGGCCCATCACCCGTGGCTCGATCACGTTCGCCAGCAGCGTGTTGATGACGACATAACCGAGGACCGCCAGCAGCGAGCTGCCCAGACCGAGCTGGAGAAACGCGAAGAGGACGGCGGGGATCGCAGCGATGAAGGAGCCGATGGTCGGCACGTAGTTGAGAAGGAACGCGAGGAGTCCCCACAGCAGCGAGTACTCGACGCCGAGCAGGCCGAGCCACACCGCTACCAGCGCTCCGGTGGCGAGGCTGATCAGCGTCTTGATTCCGATATACTTCCGCGCATCTTCCGCAAACCGGGCGAAGGTGCCGTACGCGAACGTGGCGCTGGACTCGCCGAGTGCCGCGCGCAGCTTTACCGGGAAGCTTGCCATCTCGACGAGGATGAAGATCATGGTCAACAGGATGAGGATCCCGTTGGTCAGCATCGCGCGCACGCCCGTGAGGATGCCTCCCGCGAGCTGCAGGATTCTTCCGACGTCGAAGTAGCTCAGGAAGAAGTCCTCGGCGACGTCGATGCCCCGCCCCTCGAGCCAGATCAGCAGCGCCTGCGCCTCGGACTGGAGCCGGCGTTGGTAGAACGGGAGGCTGCGTGTGAAGTCGATCACCGAGGAGCCGACCACCGTCGTGACCATGCTCCCCACTCCGAGCAGGCCGAGCACGACCAACGCCACGCCGATCGCGCGCGGCACGCCGATGCGTTGCAGCCAGCCGAGCGGGGCGGAGCAGAGGACCGCGATGAACACCGCGAGAAAGAAGGGAACCAGGATCCCCGCTGCGGCCCGCATCCCCGCTACGATGATGACGAAGGCGGCCGCGCTGAGCAGGAGGTTCCGACGCGAGCTGCGGACACCGAAGGGCATCACGCGCGCTCGCACCCGCTGCCCCGGGCGCTCCGACGTCCGGTGCGATACGATTCCGGCGATATGGAGAGCGTAGCCATCTGCCCTCAAGATATTCGTTTGGCGTCCCACCGGGCTACCACGCGTCGCCTCGTTGCAGCCGCTGGCTCGGCGCCGATAACTTGGCCTGCCGAACCGTGTGACTCGAGGACGCCTCGGGCGGCGCGGCACCGCGCGGGACGACGGATCACTTTACCGGGACGTTGTTAAGGGGCATGGCGGAGCGCAGAATACGGGTTCTCGTGGCCAAGCCTGGCCTGGATGGGCACGATCGCGGCGCGAAGGTGATCGCCGCCGCGCTCCGTGACGCCGGGATGGAGGTCATCTACACCGGGCTGCACCAGACTCCGGAGATGATCGCCAGCACGGCCCTCCAGGAGGACGTCGATGTGGTCGCGCTCTCCATTCTTTCTGGCGCCCACATGACGCTGTTCCCAAAGGTGAAGCGGCTTCTGGACGAGCAGGGGATGGGCGACGTGCTGATCACCGGGGGCGGGATCATTCCGGCCGAGGACGCCGAAACACTGCGGGAGATCGGTGTCGGCCGGCTCTTTACCCCGGGCACCACCACCGCTGAGGCCGCCGAGTACATCTCCTCCTGGGTGGAGGCACGGGACGCCGCCGCGGCGGCGGACGCGCCGGAGGCCGGATGACGACGGTCGCCGCCTCCCGGATGGGGCAACTCGTGTCCGAGCTGCGGGCGCTCGAAGAGCGCATCCGGCAGGGTGGCGGGGCCAAGAAGATCGACCGTCAGCACGCCCAGGGGAAGTGGACCGCGCGCGAGAGGGTCGAGGCGCTCATCGATCCTGGCGGAGGCTTTCTCGAGATCGGTCTGCTGGTCGCCCACGACCAGTACGACGGGGGTGCACCCGCCGCCGGTGTGGTCACGGGACTCGGAGAGGTGTGTGGCCGGGAGGTCGTGATCGTGGCCAACGATGCCACCGTGAAGGCGGGGAGCTGGTGGCCGGAGACGATCACGAAGATGCTCCGCGCGCAGGAGATCGCGATGCGGTGCCGCATCCCGATCGTCTACCTGGTGGACTCGGCCGGCGTGAACCTTCCCTTCCAAGGCGGTGTTTTCCCGGGCAAGTACGGTGCGAGTCGGATCTTCTACTACAACTCCATCATGCGCCACTACCTGGAGGTGCCGCAGCTCTCGGCGGTGATGGGGCCGTGCATAGCGGGCGGAGCGTATCTGCCCGCGCTGTCGGACGTGATCATCATGGTGGAGGGCACCAGCTTCATGGGCCTGGGCGGTCCCAACCTCGTGAAAGGGGCGACGGGCCAGGAGGTCGACGCGGAGGAGTTGGGCGGCGCCGCCACGCACACCGGGGTGAGTGGGGTGGCGCACTACCGGGTGAAGGACGACCAGGAGTGCATCGAGCGCCTCCGGGAGCTCGTCACCGAACTTCCGGCGTCCCGGATGCCGTCTCCGCAGAACGACGCGACGAAGCCGGAGCGCGCCGCCGAAGAGGCGTACGAGCTGATGCCGGACGATCACCGGCAGCCGTACGACATGGAAGCCGTGCTGGCCACGTTCCTGGATGGTGGCGGGTGGGAAGAGTTCCAGGCCGACTACGCGCCCGAGCTGATGACGGTGGTGGCCCGGCTGGAGGGGAGATCGGTCGGCGTGCTGGCGAACCGTCGCGGGATGTTTCGGGTCAAGGAAGGCGGCCCGCCCAAGTTCGGCGGCATCGTCTACACCGATACGGCCGAGAAGACGGCGTACTTCATGGACGTTTGTGATCGGCACCGCATTCCGCTGCTCTTCGTGCAGGACGTGAGCGGGTTCATGGTCGGCACCGAGGCGGAGCACTCCGGTATCATTCGGGCCGGCGCCCGCATGGTGGAGGCGATGGCCACCGCCCGAGTCCCGAAGCTGGTGCTGACCGTCAACCACGCGAGCGGCGCCGGATACTACGCGATGGCCGGACAGGGATTCGACCCGGACTTCATCTTCACCTGGCCGACCGGACGCATGGGCGTGATGGAGGGTGAGGCGGCGGCGCGGGCGATCTACGGCCCGCAGCTGGACGCAGCCGCGAGCGGTGGCGAGCTGGACCAGGAGACAGCGGAGGCGATCGAGCGCACACGGGCCGAGTACGACCAGCAGATGGATGCGCGTTACGCGGCGGCCCGCGGCTTCGTCGACGCGATCATCACGCCGGAGGATACGCGTGGCGTTCTCGACCTCGCGCTGCGCGCCGCCCTCAACAACCCCGCGCCGCACATCGGCGCCTTCACGCTGCCCGACGATGCCTGATCGGACCGTGCGCGTGGGCTCCGGGCAGGGATTCTGGGGAGATTGGCAGGAGGCTCCCAAGCTGCAGGTCCGGCGCGGGCCGATCGACTACCTGATGCTCGACTACCTGGCCGAGATCACGATGTCCATCCTGCAGAAACAGCGGGAGCGGGACCCGGCCTTCGGCTACGCGCGGGACTTCGTGGACCTGATGATCGATCTGGCGCCGGATCTGATCGCCCGGGGGATCCGCGTGGTGAGCAACGCGGGCGGCGTCAACCCGGAGGCATGCCGGGCGGCTCTGGTCGAGCGGCTCCGGGAGGTCGAGACGGAACGTCCGGTTCGGATCGCGATCGTCCGGGGTGACGATCTGATGGATCGGCTGGACGAGCTGCTGGCCTCGGGACACGAGCTGTGCAACATGGAGTCGGGCGAGCCCCTGAGGGAGGTACGCGAGCGGGTGACGGCCGCGAACGCCTACATGGGAGCCGGACCGATCCTGGAGGCCCTGCGACAGAACGCAGATCTCGTGGTCACGGGGCGCTCCACGGACACCGCGCTGACCTACGCCCCCCTGATCCACGAGTTCGGGTGGGCCGCGGACGGCTGGGACCACATCGCCTCCGGCGTCGTGGCTGGGCACATCAACGAGTGCGGGGCGCAGGCGAGCGGTGGGAACACGCTCTTCCGGTGGCGCGAGGTGGATCTCGTAGAGCCGGGTTACCCGATCATCGAGGCCTCGGCGGACGGGACGTTCGTCGTGACCAAGCACCCCTCCCTGGGAGGGCGCGTGAACTGGGCGAGCGTCACGGAGCAGCTCGTTTACGAGATGGGCGATCCGAGCGAGTACATCACGCCGGACTGCGTCGCCGACTTCTCCACAATCCGCCTCGAGGACCTCGGTGGGGATCGCGTCCGGGTGACCGGCGTGAAGGGTCGTGCCCGTCCCGAAACGCTCAAGGTCTCGATTGCCTACCGCGCGGGCTACAAGGCGACGGGCACCCTGACGTATGCGTATCCCGAGGCGAATGAGAAGGCGGCCGAGGCGGACCGGGTTCTCCGCGGCCGGCTGGACCGGCTCGGTCTCGAATTCGACGAGATCCGCACCGAGTATGTGGGCGCGGGGGCCTGCCATGGCCCGCTCGCGGGTCCCCCTAATCCGGACGTGCCCGAGGTGGAGCTGCGGGTCAGCGTCCGTGGGGAAGATCGGTCGGACGTCGAGCGCTTCACGCGCGAGCTCGCCCCCCTCATCCTCGCGGGTCCGCCGAGCGTGACCGGGTTCGCCAGCGGTCGCCCGCGGGTGCACGACGTGATGGCCTACTGGCCGGCGCTGATCGACCGCACGGTGGTCGAGCGGGATGTGCAGGTGGAGGTTACCGAGGCGTGAAGGTACCGCTCTGGCGCGTCGCCTTCGCCCGCTCGGGCGACAAGGGCGACACCGCGAACATCGGACTCATCGCCTATACAGAAAAAGTATATTCCATTCTCGTAGAGGATGTTACGGCTGAACGTGTGAAGGAACACTTCAAAGGCATCTGCCAGGGAAGCGTCGAGCGGTACGAGCTCGCCAACCTGCGCGCTCTGAACTTCCTCCTCCACGAATCACTGGGTGGTGGGGGCACGGTCTCCCTGATGCTGGATGCTCAGGGCAAGACGTTCGGCGTGGCGCTGCTGCGGATGGAGGTGGACGTTCCCGACGACCTGGTGCTGGAGGCGGACCACGTCTCGGGCTGGAAGCCGCGAGCGGCTCCGGAGTCCTGAGAGGGCGCATGTACGCACGGATACTGACTGAGGTCGACACAGACGCCCGCGTCGCGCGGATCGCCCTGAACCGGCCGGACCGGCGGAACGCCCTCAACGCCGAGCTCGTGCGGGAGTTGAAAGACGCGCTGACCTCCGCGGAGGCGGACGACCGGGCCCGGGTGGTCCTCGTCACGGGAGAGGGCGCTGACTTCTGCGCCGGGGCCGACCTGCGCGAGGTGCAGGAGTCGGTGGACGCCGGCGTGCTCGCCAGCCTGGCCGACGCCGAGTCGCTCGGCGAGCTCTTCTTGCTCCTTCGTCGGCTGCGGAAGCCCGTCGTGGCTGCGGTCCACGGCCGGGCGCTGGCGGGTGGATGCGGGCTCGCGACGGCGTGCGACCTGGTCGTGGCGTCGTCGGATGCCCAGTTCGGCTACCCGGAAGTTGGCCTCGGCTTCGTTCCCGCCATGGTGATGGCCATCCTGCGGCGCTCGGTCGGCGAGAAGAGGGCGTTCGAGCTTGTGGCGCTCGGCGAGCGGATCGATGCGGAGACGGCCCGGGATTACGGGCTCGTGACGCGCGTCTTCCCGGCGGAGGAGTTCCGCGCTTGCTCCGATGAGTTCGCGTGCCGCCTCGCGGCGCACAGCGCCTCGGCCGTCGCGCTCTCGAAGGCCCTTCTCTACCAGATCGACGGCATGAGCTTCGAGGCCGCCATCCGGACGGGCGCCGAGGTGAACGCGCTCGCCCGGCTGACACCGGACTGTCGGAGCGGCATCCGTAGGTTCCTCGAGCAGTGATGGTGGGAGCGGACGTGGAGCGGAGCGGTCCCGAGCCGGGCGTGGAGGCCGGCTCCGCCGGAGTGAAGCCAGCGGACGTGGAGCCGAGCGGCGAGGCGTTTCCCTCGTGGTTGGCGCTCGTGCTCGCCGTCGTCGCGTTCGGGGCCGGCATGCGGCTCACTGTGAGGGGAAGCCCCAACTCGATGGGTCTGGGCATCCTCCTGTTGATCGGAGGGCTCGCCTTCACGGCGGTCGCACTGGCGCAGGGGGCCTACGGTCCGGACCGGGAGGGGCCGCTGGATCTCAGCGCGCGGCTCGGGCTGGGGCTCCTCGGCGGCTTCCTGGGCGCCCTATCGGTTCGGCTGGCCATCTGGCTGGCCGCGCGGATCGGCTTCCTCGGCCTCCTGGGAATCCCGCTCGCGTCGTGGGGCGACGTCGTCTTCCTGGGGCTGGGCACGGTGCAGGCGGTCCTGTGGGGCGTCGCCTTCGGCATCCTCTACCCGCTCGTCCCCGGCTCCGGCTTTCCCGCCAAGGGAGCACTGTTCGGGCTGTTGGCCGGGCTCTACGTCCTCCTCAAGACGTTGCCGTTCGACGTCGGGGGTGGCTGGCTGGGGGTGGACATCGCGCCGCTCGCCTTCGTACCGGTGGTCCTCTTCGCGCTCGTCTGGGGCCTCGCCTGCGCGGCCACCATCGAGTGGGGAGCGAGCGCCGGAGAGGCGCCGGTGAGCCGGCACCTGGGCTAGCTAGCTCACCGGAACAGAAGTTCGCTGACATAAGGAACCACCCCGGGGGTGGGGCCGAGATGGGAGTGGCCAGCGAGGCCGGCGATGGAGGGTCTGTTGAGCGGACCGCCAAACCGCGGTCCATGGCGGATGACGACGGGAGGGAACGATCCCGGTTCCATCTCCTCCGCCTCTCTAAGCGTACACCTGTACCGTTAGAGGGACGGGCGCGAGAGGTTCTTGGGCGTGGCTGGAGCACCGAGCGGAGCGAAAGGCGCAGGCCTTCGTGCGAGATAGGGGGACCATGACCGGACCGAGCTGGTGGCTGCGCCTCCAAGTCGGCCTGGCGCTCGCCGGCGGTGTCATCTGGCTCGGAGGGGCGTTCTCCGAGAGCGACTTCTTCGCGGGGCTTGGGGCCGGTCTCCTCATCGCGGCACTGACTCTCCGTCTCGGCCGGCGGGCTGCCCGGCGCGGGGCGGACCTCGATCGCGACGAAGATCTCGGTCGCGATGAAGATGAAGCGGAGGATCCGTGAAGCGATGCGCTTGGCCCGGCGCGGCGGGGACCCGCGGATGATGGCCTACCACGATGCCGACTGGGCCGGTCTCAGCTGGTCGACGATTCTCAACAAACGAGAGGCGTATCGAGCGGCGTTCGCTGGTTTCGATCCGGAGCGGGTGGCGGTGTTCGATGCGTTCATGCAGGCGGTGGGGCTCGTGAACGACCACGAGGTGGGCTGCTGCCGCCACGCCGAGGTGCAGGCGTCGTGACATCGGCATGGCCGGCATCCGACAGCCGACCCTCCTCGCGCCCGTACGCTCCGCCTGGCTACGAGATGACACCGAGTTGAGGCGGGGCGGGAGGCTCGGGCATGCCCTGCCCGGACCTCTCGCGCGCGACCGCGGCGCTCCGGCGCCACTACGGCTTCGGTGCTTTCCGGCCCGCGCAGGCGCGAGTGGTCCGCGCCGTCCTCGCCGGCGGTGACGTGCTCGCCGTACTCCCGACCGGCAGTGGCAAGTCCATCTGCTTCCAGGTCCCGGCCCTCCTGGCTTCCGGGCTCACGGTCGTGGTCTCTCCCCTCATCTCCCTAATGCAGGACCAGGTGAGCGGCGCCCGACGTCGGAACATTCCGGCCGCCGCTCTGACCAGCGCGATGCCAGCGCGAGAGAGGGGAAGGGTGGTTCGGGCCGTCCGGACGGGGGAGCTCCGGCTGCTGTATGTTTCGCCGGAGCGGCTCCACTCCAGGGCCTTCCGCCGCCTGCTGGCGGGCGTACGCGTCGACCTGCTCGCGGTGGACGAGGCACATTGTATCAGCGAGTGGGGTCACGACTTCCGGCCATCCTACCGCCGGATCGCCCCGTTTCGACGCGCGATAGGCAACCCGCCCTGCGTCGCGCTCACGGCTACGGCGACGCCCGAGACGCGCGAAGACATCGCGCGCACCCTCGGACTCCGGTCGCCGCGGCGGGTCATCGCGAGCGTGAACCGGCCGAATCTGCGATGGGAGGTCGTGGAGGCCGGTGCTCTCGAGCGTGGCGTCGGAGTGGCTCTGGACGCCGTTCGGGCGACAGCGGGGGCCTCGATCGTCTATGCGCCCACCCGGGAGCAGTCGGTTCGGATGACCGAGGTGCTCCTGCGCCGCGGTCTGCGTGCCGCGCCGTACCATGCGGGACTGCAGCCCCGGGCGCGCCAGGAGATTCAGAGACGCTTTCTGGCGGGCGAGCTTCGCGCCGTGTGCGCGACGAGCGCGTTCGGGATGGGCGTGGATCATCCTTCGGTGCGGCTCGTCTGCCACCTGGGGATTCCGGGCTCTCTCGAGGCGTATGTTCAGGGGGCGGGCCGGGCCGGGCGTGACCGGAAGAATGCCCGCTGCCTGCTCATCGTCGGCGTCGACGACCGGACGGTGCAGCGCCTCCTCATTCGCAGCAGCTGGCCCTCTCCCCGCGTCCTCGCCCAGGTGTTCGAGGCGCTGCCGTCCGAGCCGGTCCGCATGGAGGCTCTCGAGAGCCTGCTTCCTCGCGTGCCTCCATCGGAGGTGGCGAGCGCCGT
>JAPULH010000006.1 GCA_027295155.1 Gemmatimonadota bacterium
TCGCCGAGGAGGGAGAGCTCCTCGGCTTCGTGGCGAACCGCGCGCACCACGCCGACGTGGGCGGGGCCACGCCGGGATCGATGGGCCTCGCCTCCGAGCTATCCGAGGAGGGCGTGGTCATTCCTCCGAGGAAGCTCGTACGGGCCGGTAAGCTGGATGTCGAGGTGCGAGATCTTCTGCTCGACGCCGTGCGAACCCCTGAGGAGCGAGCCGGCGATCTGCGCGCCCAGCTCGCTTCCGTCCGTCGGGGTGTCCGCCGGCTCCAGGGCATGAGCGGGCGCTACGGACGCCAGGAGGTGGCGCGCTACATGCTGGAGCTGATCGACTACACGGAGCGCGTGGCCCGCCGCTTTATCGCCTCGCTGCCGGACGGCGAGTATCGGTTCGAGGATGCGCTGGACGACGACGGCGTGAGCGAGGGCCCCGTTCCGATCGTCGTCGCGCTCCGAATCCGGGGAGAAGAGGCGGAGGTCGACTTCACCGGGACGAGCTCGCAGCGGCCGAGCAGCGTCAACGCCCCGTACGCTGTGGCCGTGTCGGCGACGTATTACGTCTTTCGGGCTCTCCTCGGAGAGGACGTGCCCTCGAACGGCGGCATCCTCCGGCCGATCCGCGTCGTGGCGCCCGAAGGATCGGTGGTGAACCCGCGGCCGCCGGCGGCGGTTGCCGCCGGGAACGTCGAGACCTCGCAGAGGATCACAGACGTCCTTCTCGGCGCGCTCGCGCGGGCCGTTCCCGGCCGGGTTCCGGCGGCGAGTCAGGGGACGATGAACAACGTGACCGTGGGCGGGTGGGATCCGGACCGGAAACGTCCCTACGCGTACTACGAGACGATTGCCGGCGGGGCCGGCGCGAGCTGCCGGTCGGACGGCGCCAGCGCGACCCACACGCACATGACGAACACGCTGAACACGCCCGTCGAGGCGCTGGAATACGCGTATCCGCTCCGCGTGCTCCGCTACGAGGTGCGGCGCGGTTCCGGCGGCGCCGGTCGACACCGCGGGGGGGACGGAGTGCGCCGTGACCTCCGGGTCACCGGGGCGGCCAGCGCGTGCATTCTCTCGGACCGGCGAAGGCTGTTCCCGTACGGTCTCGAGGGTGGTGACGGCGGGAGCGTCGGCCGAAACGTGTTGATCCGGGACGGGGAGGAGAGGGAGCTGCCCGGGAAGATCTGCCTAGACCTGAAGCCCGGCGACGTGCTCAGCATCCGCACACCCGGTGGGGGTGGCTTTGGGGCAGCATGAACGGCTTGCGGGCTACGTCTCCGTGACGAGGCACACCCTCGAGGGTAAGCCCTGGGAAGGATGGTGTCCGGAGGAGCTGAAGGTGACGTTCACGGTGGTGGGAGGCGAGATCGTGTACGAGGGAGAGGCTTGAGCGCTCAGCCACCCGAGCGCGGTGCACTCGCAAAGCTCAGGAGGTTCGCGGGGGCGGCCGGCCGGGTCCTACGACTGCCCGGCCGAGAGCGCGAGCCGTGGGAGGAACGGGAACGCATCGTCCTCGTCCTCAGCGGCGGTGGGCTTCGTGGCCTCGCGCACGTCGGGGCCTGGCGGGCGCTCCTCGAGCTCGGGATTCGGCCGGATGCGATCGTCGGAACCAGCATCGGCGGGCTGGTCGCTGCGGCTGCAGCCGCGGGCGCCGACTGGGATGTGGTCGAGCGCGCCGGGCGCTCCGGCGTCCGCAAGGAGATCGCTGCTCTGGACCGGCGCGTGCTCCTCCTGAACGGGGTCCACCGCCCCGCGCTTTTCCGCGGCGAGGTTCTACGCCGGTATGTGGAGCAGCTTCTCCCCGCCCGAACGTTCGAGGAGCTGGCCATCCCGTTTCAGGTGAACGCCGTCAACTTCGGCACGGGCGAGATGAGGTGGTTCGGGATACGGCTCGAGGAGGAAGAGGTCGACTCCACCGTCGGCCTGGTCGACGCCGTCACCGCCTCGTGCTCGGTGCCGACCTTCTATCCGCCGGTCAAGATCGGCGACGCCTACTACGTGGATGGAGGCGTTCTGGACACGTTCGCGCTCCGCCGGGCCGCCGAGCTCGGCGCGACTCGGATCATCGCCATCGACGCCACCCGGGATGGGACGGGGGAGGACCCTGAGGGCACGATCAAGGAGGGGATGTTGGCGATCAACGAGCGCGTGTTCGGGATCGTGGCAGGGGCGCGCCGGCGCTCCTTGCTCGAAGAGTGGTCGGACCCGCCGCTGACCCTCATCCGGCCGGCCGCCTCCGCCATCCCGGCGTTCGATTTCGGCTTCAACGACTACCTGGTGGACGAGGGGTACCGGGCGACCCACGAGGCCCTGGCCGGGGCTGCCGCCGCAAAGCTCGCCGGCGCCGCCGCCGAATCGACGGCTGCCGCAGCAGAGCCCGCCAGCGCCGCCGAATCGGGCGCCCTCCAGGCCTCCTGAACCCTCGCTCCAGGCCCCGCCTCCCGTAGCCTTGACACTGTTAGCTTAACGACGTTATCTTAACTGTGTTAACCGTCCGCCTCCGTTGGGAAACCGACGGCGTGGCGGACACGTACTCTCAGGTGCGGCCACGCACCGAGCGCGGCCCGAATCCGATCCGAATCCGGACCCACGGCCCGAGAACCTGCGGGAGAGCCATGCCCAAAGTAGCCGATCCACAGCGCGCTGCGGAGACCGAGGCGACGATCGTCGAGGCCGCCAAGAACATCCTGGCGGAGAACGGTCTGGAGGCGCTGTCGATGCGAGCGGTCGGCGCCCGCGTCGGGCTAAGCGCCACAGCGCTTTACAACTACTTCGAGAACAAGCAGGCGCTGGTCGATCGAGTCGTGGCCCGGGGCTTCCGCCGTTTCGAGAGCTACCTGTGGAGTGCCGTCGAGGGCATTCCGACAGGGCGACTCGAGCGAGTACGAGCGCTCGGCGCGGCGTACATCCGGTTCGCGATGGAAAACGAGCAGTACTTCAAGATCATGTTCACGATCCAGCCCGAGGATCCGAGGGAGATCGAGGAGCTGCCGGGGCAGGGGGGACGCCGGATCTTTCGGGACAGCGTGGCGGATGCGATCGCCGCCGGCGAGATCCGGGGGGCCGACCCCGATCTGGTCGCCCTCTATCTGTGGTCGAGCGTGCATGGCCTGGCGACGCTCTCGCTCGCGTGTGACTTCACCGGCGAATGCCTGTGCGGCGACCACGAATGGGCCAAGGACGGGCTCACCGTCGAGGGGCTGTACGACCTGTTCGGCGACTTCCTCGCGGACGGCCTCAAGCCCCGCGACACGGGGCGGATTGACGGGGCAGGGAAGAGGCGGACGGACGGAAAGAGAAACGGAAGAGATGCTGAGCATAGAGATGGGACGGGGTAGACGTGTCCGCGGGAGTGCGGCGTTTGGACTAACGGCCGCTCTGGCGGTCGGGGTCTCGGCGGCGGCGTGTGGTGCTGGCCAGGCGGGGGAGCCTGACCAGGCCGCCGACGAGACGTATCGGCGCACCGTCAACGTGGAGGTCGTCGAGGTGCGGCCGTCGCAGTTCTCGACGGCCGTGCGCCTCATCGGGGTCGTCGAGGCCCTGAACGACGTCACGGTGAGCGCCGAGGAAGACGGTGTGATCCAACGGTTCTTCGTCGAGAAGGGCCAGGTGGTCCGCCGCGGCCAGCCGCTGGCGAAGATCGACGATCGGCTCCTGAGGGCTCAGGCGGCGGAGGCCGAGGCCGACGCCAAAGCCGCTCGCGACCGATACGAGCGCAGGCGGCGCCTCTACCAGGAGGAAGGGATCGGCACGGAGGCCGACTTCGTGGCCGCCGAGGCCGAGGCGGAGGCTGCCGCGGCGCGCGAGGCGGCGCTGCGGGCACGGCTGGATCGCACGATGGTGCGAGCCCCAATCTCAGGGGTCTTCGATGAGCGCTACGTGGATGCCGGCGAGAGGGTGGAAGCAGGCGATCAGGTCGGGCGCATCATCGACGCCGCCCGGGTCAAGATCGTGGGCGGCGTTCCCGAGCGGTACGCGGCGGACGTGCGCGTGGGTGGCAGCGCGGAGATCACGCTGGACGTCTACCCCGGGCGGGTGTTCGAGGGCGAGATCGCGTTCGTCGGCGTCTCGGTCGACCTGCGAAGCCGGACGTTCCTCATCGAGATCCTGCTGGAGAATCCGGGGGGGCTGATCAAGCCTCAGATGGTCGCCGGCGTCGAGCTCGCAACGCGCACCCTCGAGAACGTGCTCGTCGTGCCGCAGGATGCCTTGCTGCGCGTTGAGGATGGCTACCAGATGCTCGTGGTGACCGAGGTCGACGATGAGCTGCAGGCCGAGGCGAGCCGCGTCGTCCTTGGGCCATCGGCCGCGAACCGGGTCGTGATCGAGAGCGGCCTGGCGCCGGGCGACCGGGTCATCATCCGCGGTCAGGAGCAGGTGGATCCGGGGGACCGCGTCCGGCTGGTCGGCGGGTCGGCCTGAGCCTCCGATAAAGATGAAGGGTTTCCGCCTCACCACGCTGGCCGTCGATCATCCAACCACTGTCCTCGTTCTGACGGCCATCATCATCCTCGCCGGGCTCGTCTCCTACTTCAGCATCCCGAAGGAGTCCATGCCGGAGATCACCGTGCCTTTCGTCGCGGTGAACACCGTCTACTCCGGCGTGGCGCCCGAGGACATGGAGACCCTGATCACGCGGCCGCTGGAGGAGGATCTCAACGAGATCGCCGATGCGGAGGAGATCCAGTCGACGTCGGTGGAGGGCTACTCCAGCATCGTCATCGAGTTCAGGGCGGGCATGGACATGACCGAGGCGCTCCAGCTCGTTCGGGAGAAGGTGGACATCGCCAAGCCGGATCTGCCCTCGGCGGCCGAGGAGCCGACCATCGTCGAGTTCAACCTCTCCGAGTTCCCGATCATGCAGGTGAACGTCTCGGGGGAGTACAGCCTGCGCCGGCTGAAGGAGGTCGCGGAGCGTCTGCAGGACCGGCTCGAGCTCATTCCCTCGATCCTCGAGGTCACGCTGTCGGGTGGCCTGGAGCGCGAGGTGCAGGTGAACGTCGACCTGGCGAAGCTGCAGTTCTACAGGCTCGCGTTTGATGACGTGATGGACGCGATCCGGGAGGAGAACCTCACGATCCCGGGCGGGACGATCGACGTCGGCGAGCGGGAGTACCTGGTTCGGGTGCCGGGCGAGTTCGAGGACACGCGGCTCATCGCGGACATCGTCATCGCGTCGCCGAACGACCGGCCCGTGTACGTCCGGGACGTGGCCGAGGTGGAGTTCGGCTTCAAGGAGCGGGAGAGTTACGCGCGCCTGGACGGCAACCCGGTCGTCACGCTCGGCATCGTGAAGCGCACGGGCGAGAACATCATCGAGACCTCGGACGCGGTGAAGCGTGTCATCCAGGAGGCGCAGGCGAGCTTCCCGCCGACGACGGTCGTGAAGATCACCTCCGACCAGTCGGAGGACATCCGAAAGATGGTGTCGAACCTGGAGAACAACATCATCTCCGGGCTGATCCTGGTGGTGGCCGTTCTGCTCTTCTTCCTCGGCATCGCGAACGCCTCGTTCGTCGGCATCGCGATCCCGCTCTCGATGCTGCTCTCCTTCAGCATCATGCAGCTCATCGGCTTCACGATGAACATGGTGGTGCTCTTCAGCCTCATCCTGGCGCTCGGGATGCTGGTGGACAACGCGATCGTCGTCGTTGAGAACATCTTTCGCTTCCTGGAGCAGGGGTACGACCGGAAGGAGGCGGCGAAGCTGGCCACCGCGGAGGTCGCCATGCCGGTGATCGCCGCGACGGCGACGACCCTGGCGGCGTTCGCTCCGATGGCGTTCTGGCCTGGCCTGATCGGGGAGTTCATGGCGTACCTGCCCCTCACCCTGATCATCACGCTGAGCGCCTCGCTCTTTGTGGCGCTCGTCGTCAACCCGACGATCTGCTCGCTCTTCATGCGACTGGACGGCGATCGGGCGCCGGGCCTCACGCCCGCGGCCCGCTGGTCGCTGATCGGTATCGCCGGGCTGGCGTTTACGGTTGTGTTCGCCATGCGGCCGCTCACGGCGGTGCTGCTGACCCTGACGGCGGGGCTGCTCTGGGCCCTGCATCGCTGGGCGCTGTATCCGGGCGGACGTTGGTTCCAGCACACGGCGTTCCCCGCCGTGCTCAGGCGCTACGAGCGGTTCCTCCGCTGGGCGCTGGTGCACCGGGCGCGGGTGATGGGCGCGACCGCCGGGGTCCTGGTCGCTTCGGTATGGGCGTTCGCAGCGTTCAACGCAGGGATCGAGTTCTTCCCCGAGGACATCCCCCCCGAGACCGTCTACGTCCAGGTCGAGATGCCGCCCGGAACGCGGGCCGACGCCACCGACCGGGTCGTTCGACAGATCGAGCGGGAGCTGGCCGCGCTCCCGGCTCAGGCGGACTTCCAGTCGGTCGTCGCCACGGTCGGGTCGGGTGGGGACGGGGGCTCCCGCTCGGGTGCGAACGAGGGAACGGTAGCGGTGAACTTCGTCGATTTCGAGCTGCGGGAGCGGGACTCCTTCGAGACGCTCGAGCTGATGCGCAGCACGGTCGGGAGGCGAATCGCCGGGGCGGAGATCACCGTCGAGAAGCCGCAGAATGGACCAGGGTCGGGCCCGCCGATCAGCGTCGAGATCGCCGGCGAGGATGACGAGGTGCTGGAGCGGTTGGCGGATGAGGCGTACCGGACCCTCGCCAACGCGCCCGTGGCCCGGAAGCTGGAGGGGCTCGACAGTGACATCGCGGACGCGCGGCCGGAGCTGCGGATCGAGGTAGACCGCGAGCGGGCGAGGCTGTTCGACCTCAGCACGGCGGAGGTTGGAGCCACGGTGCGGAGCGCGATCAACGGTACCGAGGTCTCCAAGTTCCGATTTGGAGAGGAGGAGTTCGACATCGTCGTGCGGCTCGCCCCCCGCTACCGGGAGAACCTGGATGCGCTCGCCGACCTGATGATCGTGACCGAGGACGGGGACCAGGTGCCGCTCTCCTCGCTCGCCACCTGGAGGGTGGACGAGAGCTACAGCGGGATCAACCGGAAAAACCTCGAGCGGGTCGCGACGATCTCGGCCGACGTGCGGTCGACGTACAACGCGAACCGGGTGCTCGAGGAGGTGCGGACCGAGCTCGCCGGCTTCGCGCAGTCCCTGCCGGCGGGCTACACGCTGCAGTACACCGGCCAGCAGGAGGATCAGGCCGAGTCGGAGGCGTTCCTGTTCGGGGCGTTCCTGATCGCGCTAATGCTCATCGCCCTGATCCTGGTCTCGCAGTTCGACTCGGTGGTCCGGCCGCTCATCATCCTGAGCTCGGTCCTCCTCTCGACGGCGGGGGTGTTGATCGGGCTGCTCGTGTTCCGCATGCCGTTCGGGATCATCATGACCGGTGTCGGCGTGATCAGCCTGGCCGGCGTGGTCGTCAACAACGCAATCATCCTGGTGGACTACATAGGGGTCCTGCGGAAGAGGGACGGCATCGAGGCGCACGAGTCGCTGGTCGTCGGCGGGATGACCCGCTTTCGGCCCGTCACGCTGACGGCGGTCACGACGGTGCTGGGGCTCACGCCGCTGGCGATCGGGCTCAACTTCGACTTCGCCGGGCTCTTCACGCGCCTGAGCCCGAACCTCTTCTGGGGTGGCGAGCAGGCGGCCTGGTGGGGCCCGATGGCGATCGCGGTCATCGCTGGGCTCACCTTCGCGACGTTCCTCACCCTCGTGCTCGTGCCGGTGATGCACTCGCTGACCGACGACCTGACGACGTTCCTCGACCGGCATCTGCGGCGCAGCGAGGTGGAGTCACCGGACGAGTCGGGATCATCGGACGAGCGGGGAGCGGGCTCGCGGGAGCCGGAGGGGCGGCCGGAGGAGCGGGAGCCGGAGCTGGTCACGGCATAGGGCGGACGGTCGACCTCTTCGCGTAAGGGGAGGCGGAGGTTCGCTCCGCGCGCCCGCAAATCGCTTGCAGCACCACGGCCCACGGGATCCGGGAGCGACTTATGCGCGCTCCGGAATCCTCCGCCTCCACTGGGAGAGGTCGACGTGCGGTTCGGTCGGATCCGCATGTAACGTTGACCCCGTGTGCCGCCTCTGTCTTGTGGCGGGGCCGTCCTGATCAAGGCGCGCCTCGGTCACCCGCGCTCGGCTTCCCGTCTCGCTGCCCCTTCACGTCGGGCGTCCCTGAAACTCGCCACCCCATTGCAAACATGAATGTTACACGGATTATGCTGCCAGCCCGTAATGAAACCACGACGCCTCAAGAACGCATTGTGGCCTGAAGCGAACGCGTACTGGGTGGAAGAGCACGCTGCTACAGACTCAAGGGACCAAGAAGATGGAGCCTCTCGTCGCGAAGTTGACTGATTCCGCTAACTTTCGCGGTTTCTTATCTAATTCCGATAAGTTCAGACCAGCAGATTCGCTGTTCTCACCACCGAAGCACTGTAGCACGCCCTGATTCTTCGCCCTGTTGAAAGGCTCGTGGCTATTGGAGCAGCACCCAGCGCCGGTCGGGCCGGATGGCCTCCCAGGGCCAGACCCCTCCCGTCGACAGAGTGCCCCCCCGTCCGTACGATATCCGAACTTCCGTCGCAGGATTTCGTCAGTCTTTTCACTGACAGCCGAGGTCGAAATGACGCGCCTACTGAGACTCACAGCCATCTCACTCCTCCTCTTCATCGCTGGTCCCGCCTCCGCACGGTCCCAGGTTCCTCCGCCACCTGAGGGTGCCGCGGCGCTGAACGACGCCTACCGGGGCAGCACGTACTCGCCCTACGCCGGCCGCAACTTCCCGAGCCGCGTGTTCTGGGGCGACACGCATCTGCACACCGCGTTGTCCATCGACGCCGGGGCATTCGGCAACCGGCTGGGACTGGACGACGCTTACCGGTTCGCTCGGGGAGACCAGGTGACCACTTCGACCGGCCTGAAGGCCCGGTTGTCGCGACCTCTAGACTTTCTGGTGATCGCGGACCACTCGGACATGATGGGCTTCTTCCCTGATCTGTTCGCGGGCGCCCCTCACATTCTCAGCGACCCGCTCGGCAGGGACTTCTATGATCGGATCCAGGCCGGTGACGGTGTCAGCGTGGCGTTGGAGATCATCGGCATGGCCTCCCAGGGGGACTTCCCCGAATTCATTGAAGTGGGCTACGGCCCCGATTCGAAGCCCTACAGGAACGCCTGGCAAGCTACCGTGGACGCCGCGGAGGCGTTCAACGATCCTGGCCACTTCACGGCGTTCATCGGCTACGAGTGGACCTCCCTGGTCCGCGGCAACAACATGCACCGTGTCGTGATCTACCGGGACGGTGGCGACAAGGGGAGCCAGATGGTCCCCTTCACGATGACCCCCCCGGGAAGCACGAATCCCCGTGACCTGTGGCGGTGGCTCGAGACGTACGAGGAGCGAACGGGAGGCGAGGTCCTGGCCATCGCGCATAACGGGAATCTCGCCAACGGCATCATGTTCCCACTCGAGGCCCAGTACGACGGCCGGGTCCTGGATGAGGAATACGTCACGACGCGCGCCCGGTGGGAACCCCTTTACGAGGTGACCCAGATCAAGGGCGACGGCGAAACGCATCCCCTCCTGTCGCCGGACGACGAGTTCGCGGACTACGAGACGTGGGACGTCGGCAACCTGGACGTATCGGAGGCCAAGACCGACGACATGCTGGCAGGGGAGTACGCCCGCGAGGCCCTCAAGCGGGGACTGGTTATCGAGGACCGCCTCGGCACGAACCCCTACGAGTTCGGCATGATAGGATCGACCGACAGCCACACGTCGCTGGCTACTGCCCAGGAGGACAACTTCTTCGGCAAGCACTCCGGCTACGAGCCCAGTCCGGAACGCATGACCCACCCCTTCATGGCGACCGCGAGCGGCACGATCTACGCCTGGCAGCAGGTCTCGTCGGGACTTGCCGCGGTGTGGGCCACGGAGAACACTCGCGAGGCCATCTTCGACGCGATGGAGCGGAAGGAGGTCTACGCGACGACCGGCTCGCGGCTGGCTGTGCGCTTCTTCGGCGCTTGGGACTACACCGAGCAGGACATGAACAGCCGACAGCCGGCGTTCGCCGGCTACGAAAAGGGCGTGCCAATGGGCGGCACGCTACGCGCCAGGCCTGCCGGCGCGGGAGCACCCACGTTCATGGTCTATTCCCTTCGGGACGTCCAGGGCGCCAATCTCGACCGCATTCAAATCATCAAGGGCTGGCTGGGCGACGACGGTGAGACCCACGAAGCGGTCTACGACGTTGCGTGGTCTGGGGACCGACAGCCAGGGTCCGACGGCAGGCTACCCCCAGTGGGCAACACCGTGGATGTCGAGAACGCCAACTGGACCAACACGATTGGCGCTGCTGAGCTCGGTACCGTGTGGATCGATCCGGACTTCGATCCGGATCAGAAGGCGTTCTACTACGCCAGAGTCATCGAGATCCCGACGCCCCGGTGGACGACATACGACGCGTTCCGCTTCGGAATCGACCTCCCGGAGGGTGCACCGACGTCGACCCAGGAGCGAGCGTATACGTCACCGATTTGGTACGCGCCGTAACCGAACAACCGCCGAGGTTAGTAGACACAAGTTCCAAGTAGTAAGTAACGGCAAGAGGGCAAAGCCCGCGATTCTCGCGGGCTTTCGTCATCTACAGGGCGAACTTCCTGGGCGAGGATAGGCGCGATCCGGGCTCTCACGAAAAAATGAGATGTGGGACGACGTGCCCACGGCCTGGCACAAGACGCTGCGGCATAAGCGCTCGTTTCCGTCCTGCCAACTACTGTTATAGTAGATCGATCACCGCAACGGTCGGACGACAGGACTGACCCGGCGTATTACGGCGGCGTGGTAGACGGCGCGACTATCCGGCGCGGTGGGTCGACCTCTCTCAGGGGAGGCGGAGGATTCCGGAGCGCGCATAAGTCGCTCCCGGATCCCGCTGGCCGTAGTGATGCAAGCGATTTGCGGGCGCACGGAGGAACCTCCGCCTCCCCCACAAAAAGAGGTCGACGTACGGACGGTCAGGCTAGTCGATGGGGAGGGTCGCGACCACGGCGCGGACCGAGCCGTCTGGGCCCGTGTCCGTCCACGCCAGGATCACGTCGTTGCCAAGCGCCCTCATGCGGGGAAAGCCGCTCGCCCGGCTCACGTCGGTGACTGCGACGATCGCCGAGACGCTGGCCTCGCCGTCCGGCCGGACGCGCCGGGCCCTCACCTCGGCGCCTCGATCTGTGGTCTCGAGCCACACGACGAGCGCCGCTCCGTCGTCGAGCAGCATGGTGTCGACACGGCCCAGGGGCCTTCCCTCGTCCACCCGGATCGGCTTGCCGAACGTCTTCCCTGCATCACCGGAAAAGGCGACCTGCACCTTCGGCTCGTCTGCTGCGCCCGTGTACCAGGCGACGGCGACCCGCTCATCCTTCGCGGCGACCGCGGGGCCGTTCACGGGGCACGCGGGCATGTACCACCCATCGGCGTGGATCGTGGCGGGAGCCGTCCATTC
>JAPULH010000060.1 GCA_027295155.1 Gemmatimonadota bacterium
TAGGGCAGGTACAGCTTGCCCTGGGTGGCGATGGTCTGGGCGCCGAGGATATGGAGCATCTCGGCGAAGAAGGTCGGCCGAATGTGGATGGCACCCACGTTGGCCCAGTCCAGGATCTTCTCGGAGAGCCAGTGATGGCGCGCGAGGGGGCTGTCCGAGTACTCGCGGGCGGAGATCTGGGACATGTTCACGAACGCCCGGACCCCGGAATCCTGCGCGGCGATGGCGGCGATCGTTGTCGCCTCGATGAGCCGGTCGCCCGGGGGATAGACGAAATACACGCGCCCTGCGCCTTCCATGGCGTCCCGCATGGAGCGCAGGTCGTGGAAGTCCGCCACGACCACCTCGGCGCCCAGCGACCCCAACTTGTCGGCACGCTCGTCGCGCTTCCTCACGGTCGCCCTCACCAGATACCTGCGGTCCAGCAGCTGACGAACCACGGCGCTTCCGGTCTTGCCCGTCGCTCCGGTAACGAGAATCAGAGACTTCGACATAATGTCCTCCTGTGTCTGAGATGTAGATACAACCATTTCGAGAAAAAAGCCGCCTACCCGACGCTTCGTTCCCGAATTGCGCCGGCCAACCGGTGAATCGCTTTCGCCCCACCGGCCCCGAGGACCTCGCGTGCGCGGCGTTGAGCCTCACGCCACAGGGGCTCCGCCTCCTCGAGGATCCGCCGGCCCGACTTCGTGATTCGGAGTTCCTGGGAGCGGGCGGACTCGCCGGGACGGATCGCCAACCAGCCGTTCCGCTTCATGCGTTCCACGTTCCGGCTCATCGTCGACTTCTCGATGTTGAGCCGCCGCGCCACCTCGCCGGGGGCGATCGGCCCTCGGCGCACCACGACGGCGAGAATGTTCAACTGGCCGGCCGTGACGCCCACGGGCCGAAGCGCGTCGTCGTAGATCGCCGTGACGGTGCGGCCGATGAGACGGCTTCGCATCGCGAGGCACTCGGCGGCCATGTCGGCGGCGGCTTCTTCGGCCCGGCGTGTTGAGTCGGTCATGTCGTCCTCCTGGGTTGTAGATACAACATAATCCGAGCGATGTCAACCGATGATGGGCCTGAGCAGGGGGCTAGCTGTTGGCCTTGATGGCGGCGTTGATATGATCTCTGACCAGCATCCTGTCTCTTGAGTGTGTCCGTGTCGCCGTACAGGGGAGTCGTACCGCAGCTCAAGCGGAGATTCGTTAGGCCGCATTTCCAAGGGTCAGTTGGAATGAAAGCAGCTTGGTACGAGAAGCAGGGGCCTGCAGCCCAAGTCCTCATCGTCGGAGAGATGCCTGACCCTCAGCCTAAACAGGGCGAGGTACGAATCCGTGTAGTCGCCTCTGGCGTCAACCCCGGCGACATCAAGAAGCGTCAGGACGCTCTTGGCGTTGGGATGCCGTTCCCAAGGGTGATTCCCCACAGCGACGGCGCGGGCACGATCGACAGAGTCGGCCAAGGCGTGCCAGTGTCGCGTGTGGGCGAGCGGGTGTGGTGCTTCGGCGCGCAGAGCTACCGACCGTTCGGTACGGCAGCCGAGTATGTGGTGGTTCCATCCGCTCGGGTCGTCCCGCTTTCAGCCAGAGTTTCCTTTGAACAGGGCGCTTGCCTTGGCATTCCTGGTATCACTGCCCATCGCGCCGTACACGTAGCCGGGCCGGTTGAGGGACGCACCGTGCTTGTGCAGGGCGGGGCGGGCGCTGTCGGCTCGTGTGCCGTGGCACTCGCCCGCCACGCGGGAGCGCACGTAATTACGACGGTCCGATCGGAGCCAGATGAGCTGGTGGCGGAGCAGGCGGGCGCGCACGAGGTTGTCCGCATTGATGGGCTCTCCGCCGACGAGATGGTCGAACGCGTGGTTACCCTAGCTCCCGACGGCGTCCATCACGTGGTCGAGGTCGCCTTCCACGCCAACATCGCGGTCGATGAGAAGGTGCTGGCAATGGGTGGCTCCATCGCCACATACGCGACGGGGCATCCCTCGCCGTCAATCCCGTTCTGGCCGCTCGTTTTCAAGAATGTTCGCGTGTTCTTCCTCGGAAGCGACGACTTCCCGGCCGAGGCGAAGAGGGTCGCGGCGGCCGGGCTGAACGAGGCGCTTGACGGAGAATGGCCTGGCTTCCAAGTGGCGGAGCGGCTGTCGCTACGCTCCATCGTCGAGGCCCACGAGTCTCTGGAGGCCCGGCGCGGAGTCGGGCGGGTTGTCGTGATGGTGTAGAGCGCGTCCTTTAGCGGGACGTTCGACCGTGCGACCTACCGGTAGGCCGCAGGGCGCTTCCACCCGATACCTCGGTAACCCGAGGAGATGGGAGTCATGAGCAAGCGAGCGAGGGCCACGTTCGAGGTCGCGAGCTGGGATGAGCAGCCCTTCAGTGAGGTCGATGGAGGACCCAGGCTCACCCGCGCAACGGTGACAAAGTCCTTCCACGGGGACATCGAGGGAGAGGGAACGCTGGAATACCTGATGGTCCACCGCGACGACGGCTCTGCCAGCTTCGTCGGTCTGGAGCGCGTAATCGGCCGTCTGGGCGACCGATCGGGAAGCTTCGTGCTTCAGCACACAGGCACCTTCGAGGGAGGCACGGCGAAGGCGACGTGCGTCGTGGTGCCGGGGTCCGGAACCGGCGATCTGCACGGCCTACGGGGCGAAGCGAGCTTCGCCGCCAAGGGGAGGCAGGCGCCGATCACGCTAGACTACGACTTCGAGTGACAACCCCACGCTAGACCAACCACTTGGAGTGAGAACCCCTTGATATATCAACAGATATTGATATATTAGGGCCGTGAGCACTCGAGGCGAAAGGGCAGGGGAGGTCAGAGCTGGCGTGGATACGCCGCGGGCCTTTCGAGCCCTGGGCGACCGGAAGCGCCTGCGGGTCCTCCAGCTTCTCGGAAGTGGAGAGCGGTGCGTCTGTGAGCTCGCAGTCGTGATCGGGGCCAAACAGCCGCTGCTTTCCTTCCATCTGAAGACGCTGAGGGAGGCGGGGCTGGTGGTCGCGACCCGGCGGGGAAGGTGGATCTACTACAGGCTGAACGAGGATGCCCTGAGCGAGCTGGGCGGTTTCTTCGACGAGCTGGGCGATGGCCGCGTGTCCGTGGCCATTAACGCGGGAGAAGATGAATGAGGGGAACAGACATCAAGACGGCGGTGCGCGAGAAGTACGGGCGGGCCGCGGCGGAGGTATCCGGTGGAGCGAGGCCCGGATGCTGCAGCCAGACCGCTTCGCAGGGAAGCTGCGACCCGATCACGTCGAACCTGTACTTGCCGGGCGAGACGGCGACGCTTCCCGAGACGGCGGTCCTGGCCTCGCTCGGGTGCGGGAACCCTGCGGCTCTCGCCGAGCTGGAGGCAGGCGAGACGGTGCTGGATCTCGGCTCGGGCGGCGGAATCGACGTCCTCCTCTCGGCTCAGCGGGTCGGCCCCACGGGAAGGGCGTACGGCCTCGACATGACCGATGAGATGCTGGAGCTCGCCCGCCGCAACCAGCAGGAAGCGGGGGTCGAGAACGTAGAGTTCCTGAAGGGAGAGATCGAGAACGTTCCGCTTCCCGACGCGTCGGTCGACGTGATCATCTCGAACTGCGTGATCAACCTGTCGGCCGACAAGGGGCGGGTGCTGGCCGAAGCGTATCGCGTTCTCCGACCGGGCGGCCGCTTCGCCGTGTCGGACGTTGTGGTGAGGGGTCCGGTCCCCGAGCTGATCCGCCGGAGCATCGAGCTGTGGGCCGGCTGCGTGGCTGGCGCGCTGGAAGAGGAGGAGTACGTGCGTCTTCTGGCTGAGGCCGGGTTCGTCGACGTGGAGATCGAGCCGACGCGGGTCTATCGGCTGGAGGACGCCCGCGACTTCCTGGAGGCGGCGGGCATCGATGCGGACGAGCTCGCGCCGCTCGTGGATGAGCGGTTCATGGCGGCGTTCATCTGGGCGCGGAAGCCGGCGGACGCTTGACGAATCGCGCTTCCGGTGGCGCCGAAGGCGTGGCCGGGTCGTCGAGCTTCCTCCTCTACGGTTCCTACGGCTACACGGGGCGCCTGGTGGCCCGCCTGGCGGTGGAGCGCGGCCTGCAGCCCGTGCTGGCCGGGCGCGATGGCGAGGCGCTGGAGCGACAGGCTGGCCGCCTCGGGCTACCGCACCTGGTTTTTTCGCTGGAAGATTCCGAGGCGCTGGACAGGGCCCTCTCCGACGTCCCCCTGGTCCTTCATTGCGCCGGGCCGTTCTCCCGGACCTTCCGTCCGATGGTGGAAGCGTGTCTTCGGACGAGGCGACACTATCTGGACATCACCGGGGAGATCGACGTGTTCGAGGGGGCGGCGGCGCTCGATGCCCGGGCCGGGGAGGCCGGCATCATGCTGCTGCCGGGTGTGGGCATGGACGTTGTGCCCACCGACTGCCTCGCGGCACACCTGAAGCGACGGCTCCCAACGGCCTCCCGCCTCACGCTCGCGATCTTCTCCCGCGGGGGAGTCTCCCGGGGCACCGCCCTCTCTATGCTCGAGCGGCTCGGGCAGGATGGGATGGTCCGGCAGGGGGGGCGCCTCACGCCGGTACCGGCCGGTTGGAAGTCCCGCACGTTCGACTTCGGGGACGGACCGTACTCCGCGATCACGATCCCGTGGGGCGACGTGGCCACCGCCTTCCATACCACCGGCATCGGGGACATCGAGGTGTACGCCACCGCGCCGCCGCGGCTGCAGCGGGCCATGCGGGCGACGGGGCGCCTCGGATGGCTGCTGCGCTCGCCCCTCGTACGGCGCGTGCTCGGGCAGGCCGTGCGACGCCGCGTCACCGGACCGAGCGCCGGCCAGCGGGCGCGCGGAGAGATGCGCGCCTTCGGTGAGGTCACCGACGATGCCGGAGCGAGCGCATCCGCTGTTCTTATCGGTCCCGAGGGCTACACGTTCACGGCCCGGACCGCCGTGGCCGTCGTCGAGCGCGTGTTGGGAGGCGAGGCTCCTCCCGGCTTCCAGACCCCGGCCAGGGCGTACGGCCCCGATTTCGTGCTCGAGATCGAGGGGACCAGCCGAAAGGACCTCTAGCCGGGTTCCGGTGCGTCGATCCGACGAACGGGAACGCCCACGTAGACAGCGTTCGCCGCCAGAGTGCGGTGTTTGGGGATCAAGCTCAGCGCCCCCACCTGCGTGTTGTCACCGATCTCGACGCCGATCCCGATCACGCTCCCCGTGCCGACTGTGACGTTCTTCCCGAGTCGGACCGGTGCCGTCTTGACGACGCCGGCCTCGACCGTGTGCCCGGAGAGGTGCACGTCGGAGCCGATCACCACACCATTCCCGAACTCCAGCAGGTTGTGGTCTGTCAGAACGAGGCTGTTCACGAACACACCGCGTCCCATCTTCGCGCCGTTGAGGCGCAGATAGAGCGTCCAGACCGGGGTCGAGCGGTAGAAGGCGCCGGCGAACAGCCGGACGATGTGCTGGGAGATCATGTACCGGGCCCAGCGCAGGAGCGGTCAACCCATGTCGGCGATTCGCATCTCCGTCCTGGCGGGCGTGCGCCAGCCCAGGAGACGCGTGACGAGCGCCGAGAACACGATGAGGCCGAACGGCGAAGAGCAGGTAGGCCGGGACGAACGCGATCGTGAGCACGAGGGTTCGCAGCCAGTTCACCGGGAGCGACAAGCGAAAGTGCCACGCCCAGAAGAGAGCGGCCGGCAGGACGGCCAGCGCGAAGACCAGGCTCTCGACGACGAAGCCCGAAAGCACGGTCCAGACGCCGCGTGCGACCCGGCGTGAACTATCCGCAGTCATTGCCATATCATTCAGGCTCGGTGCCGACTCAGGCTCGGTGGCAACGTGTTCGCTGCGAGGCGGAGCGCTTCCGGTGGCGATCCGAGCGACCGGAACAACGGAAATGTAAGGAGTGACGCCCCGACGTGTACGATCCTCGCACAGCGATCGAGGGAGCGGGGCCTCCGCTCGTCTACGTGCCCGGGATGGACGGGACCGGCCTGCTGTTCTATCGTCAGATTCCCGCGCTCTCCCGCCGCTACCGGGTCGTCACCTACACGCTCCGCGACGCGGTCACGCACATGAGCACGCTGGTCGAGGATCTCGCCGGGGTCGTGCAGCGCGCATCGCCCGACGGGGAACCGGCCGTCGTGCTCGGCGAGTCGTTCGGTGGCGCGCTCTCGCTCTCGTTCGCCCTCGAGCGGCCCGAGTTGGTGTCGCGGCTCGTCGTACTGAACACCTTCCCCTACTTCCGTCCGCAAGCCCGGCTCAGGCTCGCCATCGGGGGGATCCAGGCCATGCCGTGGAAGGCGATGGGTCTGGTGAGGAGGCTGACGGCGGTCCGCCTACACTCCCGCTACACCCACCGGGCCGAGATCCACCGGTTCTACGAGCTGACCAGCCGTGCGACCCGTGAGGGTTACGTGAACCGACTTCGGATCCTCCGAGAGTACGACGTCCGGGATCGTCTCCCAGAGCTCACGACGCCGACGCTCTTTCTCGCGGCGGAGCGCGACCACCTCATCCCCTCGGTCCAGCAGGCCAGGTACATGGCGGCGCGGGTGCCGCACTCGACGCTGCGAATGCTGGAGGGTCACGGGCACGCCTGCCTGATCGCGCCGAACCTGGACATGGCGCAGATACTGGCCGAATGGCGCCGGCCTTCAGGCGCCGCCATTGCCACGTCGGACGGGCAGGCGGCAACATAGGACGACCTCAGCGTGGAGACGCGGAATGCTCGGCTCAAGACGGATCGTCCTCCCTACCGCCTTTTTCCTCGCCCTCTGGCCGGCCGGCCCGGCTGCGCACCCGCTTCTTGCTCAGCCGCGCGCGGACCGCGCAGCGGTCGGCGACGTGCCGAGGCGACCGGTCACGACGTACTCGATCGTCGCCCGGGATCCGGAGACCGGGCAGCTCGGAGTGGCGGTCCAGTCTCACTGGTTCTCCGTCGGCACCGTCGTGCCGTGGGCGGAGAGCGGCGTGGGAGCGGTCGCCACGCAGTCGTTCATCGACCCCGGGTACGGCCTGCTCGGGCTGGAGATGATGGGAATCGGGAAGAGCGCGCCGGAGACCCTGGCGGGCCTGCTGGCCGCCGACGCGCATCCCGAGGTCCGGCAGGTCGGCATGGTGGACGCCGAGGGCCGCACCGCCGTCCACACCGGAGCTTCGGCCATCGCCGAGGCGTGTGACCGGACTGGCCCCGGCTTCACCGTTCAGGCGAACCTCATGCATCGGCCGACCGTGTGCGATGCGATGTTCCGGGCGTATGCCGAGACGGCGGGGGATCTCGCGGAGCGGCTGATGACGGCGCTCGAGGCCGCTCAGGCCGAGGGAGGCGACATACGCGGAAAGCAGTCCGCGGCGCTTCTCGTGGTTGCCGCGCATCCCAGCGGCCGCCCCTGGGAGGACCGTCTGTACGACCTTCGCGTCGAGGACCATGCGACGCCACTCGCCGAGCTCCGTCGGGTGCTCACGGTCGCTCGCGCCTATCGGCGCATGAACGCCGGCGACGAGCACGTGACGGCCGGCGACATAGACCTGGCGCTCGAGGAATACGGGAAGGCGGAGGAGTTGTTGCCGGACCGGTCGGAACCGGTGTTCTGGCATGCCGTGACACTGGTTTCAGAAGGTCGGACGGAGGAAGCGCTCCCGCTGTTCGCCCGGGCCTACGTCCTGCATCCGGCGTGGCGGGAGCTGGTCCCCCGGCTGGTGGCGGTGGGGCTTCTGCCGGATGACCGGGCGACGCTCGCCCGGATACTCGGGGCGGGCCGCTAGCAGGTCGCTGAAAACCCTGCCGCTAAAGGAGGAACTTTCATGGTGCCACTAGACTGGGTGCCGCTCGTGGCCGTCACAATGGGAACCCTGATCATCCTCATCCCGGTAGCCGGCCTCACCGCCCGCTTCGCCCTAAAGCCGATTGTCGAGGCGGTGGCGCGGATGCGCCAGACGCAGGGCGCTTCCGAGCACCTGATGCTTGTCGAGCAGCGGCTGGCGCTGCTGGAGCAGCAGCAAGCCAACACGGAGTCGGATGTG
>JAPULH010000061.1 GCA_027295155.1 Gemmatimonadota bacterium
TGTCCGGGCTCTTCGGCGGCTTTCGGGCGCACTTTGACACGTCAGGCCGCGCGTGGCAGGTTGCGGCGCCATGTCTGAGAGCGAACGACTGAAGGTCCGGGAGCGCCTGCTGGCGCAGGCCCTGCAGGGTGAGATCCCCACTCACGTTGCCGTCATCATGGACGGGAATGGAAGGTGGGCGGAGGCCCGGGGACTTCCGCGGTCGCAAGGGCACCACGAGGGGATCAAGTCGGTTCGTGAGGCCGTGATCGGCTGCGTAGAGCTCGGGATCCGGTACCTGACGCTCTACGCCTTCTCCGACGAGAATTGGCTCCGGCCGGCCTCCGAGGTTGCCGCGTTGATGGAGGTTCTGGTCAAGTATGCGGCGAGCGAGGAGGAAGAGCTGCACGAGCGCGGCGTTCGGGTCACGGCGTTCGGCGAGCTGGATAGGATCTCCCCGGAGGCCCGGTCAGCCGTCGAGGTCCTGGAGGCAGCCACCCGGGATGGCGAGGCTCTTCGCGTGTACCTCGCCATCAGCTACGGGTCGCGCTCCGAGATCGCGCGGGCTGCCCGGCGGCTGGTCGTGGAGGCTCTCGCCGGACGGCTCTCCCCGCAGGACGTGGATGTGGATCGCTTCGCGCGGGAGCTGTACATGGCAGACGTGCCGGATCCGGATCTCCTCATCCGGACCTCCGGCGAGCGGCGGCTGTCCAACTTCCTGCTCTGGCAGATCGCGTATGCGGAACTCTTCGTCACGCCCGTCCTCTGGCCGGATTTCGATCGCACGCACCTGTTCGAGGCCATCCTGGAATACCAGTGCCGGGAGCGTCGGTACGGTCGAGTCGAGGCCTGAGCGCCGCCGGTGAAGGGAGACCTCCGCCGCCGGTTGCTCGTCGCGGCCGTCGGCATTCCCGCTTCCCTCGTAGTCGTGTACCGAGGGGATGTCGTCCTCGCCGTCGGGCTGAGCTTCCTCGCCGCCGTCGGCTTCTGGGAGTATGCCATCATGATGCGCGAGGCGGGCCACCGGCCGTTCATCGGACTCGGCCTCCTGGCGGCTCTCACCTTTCCGCTCGCCGTGCGAACCCTCGGCTTCGGCGTGGCGTGGGCGGCGTGCGTGGCGTTCCTCGCGCTCGGCTCGGCGGTGGCGACGCTCCGTCTGCCGCCGTCCGAGCGCCCGATCTCGAACGCCGCGATCACGCTGTTCGGGGCCTTCTACCTGGGTGGCCTGCTCAGCTTCGGGGTTCCGCTGCGGGAGTGGTTCCTGCCGGGGAGGGTCGAGGGCACGCTACTTTTTTTCTATCCCGTCGTTGTGACCTGGATCACTGACACGGCTGCCTACGCCGGCGGCCGGACGTTCGGGCGTCGGCAGCTGTCGCCGACCATCAGCCCGAACAAGACGATCGAGGGCGCCGTGAGCGCTCTGATTGCCGGACCCCTCGGAGCCCTGGCGTACGGGCTCTTGGTTCCCGTGCCGGTGATCCAGGGGCTTGGCCCGACAACGCTCCTGGTTTTCGGGTTTTTCGTGGCCCTCCTCGCGATCATCGGAGATCTTGTGGAGTCCGCGCTCAAGCGGGAGTGTGGGCAGAAGGATGCATCCGGGCTCCTGCCGGGTCACGGTGGCTTCCTGGACCGGCTGGACTCGCTCCTGTGGACGATCCCGGGCGCGTACCTGTTCTTTGTGGCGATCGGTCTGTGAGCGTCTCGGTGAGCGTCGGCACGCCTGGTTCGTCGGGGCACCGATCATGCAAGCCGGGCGGAGACGCGGCGGAACCGAAGGCCGCCAGCTGGGGTGATAGCAGCCTATGATCATAACGATTCTAGCCACCATCTTGGTGCTCGGCGTTCTCATCTTCGTGCACGAGCTCGGTCATTTCGCGGCGGCCAAGGCCGTGGATATCGAGGTTCCGCGCTTCTCGCTCGGCCTGGGCCCGAAGCTGATCGGGTTCAAGAAGGGGGAGACCGAGTATGTGATCTCGTGGTTCCCGCTCGGCGGCTACGTGAAGATGGCGGGGATGATCGAGGAGGAGGGGGTCGGCGCGCTGGAGGGTGGGAAATCGGAGGGCCGGACGCCCTCTCCTCGCGACTTCGACGCCAAGTCGCTGCCGGCCCGGACGCTGGTGATCTCCGCCGGCGTGCTGATGAACTTCCTCTTCGCTGTCGTCGCTTTCATCGTCGTGGCCCGCGCCCAGGGCATGCAGATTCCGCTGATTCAAGATGTCTTGGAGGACTCGCCGGCGGCGGAGGCCGGCTTCCGGCCAGGCGACCTGATTCTCACCGTGGAAGGCAACCGCATCCGGAGCTTCGACGAGCTCTCGCTGATGGTGAAGCAGAACCCGGAGAAGCCGATCCGCATCGGCGTCGAGCGCGCCGGCGAGCGCCTCACGCTCCAGGCCGTTCCCCGGAGCGTCTGGATCTGGAGCGACGTGATCAGAGATTCGGTCGAGATCGGGCAGCTGGGCGTGAGATCGGATCCAAGTGGCGGGTACCGGTCTCTCGGCTGGGGTGGAGCGATCGAGGAGGGCTCGTACCGCACCTGGTACTGGGTGCGCACGACCTTCGAGTTCCTGGGCCAGCTCGTGAGCGGGCAGAGCAGCGCCAAGGAGGTGGGCGGTCCGATCCTCATCGGCCAGCTGTCCGGCCAGGCGGCCCGCGCCGGCATCTGGCCGCTGCTGAGCTTCATGGCGATCATCAGCATCAACCTGGCCATCCTGAACCTGCTTCCCGTTCCCGTGCTCGATGGCGGCCACCTCACCTTCCTCGCTTTCGAGGCGGTACGGGGCAGGGCGCTGAGCGCGGGTCAGCGTATCCGGCTGACTCAGGTGGGGATGGTGCTGATCGTCGGCCTGATGGTGTGGGTGATCACGAACGACGTGCTGAGGCTCCTATAGCAGGTTGCTGAAGAGCTCGAACTGACGACCGCCAGCGGCTCGATGCCGTAGAGCGCTCACGTCGTATAGCGGTGTCGGTCGCTCCTGCGTGGCCACGTCGATCAGCCCGCGGTACCCGGTGTCCGCCAGGGCGCCGGCCACGGCCTCGCGCGCCAACCGTCCCTCGTTGCACTCCTCGCTCACGTGGGCCAGCAGGATTCCGCCCAACTCGGGGTGCAGCAGCTCGGCCGCGAGCTCGGCCGCCATCCGGTTCGAGAGGTGGCCGCCGCTTCCGCCGATGCGTTCCTTCACGGGCCACGGGTAGGGCCCATCGCGCAGGAGCAAGTCGTCGTGGTTGGCCTCGAGGACCAGGAAGTGGCAGCCGCGAAGGGCGTTTCGCACCGGTCCGGTCGGTCGGCCGAGATCCGTGGCGACGCCGACCTTGAGCCCGGTGGCCGAGTCGGTGAGCGTAACCGCCAACGGATCGGCGGCGTCGTGGCTTGTGAGAAACGCGTGGATCTCCAGGTTCCCGACGCTGAACGTCGTCTCGCGCTCGAAGGTCCGGATCTCCTCCTCGCCGGAGAGCAGGGTGCGGCAAACCGTCGCTGTCCGGCGACTCATGTAGATCGGCCAGCCCCACCGGCGGGCGGCGACCCCGATGCCTCGCGTGTGGTCCCGGTGCTCGTGCGTGACGACGATGGCCGCGATGCCCTCGGGCGCCACGTCGAGCATCGCCAGGCGCCGCCCGATCTGACGAGCGCTGAGACCGGCGTCCACGAGCACCCTCGTGCCGCCGCTTTCCACGAGGAGCGAGTTGCCCCGGCTGCCACTCCCGAGCGCCGCTACGCGCACGCTTCCTCGGCTCGCCCGCCCCGACTCATCCTCGCTGCGCCCGCCCGGCCTCCCAGACGGCGGACCACCAGGTGCGATCGGCCTCGCCGAACCGGAGCCCGCGGCGCTCGGCCGCCACGGCCGCCGTCCGCAGAAAGCCTTCCAGGCGGTGTTCGGTAGCCGAATCGCCCCAACTGAAGGGCGGCATGAATCGCGGTGGGGCTCCCCCGAACACGTTGGCGCCGCAGCCGAGCACGTTTCCGGTGCCGATCAGCGTTCCGATCGCCGTCTTCACGTGGTCGCCGATCAGGCATCCGAGCTTCATGAGGCCGGTGTCGATCTCGCCGCCTGGTCCCGCGAGCCGGACCGATCCGTACGTGTTCTTGAGGTCGCTGTTGGTGGTGAGCGCCCCGAGGTTCACCCACCGCCCGACATAGGCGTGGCCGAGGAAGCCGTCGTGTGCCTTGTTCGTGTAGCCGAGCACCACGGTACCCTCAATCTCGCCTCGCAGGTAGCTGAAGGGACCGGCCGAGAGACCGGCGATCGAGCCCCCCAGAAGCCGGCTCGACGGCCCTGCATACAGGGGTCCCGCGAGCCGGGTGCCGGCCCTCACCTCGACGCCGCGATCGAGGCAGATCGGGCCGCTACGCAGGTCGAACACGACCCCGGGCTCGATCTGGACGTCCGCGGCCAGAAGAAGCGGAGCGCTACCGAGCCGCTGTACGGGAGGCGAGCTGAGAGGTGGTCCGACTTCGACGACTCCGGCCTCCAGATCCGCCCTCGTTCGCTCCGGAGACCGAACGACCAGATCCCACACGTGCTGCAGCACATCTCCCTCGATCTCCTGCGTTGCGCCCGGGGTCGGAGCCGGCGCACCGAACCAGGATTCATCCGGCCCATCCTCGCCTCGCGGTACGTACGCGCCGACGACGTCCTCGCCGATCCGGATCGTGGAGGCCGTCGGTGGAGGCTTGAAACGCTCGCCGGCTTCCGGGATCGCCCGGGCGCACAGAAAGAGGCAGTCTTCGGCTTCGTCGATCTCCTCGGCGGAAGCCGCGGGCGGCGCGCCGGGCTCGCTGTAGGACGAGAGCCAGGGACGGGTGATCAGGCCGACGGCGGCGGCCCCTGCGAAGCGCTCCAGACGCTGGCGGAGGAGGAGCGCGCCGAAGAGCAGCTCGGAGCAGGGCCGCGAGAGGGCGAAGGGCTGCCAGGTGTCCGCCTGGCGGTCGTCGAAGATGTAAAGCCTCACGCCTCCTCCGGTGAGTCGGTGGCTTCGAAGATCCGTTTCATGTCGGCCGCGGCCTCACGCGTCGTGACGAACGTGTGGTCGCCGGAACGGACGACCACCAGGTCGTGCACGCCGAACAGCGTGATGCTCCCATCCTCGGACCACACGATGTTGTCGCCGCTGTCGACGAGGTCGACCGAGCCGAACACGATGTTCCCATCCCGGTCGGTCGGCCAGGTGCGGCGGAGCGCGTTCCAGTCGCCGACATCGTCCCAGCCGAACGAGGCGGCCACGACGCCTACCCGGCTCGCACGCTCCATTACCGCCACGTCGATCGTCACACGCGCGCACGCCTCGAAGAACCCGGAGGCTTCTCCGTTCTCCAGGCGTTCGAGTGGGATCTCGGGGGCGAGCGTGCGGATTGCCGCGAGCAGGTCCGCAGCCCGCCAGATGAAGATTCCGCTGTTCCAGAGGTACTCCCCGGAATCGACGTACGCGCGGGCCGTTTCCAGCGGCGGCTTCTCCACGAACTCGGCGGCGGCAAACACGCCCGGCGCCAGCTCGGCCCCGAGCCGTACGTATCCGTAGCCGGTCTCGGGTCGGTCGGGCTCGATTCCGAGGCAGAGGAGCCGCCCGCCTCCGGTCGCAGCGACCCCGCGCGAGATCGTGTCGAGGAACTCATCGAGCGGCTCGATCACGTGATCGGCGTGTAACGAGACCATGACCCCTTCTGGATCCCGCTCGGCGATCACGTGAGCCGCCCACGCGAGTGCCGGTCCCGTGCCTCGCGCCTCGGGCTCCACTAGAAGGTTGGCCGGCTCGAGGTTGGGGAGCGCCTTCAGGACGGGATCGACCAGGTGGGTCCCGAGGACAATTAGGACCCGCTCCGGCCCGGCGAGCGCCACCGCGCGTTCGACGGCGTCGACGATGAGCGGTCGGTCGGTGCCGAGCGGGAGAAGCTGTTTCGGTCGCTCCGGACGCGAAGCGGGCCAGAAGCGCGATCCAACGCCGCCTGCCAGAACGACGGCGAACGGACGCTCGAGCTGGCTCACTGGCTGTTCGTGTTCACGAGGCTCCTGTCGGGCGGCGTCGGGAACGTACCGGCTGCGAGCATGGAGAGTCAACCAACTCGCCCGGAAATCGCAAGCGAGGCAGCGACTTAGCTTGCTTGACCCGACGCTCGCCGCCGGACATTTTCGAGCGAGCGAGCGCCATCGGAGAGCGATCGAGCTATCGGCAGCTTCGGGAGGATACTTGAGACGTAGGTTTCGGCTGGTGACCGTGGGTGCGATTGCGTGGACGCTGTCCGGTTGCGGCAGCTCGCCGATAGGCCTTCCCGTCCCGGATGAACCGTCGGAAGCCACCCTGGCCGACTTCTTCGTCGGGCCGCTGACGGCGCCGTCGGCGTTCAGCCTCATACTCCTGCGGGCGGTTCGGACCGACCAGGTCCAGACGTGGGACTTCGTTTTCGCGCTGGAGGACCAGGGCGTCGCCGAGCTGTTCCCGCGCGGCGCCGTTCTGGATCCGCCATCTACGGCAGGCCTCCAGATCGTACCCGAGTCGTTCGACGATCTCACCGAGGCGCCCGAGTTCGGGTACGTGACCGACGCGCCCGTCGCGGTTCAGGTCGGGGACGTTCTCGCCGTGGTGAGCCAACTCCGGTGCGGCTCGTTCAACCGGCGTCGCTATGGCAAGCTCGAGATTCTCGCGATCGATCGGGAGAGGGGCGAGGTGACGTTCAAGTTCTTGGCCAACCCGAACTGCGAGATTCGCTCTCTGGTGCCCGGAGAGGTGGGAGAACTCTGACCGCGTCGGCTCCTGGACCTCCGTTCGCCACATGCTAGACATCCGATACATCCGCGAGAACTCGGCGGAATGCCGGGAGCGGCTCGCTGTCCGGGGCGATCCCGAGCTTGGGAGCCTTCTCGACGGCGCCCTGGCCCTCGATGTCAGGCGAAGGGAGCTGATCGGCGAAGTCGAACTCCTGAAGGCGGAGCGGAACGAGCGCTCGCGCGAGATCGGCGACCGCAAGCGCCTCGGTGAGGACGCGTCTGATCTGCTCGAGGCCATGCAGAAGGTGGCAGCTCGGATACGCGGGCTCGATTCGGAGCTCGCGGAGGTGGAAGCCGAGCTCGAGTCGCTCCTTCTCACGATCCCGAACGTGCCGCACGAGCGGGTCCCGTCGGGTGGGGAGGGAGAGGGGCAGGTCCTTCGCGAGTGGGGTGAGCTGCCCTCCTTCGATTTCGAGCCCCGTCCACACTGGGAGATCGGGAGCGCGCTGGGCATTCTCGACATGGAACGTGGCGCGAAGCTGTCCGGATCCGGCTTTCCGCTGCTCGCCGGCGCCGGTGCCCGACTCCAGCGCGCTCTCGTGCAGCTGATGCTTGACTTGCACGTGGAGGAGCACGGGTACACGGAGATAGCGCCGCCGTACCTGGTGAATCGCGAATCCATGACGGCGACGGGCCACCTCCCGAAGTTCGAGGAGGACGCATACCGCACCGATCCGGATGACCTGTTTCTCGTTCCGACGGCCGAGGTGCCCATCACGAACCTGCATCGCGACGAGATCCTCGATGGTGAGTCACTGCCGCGCGCGTACGTGGCCCACACGCCGTGTTTCCGCCGTGAGGCCGGCGCGGCCGGCCGCGACACGAGAGGTCTTCTCCGCGTTCACCAGTTCGACAAGGTGGAGCTCGTCCGGCTCGTGACTCCGGAGAGCTCGGATGACGCGCTCGAGGCTCTGACGGGACATGCCGAGCGGGTCCTCGAGAGGCTCGAGCTCCCGTACCGACGTGTGCTGCTGCCGGGCGGCGATCTCGGCTTCGCCAACCACCTGACGTACGACCTGGACGTGTGGGCGGCCGGCGTAGGGGAGTGGCTCGAAGTGTCCAGCTGTTCGAACTACGGCGATTATCAGGCGCGGCGTGCGAGCATCCGGTTTCGGCCGGGACCACGTGGGAAACCGGCCTTCGTGCACACCCTGAACGGGTCCGGATTGGCGCTCGCGCGCACGATCGTGGCTCTGTTGGAGAACGGCCAGCAGGGGGATGGCAGCGTTATCATGCCGGCCGCGCTGCACTCTTACCTGGGAGCGGATCGGCTGGAATCGTGACCAGACGGCTACTTCCGTACGCCATTGCGGTCGCCTTCGCGGCCGTGATCGTCTCCTTCCTCGTCTACACACAGCAGATGGCAAGCGCCATCCGCATGGACGCGACCGTGTTCAGCCGGATCTATGCCCTCACCTTCCAGGCCACCAGCGCGCCCGACACGCAGGAGCAGCAGCGGCTCACCGACGAGATCCTCTTCGAGGTGCTGGGCGAGGTGGACCGTCTGGCGATCCCGGTCGTGGTGACGGACCTGGAGGGCACGCCCAGTTCCGTCGCGAACCTCCCGTTCGATGCCGACCTGCGGGATCCGGAAGGGATAGAGCGGATTCGCCGATACGTGGAGGAGCTGGATGCGCGCGCCCCGGCGCTCACGGCGCCGGAGTACAACCTCCGGATCCACTTCGGAGAACCCATTTTCCTGAGGCGTCTGCGATGGATACCCTGGCTGCAGGCGTCGATCCTCTTCGTTCTCGTGGCGGGCGGTGCCTGGCTCGTCCTCGCGTCCGTGCGAGGAGAGCGCGAACGCATCTGGTCGGCGATGGCGAGGGAGTCTGCCCACCAGATGGGCACGCCACTCAGCTCGCTCGTGGGGTGGCTCGAGCAGCTGGAGTTGGAGATCGAGCCGGAGAGTGCCGAGGGAGACGGTCGTCTCGCATCCCCATCGCTCCCTCCCGATCTCGTCGAGGAGATGAAGGCGGACACGGACCGCCTGCTTAAGGTGTCGCGTCGCTTCGAGCTCATCGGACAACAACCGAGCCTCGATGTCGTGGATGTCGGCGAGATCGCCGAGCGCCTTCGCCGCTACTTTCAGGCGCGCCTTCCGAGCCTCGGCAGCCGGGTGTCCCTGGTGGTCGACGGTGCCGCCGATGCTCCCGCGGTGTTGGGAAACGAGACGCTTCTGGAGTGGGCGTTCGAGAACCTCATCAAGAACGCGCTCGATGCTCTTGCCGGCCGGGAAGGCCAGGTCGTCGTGGAGTATGACGGCGTCCACTTCGAGCGCGCGGCCTTCCGGGTCCACGACTCCGGTCCCGGGATCGCGTCGGGGGTCCGCAAGCGGATCTTCGAGATCGGCTTCACGACAAAGGAGCGAGGGTGGGGTGTGGGACTCTCATTGACGCGCCGCATCATCGAGGACATGCACGACGGCTCCATCGTGCTGGAGCACAGCGACTCCGGCGCTAGCTTCCGCATCGAGCTTCCGGTCGCGCAGCAGGGAGACGTGTGATGATCTCTCTGAATCCGGAGCAGCGCGCGGCGGTCGAGCACGCGGATGGCCCTCTTCTCGTGCTCGCGGGGGCGGGCTCCGGGAAGACGCGCGTGCTCACGGCCCGAATCGCCCGGCTGCTGGAGACCGGGGTGCAGCCTCACCGGATCCTCGCCGTCACGTTCACGAACAAGGCCGCCGAGGTCATGCGGCAGCGGATAGCCGGTCTCGTCGGACACGAGCCTGTGGGGCTGTGGGCAGGCACGTTCCACTCCGTGTGCGCCCGGCTCCTGCGCCTGGAGGCCGACCGTACCGACCGTACCCGGTCGTTCACGATCTACGACGAGAACGATTCCCAACGCGCCGTGAAGCGCGCGATGGAGGAGGTCGACGTGGACCCGCGTCGGTGGTCCGTGGCCGTCCTGCGGGCCCGAATCTCCGATGCGAAGAACGCTCTCGTTGGGCCTGAGGGTCACGTCGTTACCGCGTTCGATCCGCTCTCTCGCGTCACCGGCGAGGTGTATCCTGCGTACGAGCGAATCCTGGCCAGCTGCAACGCCTACGATTTCGATGATCTGCTCGTTCGCGCCGTTCGCCTTCTCGAGGGGGATCCTCATGTGAGGGAGAAGTACGGGGGACGCTTCGCGTACATCCTCGTCGACGAGTACCAGGACACGAACCACGCCCAGTACCGCCTCGTCCGGGTGCTCGCCAAGGTCCACGGCAACCTCTGCGTGGTCGGAGACGATGACCAGTCGATTTACGGATGGCGGGGAGCGGACATCCGCAACATCCTGGACTTCGAGCGGGACTTTCCGGGAACGACGGTCGTTCGCCTCGAGCAGAACTATCGCTCGACCGGATCCATACTGGAGGTGGCCAACGCCATCATCGGTCGCAACCGGTCGCGCGTGGAGAAGCGACTGCGGACGGACCGACCCGACGGCTGTCGAGTGGTGGTTTCCGCGCTCCGAGATGAACGGGCGGAGGCGGCGTGGACCATCCGTCGAATCGAGTCGCTCCGGGACAGCTACACGCTCGGAGACGTCGGCATCCTCTACCGGACGAACGCCCAGTCCCGCGCCTACGAGGATGCTCTGAGAGGGGCCCGAATGCCGTACCGCGTGGTGGGCGGGATTCGCTTCTACGAGCGCCGGGAGGTGAAGGACGTGCTTGCCTACCTCCAGCTTGTCGTCAACCCGGCCGACGACATGGCCTTCCTTCGGGCCGTGAGCTGGCCTCGGCGCGGCGTGGGTGCCGTGTCCCTGGAACGGCTGGCGGCGGGCCGCTCGAGGGTCGCCGCCGGCATGGGAGCCGACGGAAGCTTGCTCGCCGCAGCGGCGCGGGCGGACGAGGTGGAGGGTCTGCCGGTCGCGGCCGCGAAGGCCTTGAAGACGTTCGCGGCAGGCATGGAGTCGCTTCGGACCCTTCTGCCGGAGGCTCCGGCCGTCGACGTGGCAGAGGAGTGCCTCCGGGCGTTCAAGCTTCGCAGCGCCCTCGAGGCCGAGGAGGACGGCGAGGACCGGGTCGACAACGTGGATGAGCTGATCGCCGGAATGGTTTCGTTCTCGGGGGAGCCTCTGGAGGAGGAGGTGGGGACGGAGGGCGGAGGTCTGGAGCTCTTTCTCCAGCACGTGTCTCTCCTGAGCGACGTCGACCAGTACGATCCCGAGGAAGGCGTCGTCTCGCTGATGACTCTCCACAACGCCAAGGGCATGGAGTTTCCTGTCGTCTTTGTCGGTGGTGTGGAGGAGGGCCTCTTGCCGCTGGGCCGCTCCGCCGAGACCGCGGAGGGAGTGGAGGAAGAACGGCGGCTGTTCTACGTGGGCCTCACCCGCGCGATGGACCGGCTGCTGGTCACGCACGTTGCCCGGCGATGGAGGGCCGGAAGTTCGATGCCGTGCGCCCCGTCGAGCTTCCTGGAAGACCTGCCGGAGCATGCTGTCGAGCGCCCGATGTTCGGGGTGGCGGTGGGACCTCCGGGGCGATGGGGCTCCTCGAGCTTTCGATCGGCTCCGCGTGCGACCTGGGCGACCGCGGCAGGTTGGACCGGTGGTCTCGACGCGGCGGTGGACGGCGGAGACTTCGGCTGGCGTTACGATCCCTCGATGGGGGGGGTGGACAGCACCCCGGTGGGAACCGATCCAGAGCCCGTCTACGACTACTCGGAGAGCCAGGAGCCCTTCGAGCTCACGGTAGGCGGCCGCATCGCCCACCCGCGCTTCGGCCACGGAACCGTCGTTACGCTGAGCGGTGACGGCATGGGCACCAAGGCTCGCATCGAGTTCGACGAGAGCGGGGTGAAGACGCTGCTGGTAGCGCACGCCGGCCTGCGTCCGGCGCCGGGGTAGCGGTGGGTCAGCCCAGCCGGCGCCGCTCGGACGATTCCTCCTCGCGCTTCTCACGCTTGGGTCGCCGGGCTCGCACGCCGCGGAGGAGGGAAGCCGTGTTCAGGAAGGTGGTCTCCGCCTCCTCCTGAACCACATCCAGGAACCCGTGTATCTCGGCTGCCCGCTCCCGAGTCGCGTCGATGATCTGGTTGGCCGAGTCCGTGGCGTTCCGGATCGTGCGGCCCACGTCGTCGGCGTCGCTGCGGAAGGCGGCGGTGAGGTAGTTGATGTTGTCTGCGGCCTTTGTCAGGGTCTCGGCGCCCGGCTTCAGCGCTCGCGCCACCTCGCCGAGCTCCGAAGAGCCCTTGAGCCATTTGTGTAGCTCGCGCAGCGCCGGAACCGCCACCAGCACCACGGCGATCAGGCAGAGGCCGACCACGATCCAGAGAACGAGGCCAATCGTCTGCAGAGTTTGGAAGCTCACCCGTACACTCTCACCGAAGGTGGGTAATCCGCGGCTCCCGCTCGGCCGCCGGAACGAATCTAGGGGCGCTCGGCGCCCGCCTCAACCCGGGCCTCGTTGCTGGTCGGAGCGGTGAAACTCTAGGTTTCCCCATGAGCTACTTCCGCATCCAGGGTCGGTCCGCGCTTGCGGGAACGTTTACGCCCTCCGGCAACAAGAACGCGGCGCTGCCGATCCTGGCCGGCTGCCTGCTTACCGATCAGCCCGTTCGCCTCACGAACGTGCCGGACATCGTGGACGTCCGAACGATGGCCGAGCTCTTGGCCTTGCTGGGGGCGGAGGTCCGTTGGGAGGGACCGAACGAGCTTGCCGTGCACGCTCGGCAGCTGACGGAGCACCGCGTGGACGCGGAGCTCGCGTCCCGCATCCGGGCCTCCGTCCTCCTTGCCGGACCGCTCCTGGCCCGATTGGGTGAGATCGAGCTTCCTCCCCCAGGCGGGGACGTGATCGGCCGTCGCCGTTTGGACACGCACTTTCTGGCGTTGCAGAGGCTCGGCGCGGAGATTGAGTCGAACGGATCGTATTATCTCCGGTCGAAGGGGCTCGGCGGGGTCGAGCTCTTTCTGGATGAGCCGTCGGTCACCGGGACCGAGAACGCCATCCTCGCCGCGGTAACCGCGGAGGGAACGACGCGACTCCGAAACGCCGCCGCCGAGCCGCACGTCCAGGACCTCTGCCGGTTTCTGGTGACACTCGGTGCCCGGATCTCCGGGATCGGCACGCACGTGCTGGAGATCGAGGGTGTGGAGACGCTGGGAGGCGGCGAGTACCGAATCGGACCCGATCATGTGGAAGCGGGCAGCGTGATCGGATTGGCCGCCGCCACCGGCTCGGCGCTGACGGTGCAGGATGTCAGCCTCGAGGTTCAGGATACACTGAGTGTGGGCTTCGCTCGCCTCGGCCTGGCGTGGGAGCCGGTCGACGGGGGGATCCATGTGCCGGCCGAACAGTCGCTGGAGATCGAGGCCGACTTCGGGGGTCAGATCCCGAAGATCGCCGATGGGCCCTGGCCGGCTTTCCCGGCCGACTTGATCAGCGTCGCGCTCGTCCTGGCCACCCAGTGTAGGGGGACGGTGCTGATTCACGAGAAGATGTTTGAGTCGCGCATGTTCTTCGTGGACAAGGTGATATCGATGGGTGGCCGGATCGTGCTGTGCGATCCGCACCGTGCCGTTGTCGTGGGGCCGGCGCGGCTGCGGGGCGCCAGGCTGCAGAGCCCGGACATCCGGGCGGGCATGGCCCTGCTGATCGCGGCGCTCGCGGCGGACGGAGAGAGCGAGATTCATAACATCGAGCAGATCGAGCGGGGGTACGAGCGGATCGACGAGAGGTTGCGAGCTCTCGGAGCCGAGATCGAACGGGTGTCGGAGTGAGTGGGATCGGGCCCGCGCCCATCTCTCCAGCTGTCGAGTCGGAGCGGCGGATGGCCGGAGAGCCGTTCCCTGTGTATCTCCTCGAGAGCTGGGGGACGGAGTTTCCCGGCGTTGTGGCCGGAATCACCGAGGCGGCTCCGGGCGCTGACTTCTCCGCCACCCGGACGGAGGCCTGCTCCTTCCACGAGCGCCTCGAGCAGCTCGCGGCCCAGCTTGGCTTTCAGTCGGTGGCGTGGACTCGGCAGCTCCACGGCTGCGAGGTCCGGAGGGTCGATCCCTTGGCTGTGGGTCTGTTCGCTCCGGGCGAGGCAGACGGTCTCTACGTGTGCCGCCGGGGCATCCTTCTCCTCGTCATGGTGGCCGATTGCGTGCCGGTCTACCTGTTCGATTCGGCGGGGCACGGCACGGCGCTCCTTCACGCGGGGTGGCGGGGTGCCTCAGCGGGGATCCTGGGGCGAGGTATCGCGGCGCTGGGGGAGGCGTACGGAACCAGCCCCCGCGAGCTGCGAGTGCATCTCGGCCCTGCGATCTGCGGCGAGTGCTACGAAGTCGGAGGTGAGGTGCTCCAGGCGTTTGGCCACGCGAGGCAACTGGGTGGGAAGGTGGATCTGCGGGAGGAGCTCGCCGGGCAGGCTTTGTCGCTAGGGGTGCCTGCCGATGCGGTTACGCGGTCCTCCTGGTGCACCCGCTGTCACCTGGACCGTTTTCACTCTCACCGGGGTAGTCAGGGTTCGGCGGGTCGGATGGCTGCTTTCTTGGGCTCGCGAGAGGCGAACTGAGCGGTTTTGCCGCTGTTGGAGGCGATGTGGAGCCCGGTCGGAGACGAGGAGATCTGGTTGCCGTAGCAACGGCTCACCGTTAGTCTATCGGGACAGAGGACAGGCCGGCGGTCTGCTGGCCTGCTCACGGTCATCAGACCGTGTTTGAAGTGGGGAAGCAGTACCGGCCCCACTTTTTTGTTTGGGGTACTGTAGAAGGCTGTTGAAGAAGTATGGTGGGTCACGCGCAGGGGTCTTGCGAGGCTCAGACAAGGATCGAGGAGGAATCGATGCCCTGTGCATCGTCGACGACGAGAGACGCTGCATGAGGCCGCAATCCCCCTGCGCCCTTACGGGTTACGGCGGCGTGGGTCCATCTCCGGCGTTGGCGTTCCTCCCCGATACGCGCGGTATCGCGTCGCCGCGCCGCCTTGGATCTGTGGGGGTACCCGCCGCAGGCGGGTCCGGCGCTCGTAACGCGACCCGCCAGGGTTCTTCAGCGACCTCCTAGAAGCTGACGGGCTCCTTGAAGCGCCCGTACACCGCCTCGAGCGCCGAGCGGAGCTCGCCCAGCGTCGTGTAGGCGCGCGCGGCGTCCAGCATCGGCGGCATCAGGTTCTTCTCCTCACGCGCCGCTTCGGCCAGCCGCTCCAGGCACCGAGCCACGACCGCCTCGTCGCGCCGCGCCCTGAGCTCGGAGAGACGCCGGCTCTGCTTCTCGCCAGCCTCCTCT
>JAPULH010000062.1 GCA_027295155.1 Gemmatimonadota bacterium
GTAGAAGAACGTGGCTCCGCTCCGACGGACCGAACTCCAGAACGTGGAGGCCGAGAACCTCGGGAGGATGACGAGCGGAATCCCCACAAGCAGCGCGGCCACCATGTTCCAGGCCGGATCCATGTAGTGGAACGGCTGGGCCGTGAGGCACACGTCACCAGGCTCCACGGAGCAGGAATCCCGCACCTGCTCCGCCAGCGCGATCCAGTACTCGTGGGTGAGAAGGCACCCTTTCGGAAAGCCCGTCGTGCCGGACGTGTACTGGATCGTGACCACGTCACCGGGCCGACCGGCGTCCTGTGCCACCTCGGTCTGCGCCGCCTCTGGCGCGGACTCCGAGAGCTCGGACGCCCGGCGGAGGCTCCGGAGCTCGCGGCAGCGATCGGCGACGGCAGCGAGCTTCGGCATCTGCTCCGGCCCACCGATCGCCAAGCGGGCGCCGGAGTCGCGCAGCACATGCTTCAGGTCGGACTCTCCGTAGCCCGGGTTGACCGGCACGACGACCCCGCCCACCCTGGCCACCGCCAGCCAGAGGAGCGGGAACTCCAGCCCGTTCGGCAGCATGATCGCCACCCGGTCGGACGGCCTGACTCCGACGCCGAGTAGAGCGCCGGCGAGCCGGAGCGTGAGCTCCTCCACCTCGCCGAAGGTGAGGCTCGATCCCTCGAAGCGAAGGAACTCCCGCCCGGCCATGGACCGGGCCCGTTGGGCGAGAAACTCTGGTATCGTTGAACGTTCGATCCTCATGCTCCGAAGCGCGTGGGCGCACTCGGGTTTCGCCAGCTGAACGGCGACTCCATGTTCACGCCCCGCTCCAGAGCGTGTCAACGATCGGGTGAGCCATGCGCAGCCGCTTCTTCCGCACATACCTGCTTCCGGGGTTCCTCTTTCAGTCGGTCGTCGTTGCCGGCGGGTACGGCACGGGCCGTGAGATGGTTGAGTTCTTCCTGAGCCACGGACCGGTGGGCGGCCTGCTGGCGCTCACCCTCTCCACGGTGATCTGGAGCGCGGTCGCCGCCGTGAGCTTCGAGCTCGCACGCACCTTCCGTGCGTTCGACTACCGCAGCTTCTTCCGCAAGCTCCTCGGGCCCGCATGGGTGAGCTTCGAGCTCGCGTACATCCTGCTCGTCCTCCTGGTCGCCGCGGTCATCGCGGCAGCAGCCGGCGTCATCGTAGAGGAAACCTTCGGGCTTCCGCGCCTCGTCGGCGTGCTGGGGGTCGTCGTCTCGGTGGGCTACCTGCTCTTTCGCGGAAGCGACACGATCGAGAAGGCGCTGGCCGTCTGGTCGTTCGTGCTCTACGCCGTCTTTCTCGTGCTCTTCGTCTGGTCTTTCCGGCAGTTCGGGGGGCAGATCGTCGCGGCGTTCACCGCGGGCTACGACCGAGACGGCTGGATCGTCGGAGGATTGTCCTACGCCGGCTACAACCTGACGGTCGTGCCGGTCATCCTGTTTGTGGTCCGCCATCTGGAATCCCGCAAGCAGGCCGTGGGAGCGGGACTCCTGGCGGGTCCGATCGCGATCCTGCCGGGCTTGCTGTTCTTCCTCGCCCTGGCGGGACAGTACCCTGAGGTGCTCGACAGGGCCGTTCCGGCGAACATGCTTCTCGAGCTCCTCGGCTCGCGGGCGTTCCAGATCGTCTACCAGGTCGTGCTCTTCGGGACGTTGATCGAGACCGGCACCGGGATGATTCACGCCGTGAACCAGCGCATCGCGGTGACGTTCGAGGAGCGTGGTGTGCCGCTGCCGCCGATCGCTCGTCCCCTGTCGGCCGTCGTGTTTCTCGGAGGAGCGGCCGCCTTGGCCCCGCTCGGTCTCATCGAGCTGATCGCCAGGGGGTACGGCACGCTCACCTGGGTCTTCCTCGCCGTGTTCGTCGTGCCCGTGCTGGCCTGGGGTCCCTGGATGATCCGGGGGGCGCGGCGCGAGGGCGGTTAGCGCGCTCGTCGGCTTGTCCCGCCAAGGACCGAGCCGGTACTTTTGGCGCCCGGTGGTAGCCATGCGGATCGAGGAAAGCAGCAACGGGCCGTTCCCCTGGAACCCCGCCGGGTAGAGAGTAGAGCCAAGAAAGTTGAGAGTAGAACCGGGAGAGTGGAAGAGTGGTGTGGGCAGAGCGTGGAGAGCTGGGGTCCGCGTGTCAGAAAACGGAGAGGATCGGGAATGTCTGAGAAGCTGATCGACTACGAGGTGCAGGACGGGATCGGGATCATCACGATGGTCGACCCGCCCGCCAACACGTACACGCACGAGATGATGCGCGAGTTGGACGGCGCGATCCTCGAGGCGCGCTTCGACGAGAGCGTCTACGTGATCATGATCCGGGGGGCCGGCGAGAAGTTCTTCTCCGCCGGCGCGAACATCGCGATGCTCCAGAAGGCGGATCCCTACTTCAAGTACTACTTCTGCCTTCATGCGAACGAGACCCTGAACCGCCTGGAGCAGACGCCTAAGCTCGTGATCGGCGCGCTCAACGGGCACACCGTCGGGGGTGGGCTCGAGATCGCGCTCGCCTGTGACATGCGCGTGGCGAAGAAGGGGGGCAGCAAGATCGGCCTGCCGGAGGTGACCCTGGGCGTGCTTCCGGGGACCGGCGGCACGCAGCGGCTCGCCCGTATGCTCGGGAAGTCGAAGGCGATCGAGCTCATGGTGACGGGCCGCACGTTCGATTTCGAGGAGGCTCTCGAGCTCGGCATCGTCAACCACATCCTCGAGGGCGAGGATTTCATGGCCGCGGCGATGGAGTACGCGCGGCAGTTCGTCCCGCCTCGGGGAGCAGCCAAGGCCGTGGGGCGGATCAAGCGGGCCGTGTGCAGCGGCCTCGAGATGCCGTTCTCGGAGGGCCTGGCGATCGAGCGCGAGATGCAGATGCAGCTGTTCGAGTCCTCGGACGCTCGCGAGGGCCTGGACGCGTACATGGAGAAGCGTAAGCCCGAGTTTGCCGGGCGCTGAGAGGTCGAAGATGACGGAAGCGACGTTGACGCGCTCGGTGCCGGAGATCCTCGCTCCGGGCCGTCTGTTCATCGGAGGTGAGTGGGTGGACGCCGCGAGCGGCGAGACGTTCGAGGTGATCGATCCGGCCCGCGCCGAGGTCCTCACGGAGGTCGCAGAGGCCGGCGTCGAGGACGTGGACCGTGCCGTCCGAGCTGCCCGGGACGCTTTCGAGGGCGGCGAGTGGCGGGAGATGAGCCCCCGGGCGCGCGGGCGGCTGCTGTGGAAGCTCGCCGAGCGCCTCGAGGAGCGGAAGGACGAGATCGCGCGCGTCGAGACCCTGAACAACGGGAAGCCGCTGTTCGAGAGCGGGATCGACGTCGCGATGACGATCCAGACTTTCGAGTATTATGCGGGCTGGACGACGAAGATCGAGGGCGAGACGATTCCGGTCTCGGTCCCCTTCCAGTTCAACTACACGCTGCGGGAGCCCATCGGCGTGGTGGGCGCGATCGTGCCGTGGAACTTCCCGCTGAACCTGGCCTCCTGGAAGGTGGCACCGGCGCTGGCGGCGGGCTGTACGGTCGTTCTCAAGCCCGCGACGGAGACGCCCCTCACTGCGCTGCTCCTGGCGGACGTGGCCGCCGAGGTCGGGCTGCCTCCGGGCGTCCTGAACGTCGTTCCGGGCCGGGGGTCAACGGCCGGCGAGGCGGTGGTCGCCCATCCCGGCGTGGACAAGATCGCGTTCACCGGTTCCACCGAGGTGGGACAGCGCATCGCCACGGTGGCCGCCCGGACGGTCAAGCGCGTCTCCCTGGAGCTGGGCGGCAAGAGCCCGAACATCGTGTTCGCGGACGCGGAGCTTCCGAGCGCGGCCAAGGGCGCGCTGGCCGGCATCTTCTACGGGAAGGGCGAGGTGTGCGCGGCGGGAAGCCGACTCCTCGTCGAGAGCAGCGCACACGAGCAGCTGGTGGGGATGGTCGCTGAGGGCGCGGACAGGCTGAAGGTCGGCGACCCGTTCGAGAAGGGGACGCGGATCGGTGCGATCGTCTCCAAGCGCCAGATGGAGAGCGTGCTGGGCTACATCGAGAAGGGCGTGGAGGAAGGCGCTCGTGTCGTCGCCGGGGGAGGCCGAGCCGACATCGGGCCCGGCTACTTCGTCCAGCCGACGGTGTTCGACGACGTGACGAGCGAGATGACGATCGCGCGGGAGGAGATTTTCGGACCCGTCCTCGCGACGCTCACGTTCGAGGACGTCGACGACGCGATCGAGCAGGCGAACGACACGATGTACGGCCTCGCAGCGGCCGTCTGGACCAGCGACGTGAAGAAGGCGCACTACGTCGCGTCACGTCTGAAGGCCGGCACGGTGTGGATCAACACGTACAACCTGTACGACCCGGCCAGCCCGTTCGGAGGCTACAAGCAGAGCGGCTACGGCCGCGAACTGGGCGGCCAGGCGCTCGACCAGTACACGCAGCTGAAATCTGTGTGGGTGAACCTCCGGTAGGCTCGCCCTTTTCCGGCCGCAACGAGATCCGCAGATGATGCCTCGACAGTCGCACGACCGCGACCCCGTCGTCATCGACGCCGTCCGCACGCCCGTGGGGCGCCACGGCGGCGCCCTCTCACGCGTGCGGCCCGACGACCTGCTGGCCCTCGCGGTCCGGGCGCTCGTCGAGCGGACCGGCGTGCCTCCGGAGCGCATCGAGGACGTGATCGCCGGCTGCACCAACGCCGCGGGAGAGGACAACCGCAACGTCGGCCGGATGGTTGGCCTCCTCGCCGGCCTTCCGATCGAGGTGGCCGGACAGACGATCAACCGGCTGTGCGGCTCGGGCCTCCAAGCGATCGTATCGGCGGGCCATGCCATCCGCTGCGGTGAGGGAGACGTGTTCGTCGCCGGCGGCGTGGAGAGCATGTCGCGGGCGCCGTGGGTCATGCTGAAGCCGGAGACGGCTTTCCCGCGCGCCGCTCCGCAGACGGCCGATACCACCGTGGGCTGGCGCTTCACCAACCCGAAGATGCCCGAGCCGTGGACGATCTCTCTCGGCGAGACGGCGGAAGTGGTGGCGGAGCGCTACGGCGTGACGCGTGAGGAACAGGACGAGTTCGCGCTCGAGAGCCAGCGGCGGGCGGGGCGCGCGATCGAGGAGGGCAGGTTCGCCGACGAGATCGTGCCGGTGGAGGTGCCGCAGCGCAGGGGCGACCCGGTCCTCGTCGAGCGGGATGAGCATCCCCGCCCGGAGATCACGCTCGAGAAGCTCTCGAAGCTCCGCCCGGCGTTCCGGAAGGACGGGACGGTGACGGCTGGCTCCTCGTCGGGAATCAACGACGGCGCCGCGGCTGTCCTGGTGACGAGCCGCCGGGCCGCCGCCGAGCTCGGCCTCCAGCCGATGGCGCGCCTGGGCGCCTCTGCGGTGGCGGGCGTCGATCCCTCCTGCATGGGTCTCGGCCCGATCCCCGCCACACGCAAGGCCCTCGAACGGGCCGGGCTCTCCGTAGCCGACCTGGATCTCGTCGAGCTGAACGAGGCGTTCGCCGCCCAGGCGCTTCCCTGCATCCGCGAGCTCGGGCTCGACCCCGAGCGCGTCAACGTGAACGGCGGCGCGATCGCGCTGGGCCACCCGCTGGGATGCACGGGCGCCAAGCTGTTCACGACGCTCGTCCACGAGATGGGGCGCCGCGGGGCTGCCACCGGGCTCGTCACGATGTGCATCGGGGTCGGTCAGGGGATCGCGACGCTCGTGCACTCGGAAGACGGGGCCGGATGAGCGACGACGGCCGCGTCCTGCTCTCCGTGGACGGAGCGGTCGGCACGCTCACCCTGAACCGGCCCGAGAAGCTGAACTCGTTCGCCGGCACGATGCGGGACGAGATCGCCGACGGCTTGGAAGAGTTGGCGGCCGATGAGCGGGCGCGAGCGGTGATCGTCACCGGCCGAGGGCGCGCCTTCTGCACGGGAGCGGACGTGCGCTACCTAGCCGAGTTACTCGAAGGCGATCGACTGGAGGAGGCCCGCGCCCTCGTCGAGGCGGGCCGCCGCGTCGTCACGACCATCGCGGGGATGCCAAAGCCGGTGATCGCGGCGATCAACGGCCCCGCCGCCGGGGGCGGCGCCAACCTGGCGCTGGCGTGCGACCTCAGGCTGGCCTCCGACCGGGCCTCGATCGGACAGACGTTCAGCAACATCGGCCTCCACCCGGATTGGGGCGGAGCGTACTTTGTGCCGAGGCTCGTCGGGCCGGCTCTTGCCGCCGAGCTCTTCTTCCTCGGCGAGATGGTCGACGCCCAGCGAGCCCTGGAGATCGGGCTCGTCAATCGGGTCGTGCCCCATGACAGCCTGATGGACGAAGCGCGTGCGCTGGCCGAGCGGCTCGCCGCGCGTCCGGCCCTCCCGCTCCGTCTCGCCAAGGAGGCGGTCCGCAGGAGCCTTGCCGCCAGCTTGGACGAGATGCTCGATTACGAGGTGGACGCGCAGACCAAGTGCTTCCGATCGGCCGACGCGCGCGAGGGCGTGCAGGCCTTTCTCGAAAAGCGGCCTGCCCTCTTCGGACGAGCGCCGGCCGGATGAACCACGGGAGCACGCTCCGGGAGGCCGTCGATGACGACTTGGACGAGCTCGTCGCGCTGTGGTCGCACTACGTTCGGGAGCACCGCTTCAACCCCGCATACAACCGCGTGGCCCGCACGGGCTTCGTGAGCCGGCGGGCGGCGTTCGC
>JAPULH010000063.1 GCA_027295155.1 Gemmatimonadota bacterium
CCGGGCCTCCATCCAGCTTGCCACGTCCTCCACGACCTCCTCCCAGCACAGGTCGTTGTGGGGCTCGTGGTACGCTCCCTCGTAGATCCGGAGCGTCTTGTCGCTGGAGCCGGCCTCCTCCGCCAGGGCGCGGCCTCCGTCGGGCGAGCTCACCCGATCCGCGCCCCCGTGAATCACCAGCAGCGGAAGCTGCAGCCGGGCGAGGCTACGGCCGGCCCGGTCGATGGCCGCCAGCGCTTCCGTTCCCCAGCGCGGCGTCGCCCAGGCGTGGACCAGCGGATCGTCCCGGTAGCTCTGTACCACCTCCGCCTCGCGGGAGAGCGCCGCCGGATCGAGCCCCACCCGCATCGGCACGCGAGGCAGGACCCGAGAGAGCACTCGGGCCGTGCGTACCAGCCAGGGCTTGGCGACCCCGACCGGATCCAGCGGCACCCCGCTCAGGATGAGGCCGCTCAGACCGACGGCATCCTCCGGCGAGCCCTCCAAAGCGTAGTCCAGGGCGATCAACGCCCCCATGCTGTGTCCGAGCAGGAAGAGCGGCACGTCCGGCACCTCCCGGCGTACTTTGCGCAGGAGGCCGTCCAGATCCCGGCGATAGTGGTCCCAGCTTCCGACGTGGCCGCGCTGGCCGGGGGAGCGGCCGTGGCCCCGGTGGTCGAAGGCGTAGACCGCAAAGCCGCGCGGGACGAGGTGATCGACCAGACGCGCGTACCGGCCACTGTGCTCGCCGAGCCCGTGCGTGATGACGAGAAGGGCGCGCGGCGCCGACTCTGGAAGCCAGGCCCGGTAGAACAGCTCGGAGCCGAGGCTCCGAAACACAGCCTCCTGAGGGAGTATCGAGTGGTGTATCGAGTGCTGGCCGATCTGGTCGCGCTGGCCCATGTCGGCTTCGTCCTCTTCGTGGTGGCCGGCGGTTTCCTGATCCTCTGGAAACCGGTCCTCCTCCGGCTGCATCTTCCGGTCGCCCTCTACGCCGCCGCGATCGAGATCGTGGGCTGGACGTGTCCCCTCACACCCCTGGAGAACCGCTTCCGCGCCCTGGCCGGCGAGAGCGGATACGAGGGCGGATTCATCGACCACTACTTTCGGCTCATCCTCTACCCGGCGGATTGGGAGCGGATCAGGGTGCTGCTGGGGATCGGAGTCGTCCTGGTGAACCTCGCGGCCTACGGCCTGGTCTTCCGCCAGCGGCGCCGGCGCCGGACCACGGGCTGACTGGCCTCACGCGAGCGCGTCTGCCATAGACCGGCCTCACGCGAGCACCGGCCCTCGAGCCTCCAGGGCCCCTACAAGCTCGCCGATCGTCCCCGTCCCGGTGCGATCGAGGTACGCGACTATGCCCTCGTGCACGGCCTTCGCCGCCGAGGGGTCAACGAACAGGGCCGTGCCCACCTGGACCAGCGTGGCGCCCGCCAGGATATACTGCAGCGCGTCCTCGCCGGAACGGATCCCGCCGATCCCGATCACTGGGAGCGAACAGGACAACGCGGCGTGCCAGGTCAGGTACACGCCCATCGGCAGGATCGCCGGGCCGCTGACCCCGCCCGACACGTTCCCGATCACCGGCCGGCGCCGGTCGACATCTACCAGCAGCCCCGGAAAGGTGTTGATCGTGCTCAGCCCGTCCGCCCCGCTCTCCTCGCAGATCCGGGCGTAGATGCCGATGTCCGGCACGTTCGGGGTCAGCTTGACGATGATCGGCCGCTCTGTCTCCCGCCGCAGCCGCCCGACCAGCTCGGCCAGCGCGCTCTCGTCGGTTCCGAACATCGTCCCGCCCTCGACGTTGGGGCAGGAGACGTTGATCTCGTAGCCGAGAAACCCCTCCTCGCCATCCAGCCCTGCCACGACGGCCGCGTACTCCTCCGCGCTCCGGCCCACGACGTTCACGAGCACATGTGCCCGGCGAAGGTTCTCCCTCAGCCACGGCAGTTTCTCCCCGATAAACCTCCGGAGGCCGACGTTCTCCAGGCCGATCGCGTTGATCATCCCGCCCGGCGTTTCCGCGATGCGGTGGGGCGGGTTGCCGACGCGAGGCTCCACGCTCACCGCCTTCGTGACGAGCCCTCCGATCTCGTCGAGCGGGATGAGCTCCGCGTACTCACGTCCGTACCCGCAGGTGCCCGACGCCAGGAGCACCGGGCTCTGGAACTCCACGCCGAAGACGCTCTGCCTCAGCTCGACCACGCCAGCTCGCTCGCGTCGAACACCGGACCCTCCGTGCACGCCTTCCGCCATCGACTATCGGCCCCCGGGACCACGCACCCCTGGCACGTGCCCACGCCGCAGCCCATGTGCTCCTCCACCGAAACCTGCAGCCGGAAGCCCTCGCGGGCCGATCGCCCGGCGAGCGCTCTCAGCATCGCGGCCGGGCCGCACGCCAGGACGGTCGGGTCGCCCACCAGGACAGCTTGGTCGCCCGCGCCGTCCACGCCATCGGTCACCCTGCCCGGATGGCCGAGGCTTCCGTCCTCGGTCCACACGACAGGCGCCTCGCCAGTCAGTCGCTCGATCAGCGCCGGATCGAACACCCGGTCCGCCGAACCCTCACCGTACAGCAGTCTCACGTCATAGCCATCGCGACGCGCCTCTCCCGCGAGGAACAGGAAGGGCGCGAGACCGACGCCGCCCGCCACACAGATCACGGGCTTGCCGGGAGCCAGATGGAACGGCCGGCCGAGCGGTCCGAGCAGCAGGGCCCGGTCACCGACACGCAGCGAGGCGAGGCGCCTGCTTCCGGCGCCGAAGACGCGCACCAGCAGGCCGACCCGGCCTTCCTCGGAACGCCAACCCACGCTGAACGGACGCGGGAGAAACGGCGGGTCGAGGTGATCCACCCCAAAGCCGATCATCACGAACTGCCCCCACTCGGCGCGGCGCGCGATGTCCGGGCTCTCCAGCTCGAGCCACCATGTGGCCTCCGCTACGTGCTGGACCTTCACGACAGGAGCGAAGTGGCGTACCGGGCTCAGCGGGCACCTGCCGCCTGGAGGCGCGGCGCATAGTCGTCGCGGTATGCCACGATCGCGCTGACGATCGCATCGGCGACCCTCTGCTGGCCGGCCGCGCTGCGCAGGAGCTTTTCCTCTTCCGCGTTGGAGAGGAAGCCGACCTCCACGAGTATCGACGGCATGCTTCCCGTCACGCCCACGAGCACCCAGAAGACGTTCTGCTTGACGCCGCGGTCCGGCGTGCGCATCGAGCCCCGCAGCGAGTTCTGTACGTATCCGCCGAGGCGGCCGGACTCCCGCTGATAGCTCGCGAGGCTCAGGCCGGAGAGAATAAACTGGATCTCATCGGGCCGCGGCGCGCCGCCCTCCTCCTCGTACTGCACGGCGCTGTTCTCGCGCATGGCGACCTCGCGGGAGAGTTCCGTCCGGGCCTCTCCGAGGAAGTAGGTCTCGAAGCCCTGCGTCTGACGATCCTTCGAGGCGTTGGCGTGGATGGAGACGAACAGGTTGGCCTCCTGGGCCACGGCCAGCTGCGAGCGCTTGCGCAGCGGGATGAGGACGTCCCGGTCTCGGGTGAGAATCGGCTGGACCCCCGGCGTACTGGAGAGCTTGGCGTGAACACGCCTGGCGATGGCCAGCACGACGTCCTTCTCCCGCGTGCCACGACGCCCGATGGTGCCGGGATCTCGACCCCCGTGGCCCGGATCGATAACCACCCGAAGCGGCCGCATCGGTCGGCCTGGCACGGCCTCCGGGCCCCCGGGCTCCGCCCCACCCGCCGCTACGTCTCCAGCCGGCCGGACCACGTCTGCGGAACGGGGCCGCGGGCTGCGATCCGTCCACCCCGTGAGCAGCGAGACCGGAACCCAGTACGCACCATCGGCGTCGTAGGGAGCGTTCGGCAGCTGGTACACGGCCTTCCCGTACCGGAAGAAGGGTGACCCGGCGTACAGCTGGATGCGGGCGCCATTCAGCATGGCGCTCACGACGCCCGCCCTCGCCTGAACGTCCGTGAACCCGATCCGCGCGAGATCCTCCGTCGACACGGCCGGATACCCGAATCGGCTATCGATCGCCATGTCGGCCACGCTCGCCGGCTGGGCCGGCGCCGTCGCCGCGGCGCACACGAGGAGCGTGGCGGCGATGAGGCTGGCCGCCTTCACTCCCCGCTCCCGGCCCGGCTCACAGCCCTTTCCATCTCCCGCTTTGCGACCTCCCGTTTCAGCGTCTCCCTCCGGTCGCGGACTCTCTTCCCCTTCGCGAGCGCGAGCGTCACCTTCGCCAGCCCGCGAGGAGTGAAGTAAAGGTCGAGCGGCACCAGCGTCAGCCCGCGCTCCGCCGTATGCGACGCCAGCTTCGCGATCTGCCGCCGGTGGAGCAGAAGCTTCCGCGGGCGCGTGGGCTCGGGAGCATCGATGCCCGCGGGCCCGTACGGCGTGATATGCAGGTTGTAGAGCCACACCTCACCGCCCTCCACCCGCGCGAAAGGATCGGCGAAGCTCGCCTTCCCCTCTCGGAGGGACTTCACCTCCGCGCCCAGCAACGCGACGCCCGCCTCGAAGCGGTCCA
>JAPULH010000064.1 GCA_027295155.1 Gemmatimonadota bacterium
AGGACGCCCAACAGGTCGTCACGCCGCTCGTGCTCCTGATTGTCGTCGGGTTCGTGCTCGTGATCAGCGTCATCGAGACGCCGGACTCCCCGTGGGCCGTTGTGGGATCGCTGATCCCGTTGTTCAGTCCCATGATCGTCCCTGCGCGGCTGGCGATATCGCACGTTCCTCTCTGGGAGCTGGCCGTCTCGCTCACGCTCCTCGTGCTGAGTCTGCTGGGCGCTGCCTGGGTGGCGGGACGGATCTACCGGGTGGGTGTTCTGATGAGGGGAAAGCGACCGAGCCTTCCGGAGCTGCTGCGCTGGGTCCGCCACGGGTGAGGCTCCGGACCGCCGCCAGCTGGCTCCTGATCGCCGTGCTGGCTGGAGCCGCGTGCGGCCGTGGCGGCGGGGCAGTGGTGCTGGCCACCACGACCTCCGTCGAGGATTCGGGACTTCTGGCCAGACTGATCGAAGCGTACAACCGTGATCGACCCGGAGCAGCGGTCCGACCGCTTGCCGTCGGAAGCGGGGAGGCTCTCGAGCTCGGTCGCCGGGGGGACGCCGACATCCTCATCGTCCACCACCCGAGGGAGGAGGAGGAGTTCGTCGCGGGCGGCCACGGAGAGGATCGCGTCCCCCTCATGTACAACGATTTCGTGATCGTCGGCCCGCCGGACGATCCGGCGGGCGTGGCGGGCACGGGCAGCGCCGCGGGCGCCTTCCGGGCCATAGCGCGAGCGGCCTCGCCGTTCATCTCCCGGGGTGACGGCTCGGGAACGCACGGCCGCGAGATGGACATCTGGTCCTCGGCCGCCCTCGTTCCCGATGGCGCCTGGTACGTGGAGACGGGTCAGGGCATGGGGCCGCTGCTTCAGATGGCCAGCGAGAGGAGGGCCTACACGTTGACGGACCGCGCCACCTTCAACGTCATGGAGCCGCGCCTCGAGCTGATCATCCTGCAGGACGGCGATCCGGCGCTTCTCAACATCTATTCGGTGATTCTGGTCACGACCTCCCGCCGGAGAGCCGAGGCCCGGGAGCTGTGGCGCTGGCTGACGTCGGAGCGGGGACGGCGGGTCATTCTCGGCCACCATGACGCGCGGGGACGCTCCCTCTTTCGAACGTACCTCGTGGCGCACCGGACGATCGTGGAGGCTCGGGCCGACGGGGGGGTGGCCAACGACGACGCGCGCCCGGGAAACTGGTCGACGCTGCGCCGCCGCTTCCTCTGCCGATCCGTGCCTCCGCAGCAGGCGGACCCGGCATGCGGCTGAGGCCGCACCGCCGTCTGGCCGGGCCGTGAATCCGCTCGCCGAGGCGCCGTGAATCCGCTCGCCGAGGCCTGGAAGCTTCTCACGTCCGGCGACCTCTATCTTTGGGAGGTCGTCTTGCGCTCCCTCTACATCTCCGGCACGGCCCTCGGGCTGGCGGCGCTCATCGGTCTTCCGACCGGCGCCCTGATCGGCCTCTCCCGCTTCCGGCTGAAGCGCCCGACGGTAGCGCTCGTGAACACGGGCCTGGCGCTGCCGCCCGTGGTTGTCGGGCTCACGGTGTACCTCCTTCTGTCTCGCTCCGGCCCACTCGGCCGGCTTGACGTCCTTTACTCGCCCGTGGCGATGATAGGGGCTCAGGCGCTGATCGCCGCGCCGTACGTCGCGGCGATCAGCCTGGCCGCCGCGAGCGAGATTCCGGTCGATCTCCGGCTCCAAGCGAGAGCCCTCGGGGCGAACCGCCTGGAGGCCGTCCTCCTCGCGCTCCGGGAGGCGAGGGCTTCTCTCCTGGCCGCGGTGGCGGCGGGCTTCGGTGCCATCATCAGCGAGGTCGGAGCCGTCATGATCGTCGGCGGGAATATCCTCGGCGAGACGCGGGTCATGACGACCGCGATCGTGCTGGAGACCCGCAGGGGAAACTTCGGCATAGCGATCGCGCTCGGAGTGATCCTTCTGGGGATGGCGCTCGCCATCAACGTCCTGCTGGTATCGATCGGGAGGGCAGGCCTGAGACGGCCCTGGTCTTCCTGAAAGAGAAGACAAGTCGCCGCCCGCCCGGCTGGACCGGGCGGAGCCGGCAGATGGCTCTTGTGTTACTCCGGCGGGCTCAGAACCAGCGGGTCGCGAGGAAGATCACAAGGAGGACGATCGCGATGACATAGAGCATCTTTCTGTTCATTTCTCGCTCCTCTTGTCGGTGCCCACGCAACCAGCGCGAGCGGCTCCCTCCTACTCCTGGATGCCCGGACAGGGATCGGGCGGCCAGCTCACCGGACGGTGAGTGTAATTCTCATCGAGCAGTGTCGCGCCCGTCGCGTCGAAGTACTCCGTCCAGAAGCTCTTGACGCGCTGCGCAGCCTCGGTGTCCATCCGGGCGCCCACGACGACCACGCACAGCCCTCGCAGATCCGGAAGCAGCCCGCTCGCCAGGGCGTTCTCGACCCACCCGGCCGGCGGCATGCGCCGAAGCCCCTCCATGTCGATCATACGGTTGGACTGCAGCATGTCGGAAAAGAGGTATAGGGTCGCCGCCTGCTCCGGATGCGCCCGTACCTCTTCGCCGACGTCGTGCAACGTCGAGAGGAGATCCGTTCCGTCGATATTATGGCGTTCGGCGGGATCGGAGAAGGGCCGCAGGTAGTCTCGCGCATCCTGCAGAAAGCGTGCGAGCGTGATCGAGTCGCGCGCTATCGCCCTGTCCGCGAACTCGCGCTCCGGCACCCGCTGGGACCAGCGGCGGGGAGGCTCGGCCAGTGTGAGCTGCAGCACCTGGAAGGCCGCGATCCGATCACCGTGCTCGAGCTCCGCTACCCGCTGGTTGGTAAGCTGGCGGGCCAGCTCCAGCTGGTAGTCCTCGATGCTGGTGGACCGGTCGTACACGAAGATCGCCAGCTCGGCGGGCCCGCTCCCGCTCTCCCGGTCGGCGGCCGCGCCACCCAAGCAACCCGTCGCCACCAGGCCAATGGCAAGCAACAGACTTGGACGTCTACTGCCGCTCCTCGTCTCCCTCACCCGGCAATCCCCTCCTGCACGAATCGCTTTCGAATACCCTCGAAGCGGCTCTTGAGAGCCTGCCTCTCCTTCTCATACTCGAGCGGGTCGCGCGTGACAAGCTCGCGGGCCTGATTCGGATCGGTGTCCAGCTCCAAGGCGATCGGCTGTCGAAACGCCGGGATCGTCCTGGGATCCAACCCACGGGCCCGGCCGTTCTCGGCCCGGTAGAGCCCCAACACGGCCTGAAGCTGATGGGCTACGCTCCGCCAGTCATCGAGCGGCCGGGACGAGATGATGCTCTTCAGAACACGGTTTCGGCGGACGAGCTCGGCGAGGAACGTGGTGACCTCCATCGCCGTTTGCTCGGCCTCCCGTATAAGGTCCTTGCGCTCTTCCTCGAACGGGCTCTCGTTGAAGAACTCTCGGCGGTCGTCGCGCCGGTGGAAGTACGCCGCCGAGATGGCGCACAGAACGAGCGTGGTGTTCAAGAGGAGGATCGGCCAGCTCAGGCCGCTCATCGACGCAGCGTACTCCCGCAGCCGGGTCGCCGCCCCCTCGAGGTCGTCCGCCCGGTTCGCCTGCTCGTTCGCGGCGAGAAGGTCGCCGTCCACCCGCAGCCAGCCCGCGTTGCGCCTGAGCTCCTCCACCGCGATTATGTCCTGCCGATAATCCGTCTCGCCAACCTCGCCGAGCCTCACCCGCGCCGTGAAGAGCACGAAGAGCACGAGCACGAGCCCGACGCCCGAGAGAATCATCGGAACGACGTTCTCCGCTATGGAGCGCGAACTCACCGCGTACCGCTTCGCCTCCTGGTCCTTCTTGATCACGAGGTCGCGCAGCGAGTGCCCGAAGAAGTGGGCCAACACACATAGAAAGGTGACCACACCGGCGGCGAGGAGCGACGCGTCGGGCCGCAGAATGAGAGCCCCAAAGACGCGCTCCACCCCCGCGAACATGCCGCTCGACGTCTCCGCGATCAGCCGGATCTGCCGCTCCGTGAGCGGGTCGCGCGGGAGAAGGGCTCCGAACACGGGACCGTTCGCGAAGAACTCCACGAGGCCGAGGAAGCCGAGCGCTCCCAGATAGACCCGGGTCGGGAGGCCCCGCTCCTTGGCCGTCTCCTGGCTCTTGTCGATCTCCTTCGCGACCTCCAGGCGCCGGGTCGTGACCCTTGCCCTCAGCCGGATGAGATCGTTGGTGAGGCGCTCGAAACGGTCGATGGCAATCGACGCCAGGCCGAGCTTCTCGGAGATCTGCTCCTCGGCACCCGCCACGACGTCGTTCAGGCGCCGACGCTCGTTGGACTGCCAGCGCTCAAAAAACGCGCGGCAGCGTTGCGCGAGCTCCGACTCGGATTCCGAGCGTCCCTCCACATCGGCCAGCGGGACTCCCGCCTCGGCATCCATGTGCGCGATGCGCTGGGCCTCCTCTCGCAGCCTGCCGATGCCCTGCTCGACCACATCCTGCTGCTCGACGAGGTAGCCGTTGTAGGCGGCGGCTATCTGGCTGGCGCTCGGCCCTTCCGCCGGTGCGGCGGAAGGGGATGTGCCGGCGGGCGCGAGACTCCCGGCCGAAGCCGAGCTCACCACGCGCCCTCCGGTTGCGCTTGCCGGTGACGTGGACGGCTCGAGATCCTCCACCGAGATCCCCATGCGTTCCATCCACGTCTTGGATTGGCTGGCTGACGTCTCGCTCATGAAATCGCTCCGTATCGCCCGCCCGAAACCCTTCGCGACGACCGGCTGACGCTATCCGTCGAACGACCCGGCGTCGAGTCGGTCCTGCTCCCGCCAGGCGGGCTTCTGCCCCTCGGCAGCCTCATCGAGCGAGGAGCCCGAGTTGTAGCGTCCCTGGCCACCGGCAGAGCTGGCAGTCGGCTCTACCACATCCATGAAGTACGAATCACACGCCATCCGCAGCATCTCGGGAGTCAAGTCCGCCTCGCGCTTCTTGAACTTCGCGATGTCGCACAAGTGATTGGTCACATCCCGTGG
>JAPULH010000065.1 GCA_027295155.1 Gemmatimonadota bacterium
GCGCAGCCAGCGGGTCTGGCGATCCCGAGTCCGGCCTGTACGTTGTGGCAGCTTGGAGCGCGTTCGGGATCGACCACCGGAGGATCCGAAGGACCACATGATCGAGATCGACGGCAACAGCCTGACGATCGAGCAAGTCACCGCCGTGGCTCGCGCTGCAGCTCCCGTCGCCCCGCTCTCGGAGAGCGTCCGGGCCGAGATGACGCGCAGCATGGAGTGGCTGCGGGGCGTGATCGAGCGCGACGAGCGTACCATCTACGGCGTCAACACCGGTTTCGGGCCGCTCGCCAATCGGCGGATCCGTCCCGAAGAAACGAGCCGGCTCTCCCGCAACCTGGTCCTCAACTGTCTGGCGGGGGTGGGAGATCCCCTGCCCGAGGAGATCGTGCGGGCGATGATGCTGGTCCGCGCGAACTCGCTGGCCAAGGGACTCTCGGGCGTGCGGCCGGAGTTGGCGGAGACCCTGATCGAGATGTTGAACCGGGGTGTGACGCCCGAGGTGCCGTGCAAGGGGTCGCTCGGTGCGAGCGGTGACCTGGCACCGCAGGCACACATCGCCGTCGTACTGCTCGCCGAACCAGCGGAAGGTGCCGAACCCCCGGACGGGGGCGAGGGTTTCAGCGGACACGCGCTGTACGGAGGCGAGCGGCTCATCGGAGAGGAGGCGATGAGCCGTGCGGGCCTCGCCCGGATCAGGCCCGAGGCGAAGGACGGCCTGGCGCTCACCAACGGCACGGACTTCATGGTGGGAACGGCGGCGCTTGCGGTCGCCGATGCGGAGAGCCTCCTGTCGCACGCCGAGATCGCGGCGGCCCTGAGCCTCGAGGCCCTCTGCGCGCTCTCGGCCGCCTTTCACCCGGCGCTTCAGGAGGCCAGCGGCCAGCCGGGCCAGATGGCGGTGGCCGCCCGCCTCCGCTCCCTGTTCGCGGGCAGCGACCTGATCGACACAGAGCCCGACCGCGTGCAGGACGCGTACAGCCTGCGGTGCGTGCCTCAGGTCCTCGGCCCCCCGCGCGATCTCCTGGGGTTCCTGGGGGAGCGGGTCACCACACAGCTAAACGCAGCGAGCGACAACCCGCTCGTGTTCATGGACCTCCCGGGCCAGGAGCCGGGCACGCTCTCCGGCGGCAACTTCCACGGCCAGGGACCCGCCCTCTGGCTGGACGTGCTGGGCATCGCCATGGCCGATGTGGGCGGGATCGCGGAGCGACGGATCTTTCGCCTCCTCACGGCCGAGCTGAGCGGGGGGCTTCCCGCCATGCTGATCGAGAACGATGGCCTCGACAGCGGCCTGATGGTGGTGCAGTACACGGCGGCGGCGCTCGTGTCGGACAACAAGACGCTCGCCCACCCGGACAGCGTCGACTCGGTGCCCTCGAGCGGCAACCAGGAAGACCACGTGAGCATGGGAGCGAACGCGGCGCGTCACGCCCGCGAGATCGTCGAGAACGTGCGCACGATCGTCGCGATCGAGCTGATGACGGCCGCTCAGGCGATCGACCTGCGCCGCGACGGGCCAAGCCGCTTGGGGCGGGCGACGAGGGTGGCGTACGGGAAGATCCGGGAGCGCGTCTCGAAGCTGGAGCGGGATCGACAGCTCAGCCCGGACATCGGGACCCTGGTAGAGCTGATCTATTCCCGGGAGCTGCTGGAGGCGGTGGAGGCGGTGGAGGCGGCGACACCATGAGCAGCACGACGACCCACGCTCGACCCGTAAGAGCCCCAACGGGGACAACGCTCAGCTGCAAGGGATGGCACCAGGAGGCCGCCCTCCGGATGCTGATGAACAACCTGGATCCGGACGTGGCCGAGGATCCCGATCGCCTCATCGTGTACGGCGGCGCCGGGAAGGCGGCCCGGAACTGGGAGTGCTTCGAGAGGATCGTCGAGACGCTGCGCCGCCTGGAGAACGACGAGACCCTGCTGATCCAGAGCGGAAAGCCGGTCGGCGTGTTCCGCACGCACGAGGAGGCGCCGCGCGTTCTCATCGCCAACTCGCACCTCGTGCCGAGGTGGGCCACGGCGGGCGAGTTCCACCGGCTGGAGGCGCTCGGCCTCACGATGTTCGGGCAGATGACGGCCGGCTCCTGGATCTACATCGGTACTCAGGGGATCCTCCAGGGCACCTACGAGACGTTTGCCGAGTGCGCCCGGCAGCGCTTCGGCGGGTCGCTGGAGGGACGCCTGGTCGTCACCGCCGGGCTCGGCGGGATGGGTGGCGCCCAGCCGCTCGCCGCCACGATGAACGGCGCGGCTTTCCTGGGCGTCGAGGTCCGAGAGGACCGCATCCGCCGACGGATACAGACGGGCTACCTGGACCGCATGTCCAGAGGCCTGGACGAGGCACTCGAGCTCGTGCTTGGCGCGAGGGAGCGAGGCGAGGCGCTCTCGGTGGGCCTCCTCGGAAACATCGCCGACGTCCTTCCGCGCCTCTTCGAGCGCGGCGTCGTCCCGGACGTACTCACGGACCAAACGTCGGCTCACGACCTCAGCCTGGGCTACATCCCGCTGGGAGTGTGTCCAGAGGAGGCGGAGATCGAGCGGGAGCGTGATCCGGAGGGCTATGAGGATCGGGTGCTGGACTCCATGGTGGTCCATGTCCAGGCAATGCTGGACCTCCAGGAGGCCGGCTCGGTGACCTTCGACTACGGGAACAACATTCGCGGGCAGGTCTCCGATCGGCGCGGCATGGAGGAGGCGTTTCGGATTCCGGGCTTCGTGCCGGAGTTCATCCGGCCCCTCTTCTGCCGGGGCGCTGGGCCGTTCCGCTGGGCCGCGCTCTCCGGAAGACCGGAGGACATCTACGAGACCGACCGCGTGGTCCTCGAGACCTTCCCCGAGAAGGAGAGCCTGCGCCGGTGGATCGAGAAGGCCGGGAAGCTGGTGAAGTTCCAGGGGCTCCCGGCCCGCATCTGCTGGCTCGAGTACGGGGAGCGGGCCGAGCTGGGCCTCCGCTTCAACCACCTCGTGCGAACGGGGCGGGTGGAGGCGCCGCTCGTGATCGGCCGAGACCACCTGGACGCCGGCTCGGTGGCCTCGCCGAACCGGGAGACCGAGGGCATGCTGGACGGGTCGGACGCAATCGCGGACTGGCCGCTCCTCAACGCCCTTCTCAACACGGCTTGCGGCGCGAGCTGGGTCTCGATCCACCACGGCGGCGGGGTCGGCATCGGGTACGCGATCCACGCCGGGATGGTGTGCGTGCTGGATGGAACGGAGATGGCAGACCGCCGGCTGGAGCGGGTGCTCACGGCCGACCCAGGCACCGGGGTGATGCGTCACGCCGACGCCGGCTACGAGCTGGCGATCGAGACGGCGCATGAGCGAGGCGTCGACCTGCCGATGGTGGAGTGAGGCCCGCCTGATGCCAGCCTGATGCCCGAGCTGATCCCAGCCTGATGCCGGTCCTCCGGGACATCGGCGTCCTCGCCACCTGCCGCTCTCCCGGTGGGCAGGGAGAGATCCACACGATTCCCGGCGCCGCGCTCGCCTGGCGAGACGGCAAGATCCGCTGGGCCGGGCCCCAGGACGAACTCCCCGCCGAATACGCCACCGAGGAGCCCTGGGACGCCCGCGGCCGCCTGGTCGTGCCCGGCCTCGTCGACTGCCACACCCACCTCTGCTTCGCCGGCTGGCGGGCCGACGAGTTCGAGGGGCGGATCCTCGGCCGGAGCTACCTCGAGATCGCCGAGGCCGGCGGCGGCATCCTCTCGACCGTGAGGGCGACCCGCGAAGCGAGCGAGGCGGAGCTGCTGGGCCGAGCCCGAGCCTTCCTTGCCCGCATGGTCCAGCTCGGCGTGACCACCGTCGAGGGCAAGAGCGGGTACGGCCTCTCGATCGACGAAGAGCTGAAGCAGCTCAGAGTCTACGCCCGGCTCGCCGAGGAGGGCCCCGCCCGCGTCGTTCCCACCCTGCTTGCAGCCCACATGGTCCCGCCGGAGTACAGCGAGGACCGTGAAGCATATGTCCGCCTCATCATCGACGAGCTCATCCCTCGCGTCGCGGAACAGGGGCTGGCTCGCTGCTGTGACGTTTTCGTCGAGGAGTCGGCGTTCACCCGCCGCGAGGCACGCCTCATCCTGGAGGCGGGACGGGCCGGGGGCCTGCTGCCGAAGCTCCACGCGGACCAGCTCACGGACGGCGGCGGAGCGCGGCTGGCGGCCGAGGTGGGAGCGGTCTCGGCCGACCACCTCGAAGGTATATCAGACGACGGTGTTCAAGCGCTTGCAGACGCTGGCGTTGTGGCCGTCAGCCTGCCGATTGCCACGCTGTATCTGAATCAGCGGCCGATCCCGGCGCGGCGGTTGATCGATGTGGGCGTGCCCGTGGCCGTCGCAACGGACTTCAACCCGGGCTCCGCGCCGAGCTACCACCTGCCCTTCGCCATGACCCTGGCGTGCAACCTCCAGCGGATGACGCCCGCCGAGGTCCTGAAGGGAGCCACGCTCTACGCGGCGCGCGCCGTCGGGATGGAAGACCGGGTGGGCTCGCTCGAGCCGGGCAAGGCCGCCGACTTCGCCGTCATCGACTCGCCGAGCGTCGACCACTGGATGTACCACTTTCAGCCGAATGCCTGCGTCCTGACGGTGGTGGGGGGAAGCGCCGCTGCGGGGGATCTCCGGACGGCCGACTAGGGCCCCCAAGCCGGCCAGGTCGCCATGGCCCACCCGGCCCGCCCTAGCCGAAGAGCCGCTCTGCCAGCGCCTGGGCCGCCCGGGCCCGGTGGCTCATGTCGGCCTTCACCTCGGATGGCAGCTCGCCGAAGGTCTTCTCGTACTCCGGCACGATGAAGAGCGGATCGTACCCGAACCCGCCATCGCCGTGAGGCTCGGTGGCGATGCGTCCCTCGACGCCGCCCTCCACGACGAAGCTCTCCTCCCCGTCTTCGTAAGCGATCGCGCAACGATACCAGGCGCCCCGTTCCTCCTCCGGCAGGCCACGAAGCCGCTGGAGGAGGTATAGATTGTTGGCCTCGCCCCGGCCGTACCGCTCCACCATATCCTCCGGCGCGAAACGCTTCGTGCGTACACCCGGCCCCCCGTCCAGCGCGTCCACGCACAGGCCCGAGTCGTCGGCGATCGTCGCAAGGCCCGTGGTGCGCTGGAAGTAGGTGGCCTTGGCCCGGGCGTTCTCCGCGAACGTGTCGTACGCCTCCAGATCCGCCTCCATCGGATCCTCCGGGATCCCGGCGTCTTCCAGGGAGATCAAACGCACGGAGGGGAGGTCCAGCAGCTCGCGGAGCTCTCTCAGCTTGTGCGGGCTCCGCGTCGCGACCAGCACCGTCCGCTCGGTCGTCATCGCAGCGGGAGCCTGGACACTTCAGGCCTCTGCGGAGCCCCCCAACACACCCCCATCACCTCGGTGACGGTCTCGGCGCCCGTCTGGTCCGTGTCCGGAATCACACCGATCGCGCGAATGGGTGGCGGTTCGGCATCAAAGAAGGCACGGTAATCGTCGAACGGATTCCGCACCTCCTCACGCCATTCGCCATCGGCTTCGACCGCGTTCCGCAGCACCCACACGGCAAGCTGGTCCGAAACGTGACTCGCGAACCGGGAGCCTACCCTCTCGAGGTTGCCCCAGGTGTAAAAGAGAGCCTGGCCGTCCCGGAGAAGCCGGCCCGCGCTTATGGGCTTGGTGGAGAACACGAGGAACAGGCGCAGCGGACTATCGTCCTTGGACTTGTCGCGCAGATCTGCCCCGGGGATCGGAGTCCGCGTCCTCCACCGCCAGCGCAGTAGGTTGCCCTCCTTGCGCAGCGGAGGATCGCGAAGACGGTAGGCGAAGACCGCGTCGTTCCGCGAGGTCACCCGCAGGACCGGCCCGTCCTTGCCCGTGAGCACCTCGAACGCCGGCGAACCTGCGCCGCGCACCTCTTGGATTCGCCAGCTCGCGGGAAGCCCGCTGACCGGGTCCAGCCGGTGCAATCCCAAGAGCGGCTCACAGGACTCGAGTGACGCGGGCGGTTCTTGGCTGCTCAGGGGCCCGGGCATGACCAGCAGCATCAACGCCCCAAGCCACCGCTTCTTCACTGCACCGCGGCCGAGTCGGCCGTCGCCGGCTCCGGTGTTCCCGAGTCCCCACCGAAACGACTTCTCAGGTACGCGTAGAGGCCGGCCACCTCTTGAGGAGTCATGTGCCGCAAGTTGTCCCGCGCGACCTCCGACATGAGACCGAGCTTCCGTCCGCCGACGTCGATGCCGGTCCTCATCAGGAACTCGAACTGTGTGGGAGAATACGCCGTCCCCACGACTTCCAGGCTGGGAGCCGACACTTCCTCGTCTCCGCGCAAGTCCTCGCCGTGGCAGAACGTGCAAGCCCGCATCGCCCAGTACTCGCCGAAGCCCAGCAGATCGGTCGGCTCCGGATAGGGCACTCTCGGCACGGAGCGATCCACCTCCTCGGCGGCCGGTCGAAACTCCCCGAGAACCAGGAGCAACCGGCCCAGCGGACCGAACTTCACGCCTCCCTCGGGTCCCTCCGCTGCCGGTATCGTTCTGATGAATGCGATGATCGAGCCGAGCTGGTCATCCGGGAGGTGATAGAAGAACTTCGCAGGCATGACGAAAGCGCTCTTCCCGTCCCGCTTCACGCCGTGCCTCACCAGGCGCTCGAGCTCTGCATCCGAATAAAGCGGGAGGATACGTGTGAGGTTCGGAGCCGCGATCCGGCCCAGGAAGAGCTGCTCGAACATCAGCTCCCCTGCAAGACGATCACCATGGCAGCCCGCGCATCCCCAGCGCCCGGTCAGCCGCTGGCCGTCGGCCAGCAAGACCGAGTCGGTCGGGGGCTCAAGAGCGACCAGCGGCACATCGTAGGTCCGCGCGATGATGCGAGACGAAGCGATGTAGACGAAGACGAGGGCCAGGACCGCCAGGGCCAGCAAGCCCCCCAGGCCAATCCCGAGCCACTCAGGACGCGCTTCATGACCTCCCTCCTTGTCGGAGTAAGCAGCCGTTCGTGGAGAGGCGAGGGTCCGCGACGCGAGCATCTGACGCCCTGAGGAGACCCCGGACCGAAGCGAGAAGGCTCCGAAGATCAGGCGTCAGCGGGTACCCGCCGAAGGCGGGTCCGCGGAGTGGGCCCTAACCTCCGGTACAAAAACGGCGGCCTACCCTACTCCGCCCAGAGCGCGTCCGATGTGAGCTCGTCGCGGAGCACCGGATGCGCCCGCCACAGGTACACACCCATCGTGATCGCGGCGAACATGTTGCCGAGCAGCACGACCCACCACTCGAGCGCCTCGACCATCCAGCTCCCGAGCATTGCCACCATCACAATGAAGAACGTCTCGAACACGACGAAGAGGAGCAGTAGAGCGAAGATCAGCGGCGGGAAGCGTTCGATCTGCGTCACGATGCCCGACATGACCACGCCAACGACGGTGAACGCGGCGAAGTGAAGGAGCGTGTAGCCAAGAACGGTCTCCAGCGTGATCTGGACGTCTTCCGGTCCGCCCGCTCCGAGCAGGAGGATCGAGCCAAGCGCGCCCGGCGTGAAGAACGGCTCCCTCGCCAGCGCGTCCGCGACGAGGAACCAGAGCGCCACCGAGAGCGCCCCGATGAGCCCGGCCACCAGACCCTCTCGCAGGGTCTTGTGAGTCTGGAGCTGCGCCATGACGCCCGTAACGCCCGGAGCCTGGCTCACCCAGCGCAGATAGGTGATCAGGACCAGTCCGGCGAGCACGTTGCCGGCCAGCACCGCGGGCCATGCTGGAGCCGCCAGGACGTCCGTGCCCGAGATGATGAGGGACGGATAGAAGATCAGGGAGCATACCAAGAGACCAAAGACCGCTCCCACGAACAGGTTCCGGGGAATCGACGCCCACTCGAAGAGCACGGCCGCTCCCGCCCCGAGCACGGCGAACACCACGTAGTGGAGCAGAGTGTACGCGATGAGGAGAAACGGACCCACCTCGAGACCATCCTGATCGAGCAGCGCGGACGCGAGGTAGGTCGGTGTGGCAAAGGGCTCGCCCTGGATGATGTCGTACAAGAGAAAGAAGACGATGACCGCGGTCCCTCCCAGGAGACCGGCGATGATGCCGTGGCGGACGCACTTCTTCGGAATCTCCATGGCTCCCTCCTCGTGCCGTTCCTAGCTCTCGCGCACGTCGGACACCTCTCGGATCGTCGAAGGCACCGCCTCCGCCCGGAGGAACTCCTCCACGGCTTCCCTGCGCTCCCGCCGGAACGCCAGGTAGAGGCCCCCACCGATCAAGCCTACCACCATCCAGGGGGACGCCATCATGAAGATCACGCCCCAGAAGAACGCCTTCTGGACCTGTTGGTCCGCCATGCACGACGGGCAGGCCACAAGCGGCGTCGGGTAACTCAGAAGCACTAGGGCCACCGCGAGAGACGAGGCGGCAAGCGCGTGCGCCGCGTGGCGGCTTCGTCGAGATCCGAACATCAGAGCACGTAGAGCATGAGGTAGACGACGATGCCCGTCACGGAAACGTATAGCCACACGGGCAGGGTTCCGCGCGCTATTCTCCGATGACGGTCGAAACGCTCACGCAGGGCACGGAGCAGGGTGATCGGCACGAGCACGGGGAGTGACGCGGCGAGCACCGTATGGGAGATCAGCACCGCGAAGTAGAGCGTGCGCGCGGGGCCCACACCTGGATAGGACACAGAGCCCACCTGGAAGTGGTAGACCAGATAGCTCACCAGGAAGGCCGCGGATGATCCCACGGCCGCCAGCATCGCCACCCGGTGTGCGCGCCGCCGGCCCCGCCGGATCAGACGCCACCCGGTGACCAGGAAGACGGTCGTGATCCCGTTCAGTACGGCGTTCAGCGCCGGCAGGTCATGTACGTCGAGCTGCCGCGTGCTCTTGTCGATGATGAGCAGACCGAACACGAGCGGGAGGTAGAGCAGCGACATGCGGAACAGGCGCCACGCGGCCGCGTCGCCACCGTTCCAGGCAAAGCGGCCTGCCGTCCCCAGAAAGGCGAGCCCCAGCACGAGCGCCCCCACGAAGTAGAGCGGCCCGGTCACCCCAAGCAGGGATGGCAGCAGGCTGACCGGAATCAGCACCAGCGCGGACAGAAGCGCCTGGTGCCGCGTCCGCAGCCCCTCCGGGTCGCCCACCGGAAGCATCACGAGCCCCGCATCCCGGTAGTCGGCACGATAGATCCACGCCAGGCTCAGGAAGTGGGGGAGCTGCCAGAGGAAGAGGAGCCCGAACAGTGCGATCGCCTCGGGCCCGAGCGATCCGTGTGCGGCGGCCCACCCACCCGCGATCGGCAGGGCCCCTGGCACCGCCCCGAGGAGCGTGGAGAGCGAGCTCACGCGCTTCAGCGGCGTGTATCCAAGGTCGTAGATGATCAGCGTGGCGGACGCCAGGCCGGCGGTCACGAGGTTGACCGCCAGGGCCAGGTACGCGATCCCCGCCAGGCCGGCCAGTCCTGAGAAAACGGCCCCCGCCCGAGGCGATAAGCGTCCTGATGGGATCGGGCGGTTCCGGGTCCGTACCATGAGCGCGTCGACATCCCGCTCCAATACGTGGTTGAAGCCGTTCGTGCCGGCGGCGACCAGCGCGGTTCCGAAGAGGGTGTTGAGCAGGAGAAGGAGATCGACGCCCCCCGCCGATCCGAGGAAGAAACCGGTGGCGGCGGCGAGCAGCACAAACACGGTGATGCGCGGCTTGGTGAGCGCGAGGAAATCGGCCGCGTGCGCCACGCCGGGCCGCCGAACCGCCACACGGCCGCCCGTCGCCGCTTCGTACCCCTGCGCCGCGGCCCTCAGCTCGGCCGTCTCAGCAGGATTCACCTCACCGATACTCCATCATGACGGCCAGGATCAGAAGAACGGCGAGCGGGAGCGGCGAGGCCGCTAGGAGCGCCACGCGTCTAGGCTCGAACCTCAGGTGCATGAAGTAGAGGGCTACCAGCAGCGCCTTCCACACGGCCATGAACAGAAGCATGACGACGATCCAGACCCTGGGAAGGAAGGCGAACCACACGATCGCGACCTCCGCGACGGTGAGCAACGCCAGCCAGAGCCACACCAGCATGTAGCGCGGATGAGCGTGGCTCTCCTCGTGCCCAGCTTCGTCTCCGGCCATGGCCTGGCCGCCCGGATGCTCGTGCGCGGTCTCGGTGCTTTCCACGTGGTCTCCCGTGCTCAGATGAGGTAGACGACCGTGAACAGAATGATCCATACCAGATCCACGAAGTGCCAGTACAGGCCGAGCACCTCGAGGCCCTTGTAGGCGCGGTTGTCGTAGCCACCGCGAAACGCCTTCCACGACGCCCAGAACAGGCAGCAGACGCCGCTGAAGACGTGAAAGCCGTGGAAGCCGGTCATCGTGTAGAAGGTGGACCCGTACAGCCCGGACGACGGCCCGAAGCCCTCGTGGAGCAGTTCCCGGTACTCCAAGATCTGTACGCCGAGGAACGTCGAGCCGATCAGCGCCGTGGCCAGGGTGAACAGCCTCGTCCCGCGCTTGTCTCCCACCTCCGCCGCGGCGAACGCCTTCACCATCGTCACGCTGCTGCAGATCAGGATGAAGGTGTTGATCGCGGTGATGGGGATATTCAATACCTCGCCCGGCAGGGGCCACGTCTCCGAGGCGCCAAAGCGAAGGATGATGTACGAGCCGATCAGGGAGGTGAAGAACATCACCTCCGAAGCCAGGAACACCCACATCCCGACCTTCTGCGTGTAGACGGCCAGGCCTCTCTCTGGAGCCCGGCCCGCGTAGTACGTCACGGCGCCGGCCATCAAGGCCTCGCCGGCGACACGACGTCCGGACGCTCGTTCTGCGCCAGCCAGTCCTTGTCGGCCACGTCCGGGTGGCTGTACTCGTGCGGTCCATGGTACACCACCGGAACTTCCTCCCAGTTGCCGTGCATCGGCGGCGAGGGCGTCTGCCACTCCAGCGTCGTGGCGTTCCATGGGTTGGCTGGCGCCTTCGGGCCTCGGAAGAGGCTCCACGCGAAGTTCACGGCGAAGAGCATCCCCGACAGGAAGAGGCCGAACGCGCTGATCGTGATCAGCACGTGCGTCCACTGGAGCCCCTCGAGGTGCTCGTAGCCGGTGGTCTGGTAGAGGCGGCGCATCATCCCCGCCAGCCCCTGGGTGTGCATCGGGAAGAACACCAGGTTGAAGAAGAGGAACGTGAGGGCGAAGTGGACCTTCCCCAGCTTCTCGTTCATCATCCGCCCGAACATCTTCGGGAACCAGTAGTAGATCGCCGCGAAGATCCCGAAGAGGGCGCCCCCGAAGAGCACGTAGTGGATGTGGGCCACGATGAAGTACGTGTCGTGGATGAAGATGTCGAAGGGGGCAGACGCCATGAAGATGCCGCTCAACCCTCCGATCACGAACAGCATCACGAAGCCAATGGCGAACAGCATCGGCGTGTGGAAGTGCAGGTTCCCCCTCCACATCGTGCCCATCCAGTTGAACGTCTTGATCGCCGATGGGACCGCGATCACCATCGTCGACACCATGAAGCTCGTAGCCAGCAACGGGTTCATCCCGCTCTGGAACATGTGGTGTCCCCACACCATGAACCCGAGGACAGCGATCGACACGAGCGCACCGACCATGGCGTGATAGCCGAACACAGGCTTACGCGACCCGTTCGCCAGGATCTCCGATGTAAAGCCCATGGCAGGCAGGATGAGGATGTAGACCTCCGGGTGGCCGAAGAACCAGAAGAGGTGCTGCCAGAGCAGTGGCTGGCCGCCTTCCGCCGGCAGAAAGAAGTGGGTCCCGATCGTCTGGTCGAAGAGCAGCATGATCATGGCGCCCGTGAGCACCGGCATCGAGAGCAGCGCCAGGATCGCCGTGATGAACAGGGCCCAGACGGTAAGCGGCAGGCGCATCCACGTCATTCCCGGAGCGCGCATGTTGATGACGGTCGTGATGTAGTTCGTGGAACCGAGAATCGAGGAAAGCCCCAGCAGCACGAGGCTCACGATCCACATCTGCTGCCCGAGGGAGACGCCGCTCGCCTCCGGCATCGCGCTCAGCGGCGCGTACGACGTCCAGCCGGCGCCGGCCGCGCCCCCTTCTACGAGGAAGCTCGCCAACGCGATCAGGCCTGCCGGAACGGCCACCCAGAACGAGGCCATGTTGATGCGCGGGAACGCCATGTCCGGTGCCCCGATCTGGAGCGGGATCAGGTAGTTCGCGAACACGCCCACGAGCAGGAGCATGACCGCGAAAAAGATCATGAACGTCCCGTGCATGGTGACCAGGGAGTTGTAGAACTCGGGAAGCATGATCCCGTCCGGCGCCATCGTCTCCGGAAACAGACTCCCGAGCGGCATGGGCTGGCCCGGCCAAGCCAGCTGCCAGCGGATCATCATCGCCAGCAGCCCACCGGCGAGGAGGAAGAAGAGGCTCAGGAAGAGGAACTGGATCCCGATGACCTTGTGGTCGCTCGAGAAGATGTACTTCCGGATGAACGACAGCTCGTGAGGCTCCCGAACCACTGGCCTGCCGGTCGGCTCCGCTACGATCGTCGCCATCTCACGCTACGCCTTTCTCGCATCGTGACCGTCACCGGGACGCCACCTGCTCGGCGTGCCACCGCTCGTACTCGTCGGGCTCATGGATCGTCACCCTGGCCCGCATGCGATAGTGGCCGAGCCCGCACAGCTCCGCGCAGCCGATCTGGTAGCCGCCGGTCTTCGTGGCCTCAAACCAGACCGGAATCGTCATTCCAGGCACGGCATCCTGCTTCACCCGGAGCTGCGGGATGAAGAAGGAGTGCAGCACGTCTTCCGACTCGAGCTGGATCAGGATCGGGCGGTTCACAGGGAAGTGGAGCTGGTTGCGGACGACAAAGTCGTCGCTCGTACCGAGCGTCCCGTCCGCGCCCGGATACGTGACATTCCACTCGAACTGCTTCGCCCGCACCCCAAGCATGAGCGAACCAGCCGGAGCCGAGTCGCGCCCTTTGATCTGCGCCCACACGTCGGCGCTGTAGATGCCGAGCGCCACCAGCGCCAGCGCCGGCACCGAGGTCCAGAGGACCTCGAGCGCCTTGTTCCCGTGCGTGTAGTAGGCCCGCCGTCCTTCCCGGCGGCGGTACTTGACCGCGAACCAGATGATGCCGACTTCGACCAGCACAAAGGCGATCCCCGTTACAACGGTGATCACCCAGAAGATGGCATCGATCTTTCCGCCGTACGTAGCGATGTTCTCGGGAAGCGACCATTTCATGGCTGCCCCCCTCGCTCTGGCAGGTGGCTGAAGAACCCTGGCGGGTCGCGTTGCGAGCGCCGGACCCACCTGCGGTGGGTGCCCCGCAGATCCAAGGCGGCGCGACGAAGGCGATGCCGTATGCATCGGGGAGGAGCGACAACGCCGGAGATGCCCCCGCGCCGCTGCAACCCGTAGGGCGCATGGGGATTGTGGCCGAATACAGCGTCACTCGTCGTCAACGACACCCCTGCATCGCCTTCCTCCTCGTTCCTTGTCTTCGACTCACAAGACGGTAACAGGCGCGACAGCGACTGTCGCGCGCGACCCGCCAGGGTTCTTCAGCCACCTGCTAGTGGCCCAGCACGAGCGGCTCGCCGAGCGGCACTTCGGCGTTCTCCGCCATACCGGCGTCGTAGGTGAAGCTGACCTCCACGGTCTCTCCTTCGCCGACCACCACGTCCATGGTCTGAACGCCGTACAGCTCGTGCCACGCTTCGACCACGTAACCCCCGGGCGGCAGTTTGGGCATGGAGAAAGAGCCGTCCGCTGCGCTCACCGCGAAGTAGGGGTGGTCCAAGACGCCGATATACGCCCTCATCCACCCGTGCACGTCGCACTTCACCGGTATCATCACCTCCGGCACGCCAAAGTCGCGTGTCGTTTCCATCCCCGCCTGGGGCTGGCTGATGTTGAAGCCCCGGTTCAGCGACGGCTGCGTGTTGATGTTGTGGAGCAGCGGATCGCTGTTGGAGATCTGCAGCGGCTGGTCCACCTGGAGGCCCACGATGTGCGGGTGGTACCGGCAGTTCTCCTGGTTCAGTAGGACCGGATCGGGCGGCGCCGGGAAGGTGAGGTCGAGACCCTCCTTCACGTACACGAACACGTTCGCCAACCGGCCGTCGTTTACGACCACGCTCTGCGTCAGCGGACCTTCGCTCCCGTACCCGTCGGCGCAGTCCGGCTCCTCCGACATGTCGATTGCCTGGGGCGCGGCCGCTTCGCCCTTGAAGGCGATCACCCCCGCGATCGTACCGGCCGTGGCAGGATCGATGATGGGCGCCGCTTCCGCTGCCTCTTCCACGGCAGGCGCCTCCCCTCCTGCTCCGGCATCCCCACCGCCCCCGCAAGCCCAAGCAAGGCAGGCAACCGCGACGGTCGCCCAAGTGCGCGTCTTGTCGAACATTCCTCTCTCCTCCTGTTGACGGATCCGGGTCGGCGCTCAGCCCCGGCCCTCCGAATGCACGCTCCTCTGAGCCCTCCGAACCGCGAACATGCCCAGGCCGCCTGTCACCAGCATGGCGATCAAGGGCGCGACGAAGGCCGCGCGGGACGTGGGCGGTTGCAGCACGACGTAGTACCAGCTACTGATGGCGCCTCGCCCCCCGGTCTCCCCGCTGCTCCCATCCGACGCGAAGAAGGCGACCGGGATCGGGACACCCTCCGCAAACCCGAGAGCCCCGTCTTCTTCGGTCGCCAGAGGCCGGCGAAAGACCACCCTCCACTGCCCGGCCTCCCATTTGGCGCTCGCCGCGAGGCCAGAGCCGGCCGAATCTAATGCCTCGGCCGCTCCGAGTCCCGCCGCGCGTGCCTCGACCGCGCCTCGCCGGCTGTGCCACAGCCAGAGGTAGACCGGATCGCGTCCGTCTCCCATCAGGAAGTACGGTCGCTCACGACCCTCGGGCACCTCGGACGGGAACTGGAGGAAGAGGAGATCCGGCAGCGGATCCGTCGGGATCTCTACCTCGTCCGCGTAGAGCGTCGCCGCGATCCTGTCCTGCCATTCCTGCCACTCCGGATCAGGGCTGTTCGACGGGTCATCCCACACGATGCGGAGCGCTAGCTCGGAGCCGTTGTGGACGCCCTGAGCCCACACGCCGTCCACCGTCGGGGAGAACTGGCGCGGGGCCTCGACGATCTGCCCGATGAGGGGCACGTAAAACGCGCGGACGCTCTCCCACGCCTCGTCGTCGGGACCGCCGGGCAGGGTTTCCCGGCGCTCGATCCGCACGACCTCCTCTACGTCGGGCTCCCGCTCCGGTCCCAGACTCGCGACGTAGTGCGCCAGGTGCCAGAGATCCTGCTCCGTCACGATCCCCGCCTCGAGAGCGTCCTGGTTCGACGGCATCGGCGTGCCATCGAGTCCCGTGAGGAAGCGCGTGTGGATCGCGTCCGCGCCCATCCCGCCATTGAACAGCCAGGGCTCCGTGAGATCGGTCGCGCGGATCGGGAGATCCCGCCAATCCTCGAGCGAGGCAGCCGAGGACCCATCTCCCCTACCCAGCCGGCCGTGGCAACGATCGCACTCGAGCCGCTCGAAGATCTCGCGGCCGGCCGTCGCCGCCTCCGGCCCACCTCCCGGATCTACCGAGCGCTGGAGGGTCTCCGGGGTCTCGCGCTCGAAGAACGGGGAGAGGCTCTTGATGTAGGCGATGACATCCCGCTTCTCGTCGTCGCTCAGGTTCGGCCAGCCCGGCATCGCCGTGCCCGGAAGTCCCTCGCCCATCACCCGCATCAGATCGTCGTCGGTCGGCAGTGCCCCGCTCGCCGTCGTACGGATCTGGTATCTCGCGGCGACGAAGTCGCGGGGCCGCGGCAGCATCCGGTCCGCCGCCGGGCCATCGCCCTTGCCGTCCTCGCCGTGGCAGTCCTGGCACCAGGTCCGATAGATCGCCTCTCCACGTTCGACGTCCTGCGCGGCTGCCTGACCGGCCACGAGGAGAGCAGGCATCACGAGCCAACAGCGGCGCGAAGCGAGCAGAGCCGCAAGCACGGCGATCAACCACGGCGTCTGGAGACCCATCAGCCCTCGTCTCCCTCGCCGGTTCCCTCCGCCTCCTCCCACGTGCGCGGCCTGGAGCCGGAGCGCTCGTAAATGAAGAGGATTACTGACCAGATCTCGTCCGCCGTGAGGATGTCTTCCCACACCGGCATAGCGGAATTCCAGGGTGCCCCCTCGACGGGCAGGCCGGGGCCGCCCTTGGCGATGCGCCAGAAGACGTAGCTCTCGGTCAGCTGGCTTATCGATCCGTTGTCGGTGAAGTCCGCCGGAACCGGGTTCAGGGCATGCGCCGCCGGCCCCTCACCGTCCAAGCGGTCGCCGTGACACGGCACGCAGTTCTGCACGTACAAGCGTCCTCCGGTGCGCACACGCTCCTCCAGCAAACCGCTCTCCCGCAGCGGGTTCTGGAGGCTCGTGAGACGTATCCTCTCGCCTCGGAACGTGAGGTCGTTCGGGGGCGCGGGATGGATCGAACGGAGAGAGGGGGGAGCACCGACCTCGGCGCGAACCCGGCCGTACGTAACAAAGCCTGCGAGCACGGGGAAAGCCACGAGAAGCACCGCTCGCATCGTGCGCCTGGCGGGATCCACCATCACGTCGCGGATCGGCTGCTTGAACGCCCTCCAACGTTCCTCGTCCGTGCTCACATACAGCAGGATCGCGACGAAGACCGTGAGCATGTACTGGAGCAGCACGCTGCTCGGCACGGGAGCGCTGTGCACGCCGACCGCCGGCAGCAGGTAGCCGATCCCGAACTTGAGGCCTAGATACGAGAACACCAGGACCAGCAAGGAGCCCCAGAACGGGTGTGAGAGGTAGGAGCGAAATCGACTCATCGTCTCACCGCTGGCTAGACAGGAAGCGCACGATCGTCTCCAGCTGAGCGGCCGTCAGCTGATCCCCGAAGTTCGCGGGCATCGTGCCGGCTACCGCCTCGAAGCCCTGCGCGGTGTCCGCGTTGGGCCGCAGGATCGACCGGCGGATGTACTCCGTGTCGCGGGTGCCGATCGTCTCGAACGTAGGCCCGAGCGCCACGCCTTCCTCTCCAAGCTGGTGGCACGCGAAGCACGCGTTCGTCCGAAGAAGCTCCACCGGATCGGTGACCGCCGCGTCTGCGGCCGCCGCGCCGCCACCATCCGCGATGGCCAGCTCACCTGGCGCCGAGAGTTCGGCCCGGGGGATGTCAGCTGCCGTGACGGTCACCGGGCCGCCCTGGCTCTGGAGGAAGGCCACGAGGGCCCAGATCTGGGGTTCCGAGAGCGTGCGCCGCAGGTCGGGCATGATCGGCTGGAACCCCTCCACGACGAACGCGCTCGGCTCGGTGAGCGACTGGAAGATGTACTCCTTGCAGTCCAAACCCTCGCGGCGCTCCCCGCAGACCTGTCCGATCACACCGAGCAGGTCCGGGGCGCGGGTGCCCAGGCCGTGGCAGGCGGTGCACCCTCCGGCGCCCTCGTACAGCTCCTGCCCAATCACAACCAGTTGCTCCGGCGTAACGTCGGCGCCGATCGCCGTTTCTTCGGGCACCTCCGACTGGACCTGCGGAATCATGTTGGCGACGGCCGTATACACGGCCAGGGTGCCGATCACGGTGAGGAGGATCTTCAGGTTCGTCCGCAGCATCGCTTCCTCAATCCCCGGCCGTAGCGGCGGGGCCCAAGTCGACGGCCGTGCCCGCAGCGGCGGGGATGACAATTGGCTTCTCGGCTAATCCACCGAGCCAGAAGATGACCGCCACGAGCCCGAAGAAGATGAGCACGCACACGCTGATCATCGTCGCCGCGGGGCCGAGGGCCGGCGTGAACGCCTGTGGGCTGGTGTCGCGGATCACCTCGAACACGTGCCAGTGCTGGCGGATGCCGCTGCGCGCGAAGCCCATAAGGCCCATCAGCCATGTGAACGTCACAGCGAGAATGAACAGCGCATACTGGGAGCGCTCCGGCATCTGTCCCCAACGGATCGCACCCCGCGAGGTGGCGCCACGCAGCATCACCACGTCCAGCGTGATCACGACCAGGATGCAGGCCAGCACAGCAAGCACCTGGTAGACGCTGAACCCGATGCGGACGATGGCCGAGACGAAGTAGCCGTAGATCCCGTAGAAGAGGACGATTCCGGCCGCGAGCGCGAACGCCGCACCCTGAACCAGCGTCCCCGTCCGCGCCCACCCGATGACCGGCCGCTTGTTCGCCCGGCGGTAGAGCAGAAACGAGAGGAACGTGGTCAGGATCATGAAGTTCACGGCCGTGTTCTTGGCGCTCATGACGCCTAGCACGCCGAGGAAGGGATGGTGCGTGCCCCCCATCGCGGCAATCTCGCGCCGGCTCGCGATCATCGTGTGCGGGGTCGCCCACACGATCGTCCCGATGACCAGAACGATGAGAAGCCACTTGATGTACGGGGTGAAGCGCTCGGCTCCCGGGATCCGGCCCATCCCCACCCACAGGTAGTAGTTGCCGGTCAGGAAGAGAATGCCGATGAGGAACGCCTGGATGATCCAGAGCCAGCTCATGAAGCCGCCCATCATCGTGATCCCCATCTGCTGGTTGAACTCGTAGATCTCGCGGCCCAGGTAGTAGCCGGCGAACGGGAGCACGATCAGCGCGCCGATCGCGATGAAGTTCCCGATGTAGCCCATCCAGTCGTAGTGCGCGCGCTCCTCGTCGGTACGTGCCGCCAGGAACCGATACGCAGCGTAGGCGCCGACGATAGCCCCCCCGAACACCACGTTCGCGATGATGCGGTGGATGTTGATCGGCATCCACGTGGCGTTCGCGATCGCGCTCCACAGCCGCACCGTCTGGGGGGCCGTGTCCGCGGTAACCTGCGCGGGCGGGCTCATCATGAAGGTAAGCCAGCTGTTGGCGATGAACATGACGATCGTGCCCCAGACGTTCAGCAGGATGCCGAGCCCCCAGTGCATCTTCTTGGCGATCCCCTCCTTCCACCTCTCCCAACCGTAATAGTAGAGGTAGAGGGTGAAGGACTCGAGGAAGAAGAGGCCCGCGTAGATCCACATGGATGGGGCGAAGATCGCCGTGAGGTAGGCCCAGAACCGCGGGTAGAGCGTGGCGAGGGCAAACACGAGCGCCGCACCCCAGATCGCCGTTGCGCTGTAAGCGATGAGAAGGAGCCGGGTGAACTCCTTCGCCAGCCTGTCATAGCGCCGGTCGCCGCCGAAGATGCCCACCGCCTCCACGACCACGGCGAACATCGGGACGCCGAGGACGAACGCAGCGAACATCAGGTGCACCTGCGCGGCGATCCAGATGGCGCCGCGTGCCCCGATCAGCGGGAAATGCCCGTACTCCGGCGTCAGGGCCAGAGCCTCCTGGGCGAGACCCGGATCCGCCGCGAGCAGAAGGAGAGCCGCCGCGAGGGCGCCGGCCACACGTATCGGCCTGACACACGTCACCCGCATGAGCGCTCCACTCACGAGCGGTCGCGCAGGAAGAAAGGGATCCTCTTCGAGAAGTCCACGGGCATGTCGCGACGCACACGCTCCATCAGCTCCGGCGTGATGCGCGTCTCACCCACCCGTCTGGCATACGCCTCCACGCGACCCATCACGACCCCCCGCACGAAGGACGGAACGCGGGACAGCCGCTCCTCGGCCGCCCGGGACCACTGGAGCTCTCGCGCCGGGGCGCTTCCGTAGGTGAGGGCCCGTGGCCGGATCGCCTGGGCGAGAGAGCTCGGCGGCTCGTAGGCGCACGACTCGTCCGGACCCATGTAGTCGCCCGTATCCGCGAAGGCCCGTGCCCGACAGCCGCCGCAGATCAGGCGGTACTCGCAGCGACCGCACTTCCCGCCGAGCTCGTCCTCCCGGATGCGGGCGAAGACGGCCGACTCCCGCCACACCTCCGCGAACGGCTGACGCCGGAGGTCGCCGGCCACCACCGGCAGGTACGGGCACGGCGTGAGCTTCCCTTCCGGCGTGATCCGGCAGTACTGGACGCCGCACGGGCAACGAGTACCGTAGTTCAGGAGCGGAGAGCTCGGATCCGTATCATAAACGTGCCGCATGATTTGCGGCTGACACTTCGAGCGGATCATCAAGGTGCCGCGGTACTCCCGCTGCAGCCGGGCCAGCTCCGCCAGCACCTCCTCGTTCTGCTCTGGCTCGAGCCCCCGCATGCGGACGCCCCGACCGGTCGCCACCAGGAAGTACACGTTGAAGCAAACCGCTCCGGCCCCCGCGGCCCACTCGGCCAGGCGAGGGATCTCCCCCCGGTTGCCACGGGTCAGCGTCGTCTGGACCACGAAGTCCAGCCGCGCCTTCCGCAGCCTCTCCACGGCCGCCAGCGTGTCCTTCAGCGCTGCCTGCCCATGGCGGAAGCGGTCGTGGTAGCCCGAATCCAGGGAGTCGACGCTCACAGCCACACCTCTCACGCCGGCGTCCATCAGCGACTCGATCCGCACCTTCGTGAGCCCGATCCCGTTCGTCCCGACCACGACCGTGGCGCCCCCCTCGGTCGCGTGACGCACGATCGTCTCCAGGTCCTCTCGAACCAGCGGCTCTCCGCCCGACAGGATGAACATCGGCGCCGGGCTGATCGACAGGATCTCGTCGGCGATCCGGAAGCACTCCTCGGTGGAGAGCTCCCCCTCCTCCGTGTGCCACGAGCCGGCCGAGATGTAACAGTGCGCGCACGCCAGATTACAGCGGCGCGTGAGGTTCCAGGCAATGACGTGCGGTACGGATTCGGGAACGCCGGCGCGGGAAGCGGCCGACGCCAGAGGCACCCGTTCTTCGGCAGCCGAAGGCGCGGCGATCCCATCTAGAACCGCGCCGAGCGGCGCTCTCAACGGCGTGCTTCCTCCTCCATGAAGCGCTCGACGGCCTGGCGGGCTTCTTGGGGCGAAGTCGTCTTGAAGTCGACCGGACACTCGGAGATCTGCTTCTCAATATCACGGATCGGGCAGCGCGTCACCCCCGATGCCTTCGCTTCCTCGATGAAGCGGCGCATCTCCTCGCTCATCCCGTCCACTCCGGCCGCCTCGGCACGCACCTGCTTCGTCTTCAGCTCGTTGAACATGACCAGCATCGTGTCCATGTCGAACTCGTCGGCCTCGATCATGGCCTGCTTGTTCTCGTCCATCACGAGCGTGGTGACTCGCCACATGCCGGCCCGGCGAGCGAAGCGCTCGACCGTGTTGCGGGCCAGCGGCCGGGCGATGAGAGGCACCAGGCCGAGCCGCTCGAACGCCTCGTATGTCCAGACGATCGGGTCGGCATCCCCCCGTGCCCGCTCGCTCGCCTGCCCGGTCGCCGGGCAGCGGGTCTCGACCGGAAGCGGCTCCTCCAGCTCCTCGGCGTCCCGCGTGGCGACGACCGTGCGTCTCATCGCATCCTCGGCCTTCACCTCGGCCAAGGCGAGCTCCTCCGCGTCCCCGATTCCCATGATGAGCTGCATGTGCGTCGGCAGCAGCTTCTGGATCGCCGTGTCCAACCACTGGCTCGTGACGGTCGGCAGCTCCGGCGGCGCGTAGTCGGCGTGCTCGAGCACGTACTCCTCCACGGCCTTCCGCGCGATCCCGAGAGCGAAGGGCGGCACCCGGAGGATACGAACCTCCGCCTCCGGCGCCCAATCCAGGCCGGTCTCGCCGTCCTCCTCGATCCAGGGGATCGCCTCCGGCCGCACATCCGTCGTGCCGATGGTCAGCACGTTGCACGGCGCGATGCGGAGGAGGTTGTCCGCCTGGCTGCCCATCTCGGTGCCCTCGATCCGGTGGGCGCCGTGGCGCGCCAGGACCAGGAGGGTGGGCCGGATCTCCTCGGCCCACTGCATGATCACCTGGAATGGCTTGCCGACGAGGATCTGCGTCTCGACCTCCACGTCGGGATACTCCTCGGCCATCACCCGGGCTCGCTTGATGTTGGTCTGCGACAGCTTGAGGAGGCCCTTGTCGATGATGTTGTTGTGGAGCTCCTCCTGCTCCTCGAACTTGAAGATACGAGCGGCCTGGACCGAGAGGACGTCCTTGATGTTGTTGAACACGGCGTGGTGGAACTCGACGTCGAACGCGCTGCACACGTAGAGCTTCGCCCCGAACTCTCGGGCCATCTCCAGCGCGATCCGCATCGCCTTGTAGCAATACGCCGAGCCGTCGACACACACCATCCAGCGTCCGGCGGCGAGCGGCCGCTCGTCCCGTACGAGAAGGACGTCCTTCTCTATCCCTCGCGCTACGCGGGAGGCGACGCCGCCCAGATGAGAGAGCGGCTGTATGCCGATGCCGTGCGCACCCATGACGAGCAGGTCGTAGCTACGGCCCGACGTGCCCGCCAGCTTCTCGTCGGGGTCTTCGTCCTCCGCGACCAGGCGGCCATCCTCCCCGACCCTCACGTCGCTTCGGACCTTGGCGCCGCCGTCGTAGCTGGCGGCGATGTTGGGATCGAAGCCGATCAGGCTGGGCAGCCGGCCATGCCCCTCATTCGCCTCCCGGATGATCTCCTCGTAGTTGATCCCCTCGAGCAGCTGACGCATCATTGGCACGCCGGCGTCCTCGCAGCGTGACGACACCTGATCCAGGAAGCTGTCCGAGATGAGCTGGAGACCCTTCTCGATCAGCTTGTCGTGGATCTTGCGCTGGCGCTTGATCTCCTTGGCCGTCTGGAACTGAGCCGGAAGTCCCGTTTCCAGCTGCCGAAAGCGCACGTCGTGGAGCCGGGCGGCGTACACGTGGTTGGCGGTGATGTGACCTTCGGAGGCGTGACACATCTCGATCGCCCGCTCAACGGCCCACGTGGAGTGATGGGAGTTGTCAACCGGAACGAGAAGCTCTCGATACAATCGGCCCTCCATCCTTCGAAGGTGGCGGCGGATGCCGATGCAGCCACCGAGATTTCGCTGCCCGGCCGTTGGAGGTGCCGACTATATAGCCAGCGCTTCCAGGGAAGTCAAAAGACGATCAGGGCAGGATCTGACGGCCTGCATCGTCCAGCACGCGGAGCGCGTCCACCGGGCATGCAGCGCACGCGGCCAGCAAGCGGTCCCGCTCGATCCCCTCCGGCTCCGCGAACGTCGCGATCCCCTCCGCGTCCAGCCGGAACGCCCCGGGCGCCGCCGTGATGCAGTCCTCAAAACCCACGCAGATCGCGCGGTCGATGCAGATCAGCAGATCCCCGACCGATCGCCGTTCCTCGCTCGCTCCTGACACGGGTGAGCCGGCCGAGTCGGTGTCCAGCGCCACGTCTACATGCCTTCCAGGCCCAGGTCCGTGCGGGCCCGGTCCATGATTTCTGGTGTGATCTCGCGGATTGCCCGCTCCCTCGCGTAGTCCGTGTAGATCCTCTTCACCATTCCGCGGACGAAGGAGGGAACCACGCCCAAGCGCTCCACGGCCGCGTCGCTCCATCTCACGGACCCGGGGGCCGAGGCGTCCGCGAACGCGCCCTCGCGCCCGCCCTCTAGCGAGCCCCTCACGAGCTCGAAGGGCTGCTCCGGCACCTCCCGTCCTCCGATCTTGATGCCGAGCGAGGTGACCACCTGCGTCTCCATCGGGTTGGTCAGCATGGCCATCTCGCGACCGCACTCCGGGCAGCCGAAGACCGCTGCGAGGGTACCGTCCCCGGGAAGCTGCCGCTCCCCGAACTGCATCTGTTCGTCGCACTCGATGCACAGGAATTTCACAAGCCGAGCCTTTCAGCCACCACCCCCGCCAGGCGTCCGATCTCCCGGCCGGCCCCGCTGGAGAGGAGCCCTTCCATGTCGCCGCGCTCGGCACACGCCGCCGCCTCGGCGTCGAACGGAACCCGGCCGAGGAGCGGGGTGCCCAGCGCCCGGGCGATGGACTCTCCCGCCTCACCCGGATGCAGCGGACCCACTTCCCCACATGCCGGACACACGTAGCCCGCCATGTTCTCGACCAGACCCAGCAGCACCAGGCCACCCTCCACGGCCAGGCGGAGCGAGCGCTCCACCGCCGTGCGAGACGCGGAGCTCGGGATCGTGACCCCCAGAACGCGCGTACGGTCCAGCGCCAGCTCGTTCAGCTCCGCCAGACGGTGCGGCCCCGGGGGCAGATCCACCACCAGCACGTCCAGCCGACCCCACACGACGTCCGAGAGGAACTCCCGGAACACGCCTCGCTCGAGCAGGCTCCTCCACAGGTGGCCGCCCGTGCGGGGTTCCCGCCAGCGCAGCGGCGCTCGTTCGTCCAT
>JAPULH010000066.1 GCA_027295155.1 Gemmatimonadota bacterium
TGACGGCTCCGAGAGACGGAAGGCCACGAGAAAGGCGATCCTCCGATGATGAAGAAACTGATCAGCGCGGCCGTCGAGCGAGGGGCTGAGTCCCTTCATATCAAGGCCGGCGACGTCTTTCGGGCCCGGATCCACGGGGACCTCGTGAAGCTTTCCGACGAGCCGTTCACGCCGGTGGACACGAGACGCATCGCCATGGATCTGCTGCCCACCGATGCCCTCCGGGAGCGGATCGACGAGATCATGGACTACGACTTCGCTTGGGAGCTCGAGGGCGTAGCCCGCTTCCGGGTGAACATTCTGAGGCAACGCGGCACCTTCATGGTCGTGATGCGGGTGATCCCGTGGAAGGTGCCGAGCTTCGAGGACCTGGGGCTTCCCCTTTCCCTCGCCGAGATAGCGAAGCAGCCGGATGGGCTGGTCCTGGTTACCGGCGCTACGGGAGTCGGCAAGAGCACCACGCAGGCCGCGATGATCGATTGGATCAACCGGAACCTCCAGAAGCACATCATCACGCTGGAGGACCCGATCGAGTACTGGCACGACAACGTGTCCAGCACGGTGACCCAGCGGGAGATCGAGCGGGACACCGAGAGCTTCCGGTCGGGGCTGCGGTCGGCCCTCCGCCAGGACCCTGACGTGATCCTCATCGGTGAGATGCGGGACACTGAGACGTTCGAGATCGCGTTCGAGGCGAGCGAGACCGGCCACCTGGTGATCTCCACGATGCACTCCCCGACGGCCGTCGGCACGATCACGCATATCCTCGCCATGTTCCCGGATCAGAAGGAAGTTCTGGTGCGCCGTCGGCTGGCGGACACGCTGCGCGCGATCATATCGCAGCGTCTGGTCTCCAAGCTCGATGGTGGACGGATCCCCGTCGTGGAGGTGCTCGTCGGAACGGCCGCCGTGCGCGACGCGATCCTCCAGGGCGAGGTCCAGCAGTCGATCATTCGGCTGATCGAGGAAGGCTCCACCTACGGGATGCAGACGTTCGACCAGCACCTCATGCAGCTCGTCAAGGAGGGTGTCGTGACGTTCGATGACGCCAAGGCGGCGGCCACGAGCCCGGCGGACTTCGAGCTCATCTTGCAGACGCTGGCGCAGGAGGACGAGGAAGCGGCCGAGGAGCAGGCTGCCGGCGACGAGTTCGTGAGCCGAAACTTCTTCCCCGAGTGACCGAGAGCTCCGAAGGCCCGTGAACCTGGACGGGATCTTGCTGCCGGTCACCACTCCGTTCGAGCCCGAGACATCCAGCCTGAGCGCGGCGGCGTTCGCGGAGAACCTCGGGCGGTGGCTGGCGCATCCGATTCGTGGAATCGTCGTGGGTGGCTCGACGGGAGAAGCCCCGCTGCTCGACCTTGAGGAGATCTGCGCCCTGGTCGAGTGGGCGCGCGCGATCCTGCCGGAGGACGTGCTCCTCCTGGCCGGGACCGGAATGGAGTCGACCCGTCACACCTCCCGCGCCTGCCTGGCGGCGGCGGAGCGGGGCGCCGACGCGGTGCTCGTGCGCCCGCCCGCCTACTACCGGGAGCAGATGACGCCCGAGGCGACCCGGGCGCACTTTCTCGAGGTGGCCGACCGATCTCCCGTGCCGCTCATCCTCTACCACGTGCCGAAGTTCGTGCCGGTGGGGCTCGCGCCGGAGCTTGCCGCCCGTCTGGTCGAGCACGAGAACATCATCGGGATCAAGGATTCTTCGGGCGACCTCAAGAACCTGGGAGCCCTGGGCGAGGCGTGTGCGGGCCGGGCAGCGGTCCTGGTGGGGAGTGGAGCTCACCTGTACGCGGGTCTGGAGCTCGGCGCGACCGGCGGGATCCTGGCGGTGGGGCTGCTTGCCACGGAGTGCTGCTGCGATGTGTTCGACGCGTGGCGCAGCGGCCGAACGATGGCGGCCGGAGCCGGGCAGGAGGCTCTGGGCCCGCTCCATCGGACCGTCGTCGTGAGCGCCGGGGTGCCCGGCGTGAAGCACGCCCTCGATCTGCTGGGCATGTGTGGCGGTCCGCCCCGCGCTCCCCTCAGGCCGCCCGGAGCGAGGACCCGCGCACGGGTCGAGGCGGCGCTCGTAAGGGCCGGCCTGCTGGAGACGGCCGTGGCTGCCGGAGGCGACGATGTTCACTGACGGAGTCCACTGCGTGACCGTCGTCGGCGCGCAGTGGGGAGATGAGGGGAAGGGCAAGATCATCGATGTGCTCTCCGAGCAGGCGACGATCGTCGCCCGGTACCAGGGAGGCGCGAACGCGGGCCACACGGTCCGGGTGGGCGAGGAGGAGTTCGTGCTCCATCTGATTCCTTCGGGCGTGCTCTACCCGGAGGTACGCTGCCTGCTCGGCAACGGCGTCGTGGTCGACCCGTGGACGTTCCTGGAGGAGCGCGACCGGCTCCTCCAGCGCGGGATCGATCTCGAGGGACGCATCGGCATCAGCAGCCGCGCACACCTGGTCCTTCCGTACCACAAACGGCTGGATGGCGCGCTCGAGTCCAGCCGGGGAGTGGGGGCGATCGGCACGACGGGTAGGGGAATCGGCCCCGCCTATCGCGACAAGGCGGCCCGATCGGGCTTGAGGGTCGGCGACCTCAGGGATCCGGATCGTTGCGCTGAGGTCGTTCGACAGGGAGCGGAAGCCGCGAATACGCTGCTGGCTCGCAGGGCCGGCGCCGAGCCGGTGGATCCGGAGGAAGTGCTCGAGGCCCTGAGCGAGATTCGGAGTGCGATCCTCGAGCTTGTGACCGATGTCG
>JAPULH010000067.1 GCA_027295155.1 Gemmatimonadota bacterium
CAGAGTCACGAAGCAGCCGCCGCCAGCGCCGCCTCGTCGACATCCATGTTCGAGTAGACCCGCTGCACGTCGTCGTGCTCCTCCAGCGCGGCCAACATCCCGAGCAGCCGCTCGGCCTCTCTTCCCTCGACGAGCACCTCAGACTTCGGCAGCATGGCGAGCTCGGCCGACCGGATCTCGAACCCGGCGTCGCGTAGGCCCTCCTGCGCGGCGTGCAGCTCCGACGCCCCGGTCGTGATCACGTACACGTCCTCCTCGCGACGCATGTCGGAGGCGCCCACCGTCATCGCCGCCTCGAGGAGCGCGTCCTCGTCGTGGTGGGCCGCATCGACGTAGATCTGCCCGAGCCGGTCGAACATCCAGGCCACGGATCCGTCACGCCCAAGGTTCCCGCCCTTCTTATCGAAGAGGTGGCGGATCTCCGCGATCGTCCGCTTCTGGTTGTCCGTCAGGCACTCAAGGAAGAGCGCCGCCCCGCCGGGGCCGTATCCCTCATACGTACACTCCTCGTAGCTCGCCCCCGGTAGGTCGCCCGTGCCTCGTTTGACCGCCCGCTCGATGTTCTCGCTGGGCATGTTCTCGGCCTTCGCGTTGTCGATGGCCGTGCGCAGGCGGGGATTGAAGTGGGGCTCGCCGCCGCCCTGACGGGCCGCGACCGAGATCTCCCGGGCGAGCTTCGAGAAGAGCTTGCCGCGGGCCTGATCGTTCTTGGCCTTCTGGCGCTTGATCTGCGCCCACTTGCTGTGTCCAGACAACCGCTACTCCTACCGTGCGGCCGCAGCCAACTCCCGGTCGCTTCGCGCCTCCGCGATCACCTTTTCGGCCACGTGCGGCGGCACTGGATCGTACCCGTGCAGGTAGCGGGAGTGCGTCCCCTTGCCCTGGGTCAGAGAGCGGACGGCTGCCGAGTACAGGTAGAGCTCCGCCAGCGGAACCCGCGCCTTCACGACCTGCCACCTCCCACGCGAATCCATCCCGAGAATCCGTCCGCGCCGCTGGTTGAGGTCTCCGATCACCTCGCCCATGAACTCCTCGGGCGTCCGGACCTCCACCTCCATGATCGGCTCCAGCAGAACGGGCCCAGCGTCCTGCGCCACCCGCTTGAAGGCCATGGAGCCGGCAATCTTGAACGCCTGCTCCGAGCTGTCCACCGAGTGATACGACCCGTCATAACACTCGACCATGAAGTCCACGAGCGGGTAGCCGGCCAGCACACCTTGCCCGGCAGCCGCCTGGATCCCCTTGTCGACCGCGGGGATGAACTTGTGGGGGATCACGCCGCCCTTGATCCGGTTGACGAACTCGTACTCCTCACCACGCGGGCGTGGCTTGAGACGGATCCAGCAGTCGCCGAACTGGCCGCGACCGCCGGTTTGCTTCTTGTATTTTCCCTGACCCTGCGCCTCCCGGGTGATCGTCTCGCGGTACGGGATCCGAGGCTCTTCCGTATCGATGCCCACACCGTACTTCCGTTTCAGCTTCTCGAAGCAGATGTTGAGGTGCAACTCGCCCAGCCCACGGGCGATCGTCTGGCCGAGCTCGGGGTCGTAGCCGGACCGGAAGGTGGGATCCTCCTCGTGCAGCTTGGACAGACCATTGGCAAGCTTGTCCTCCTCGCCCCTGGACTTCGGCAGCACCGCAATCGAGATGTCCGTCGGAGGCCACTCGATGCCGGGCAGCGAGAGCCGCCTCCCCTCGGCGCACAGAGTGTCGCCCGTGTGTGTGTCCTTCAGCTTCGCGACGACCCCGATGTCGCCCGCGTGCAGTCGCGCGACTTCGTTGCGATGCGCGCCGCTCGGCGTGCCGAGGTGCGTGATGCGCTCGGGCGTCGTGTGGGCCGGGTTGTACACCGTGTGCCCGTTGTAGACGGATCCGCTGAAGATCCGGAAGTAAGAGAGCTCTCCTACGTGCGGCTCCGATGTCGTCTTGAAGACGAGGGCCGTGAACGGCTCGCCGTCGGTTCCGGCCACCTCCACGGGATCGCCGGTCCGGCTCTCCGCGAGGAACGGCCCCGCCTCCTCGGGTGAGGGCATGAGCTCGACAAGCTTGTTGAGAACGGCCCGGACACCCCAGCCCGATTCACCGGAGCCGCAGAAGACCGGGTACAGCTCACCCCTGCGCATCGCCGCGCCGAGCACCTCGAGAACGCGCTCGCGATCCAGCTCCTCGCCTTCCAGATACGCCTCCAGCAGATCATCATCCGCCGTGGCAATCGTCTCGATCAGTTCCTCGCGGTACCGGTCCACGCTCGCCTGCAGCTCTTCGGGGACCTCGACCTCGTCGTACTCGCCTTTGTCGGAGCCCGCCCGGTACATGTGGGCGCGACCCGAGAAGAGGTTCACGATCCCACGGAACCCACCGCCGGCGCCGATCGGCACCTCCACCGGGATAGCAGCCGCCGAGAGCGTGCTCTTGATCTGCTGGAACGTCTCCTCGAACGAGGCACCCTCCCGTTCCATCATCGATACGAAGACGACCCTCGGAATACCCCGCTCCTCACAGGCTTCCCACGCCCTCTCCGTACCGACCCCGACGCCCTCCTGGGCGCCGACGACTACGAGCGCACCATCCGCGACGCGGATACCGGCCTTCGCTTCGCCGAAGAAGTCTGTGTAGCCGGGTGTGTCGATGAGGTTCAGCTTGACACCGTTCCAGGGCACGGGGGCGACGGCGAGGTTGATCGAGATTTGGTGGCTCGTTTCCTCGGGCGTGAAGTCGGTGAGCGCGTTGCCTTTCTCCACCGCCCCTCGACGATGTGTCGAGCCTCCGATGAAGGCCATAGCGTCGACGAGGGTCGTCTTCCCGGCACCGCCGTGGCCCACGACAGCGACGTTTCGAAGCTGCGAAGTCTCGTATTCGGTGGCAGACGGCGCCATCCATACCTCCTTATGTCCCAGTGGAAGCTCCCGGGGGATCCTATTCTAGGCGGGAGGCGAAGGGGCGGAAAGAGAAAACGGTGTTCCGGAAGCCTTCTAGCCCGAACCTCGGTATCTTCGGCTCATGTCGTCCAAGAAGCGCCGCTCCTTGTCGGAGAGGGATTCGATACCGCTCTCCCGAATCTTGTCGAGGATCCGGTCCACTTCGTCCAGGTGATCTCCTTCCCGTCCTCGCCGGGTTCGGCGAGACGCGCCCTTGGGTCGCTTGCCCCCCGGTACCGACGCCATGGGCCGTGGCCCCCGCCGGCCTAACCGCTTCTTGAGCGCTCCGATGCGCCACGAGATCCGGTCTCCGTAGCGCAGGTACAGGAATCCGGTGGCCAGGCCGCCTACGTGCGTCCAGTGCGCCACCCCGTCTCTCGCGCCGGCCAGACTGGCGTACAGGGAAAAGAAGGCGATGAACCCGACGAAGTACTTGGCCTTCACGGGAAAGAGGAACCAGATGTAGATCGGTGCGTCGGGCCAGGTGAGGGCGAAGGCGAGGAGGATTCCGAAGATCGCCCCCGAAGCTCCGATCACCGTGGGCGTGCCGATGAACTGGATGAGCAGCAGCGAGAAGAGGGCGCCTCCCATGCCGGCGGCCACGTAGAAGCGGACGAACTCACGCCCTCCCCACGCCCGCTCGAGCGGCGGTCCAAAGAAGAAGAGGACCAGCATGTTCGCGAAGAGGTGGAAGAAGCTCCCGTGCAGGAACATGTAGGTGAAGGGCGACCAGGGGTGGACGAGCAGGCGTGCGGGGGAAAAACCGAAGGCGTCCACCACCCAACCCAGCGGCAGCAGCCCCAGCATGTTCACCGCCAGGAAGACCCCGCCGTTCGCCAGCAGGAGACGCTTGACCCAGGGCGTCATCATGTAGGAGAGCGCGCCGCCGCCGGAGAGCGCGCCGCCACCGGAGCGGAAGCCGCCGAAGGAACGGAAGCCGCCGAAGGAGCTCCTCACGCTTCCTCCAGGGCGGCGGCGGCGATCCGCTCGCACATCTCCGGGAAGGTGATGCCGACGGCGGCGGCGGCCTTCGGCAGGAGGCTCGTGGCAGTCATCCCCGGCAGGCTGTTCGTCTCCAGGCAGTAGAACACGCCGGCCGCGTCCCCTCGCACGAAGTCGCCCCGGCCGAACGAGCCCTGCCTCAGAGCCCGGTGCGCGGTCAGGGCGAGTCGACCGAGCTCCCAGGCCTCCGCGGCGTCGAGAGGCGCCGGCACCTGATAGCTGGTGAGCCCCGGCGTGTACTTGCACTCGTAGTCGTAGATCTCGTGGCTCGGCGTGATCTCGAGCACCGGCAGCGCCTCGTCCTCGAGCACGCCCACCGTGAGCTCCCGGCCGTTGACGTAGCGCTCGACCAGCACGTCGGGATCGAAGCGCGACGCGTGCTCCATGGCGGCGGGAAGGTCCTCGGCGGCACGGACGACGGAGAGGCCGATCGTCGAGCCCCCGCCCGAGGGCTTGACGACCAGCGGCAGCCCGAGCCGGTCGACGACCTCCTCCGGCTCGAGCCCCCTCGGCGTCCAGGGAGGAGTCGGCACCCCGCAGGCCTCGAAGAGCACCTTCGAGATGCGCTTGTCCCACGCGACGGCGGAGCCAAGGCATCCGGTGCCCGTATAGCGGATCCCGGCCAGATCGAGGAGCGCCTGGAGCCTGCCGTCCTCGGCCGGGCTCCCGTGGAGCGCCAGGAAGACGATGTCCGCCTCCACGACGATGTCCAGCTCCGTGAGGCGAAACAGGGCCGACGGTTCGCACGCGCCCCCCAGTGCCAGCGAGTCCGGTGGCTCCGTCCCGACCTCGGAGGGAAAGAGCCCCCCTTCCTCCCCCGGCGGCACGAAGCCGGTCGCCGTGTCCACCGTGTGCACGGTGTGACCGCGGGCCCGGAGCGCGTTCAACACCTCCTTTCCGGAGGCCAGCGAAACCTGCCGCTCCTCGCTCGTTCCGCCCGTGAAGAGAGCGATCCTCACGGCATCAGGTGGTGGATGACGTCGTAGCGCGTGAGGATTCCGCGTACGGCCCCGTTCTCGGCCACCAGGACGGCCGGAGTGCGGCGGGTGAGCCTGCTGGTGATCTCATCGAGCTCGGCGTCGCCCGCCACCACCGGGAAGGACTCGGTCGCCACCTCGCGCACATCGGATGCCAGGCGAGCGGGCTCCTCCATCACGGCCGAGAGCAGGGCCGACTCGGTAACCGAGCCGACGGGTCGCCCATCCTCCAGCACGGGAAGCTGGGAGACGTTGTGCTCCTCGATCAGGTCCAGCGCCTCCCGGATCGTAGAGCCCGGGGCGACCGAGACGAGCGGCGGCGAATCGACCTTGGCTTCCAGGAGGTAGGCGGCCGTCACCCGCTCGGGCCGGAGCATGCGGTTCTCCCGCATCCACTCGTCGCTGTACAGCTTGGACAGATAGCGCTCGCCCGTGTCGCAGAGGACGCAGACGATGCACGCCTCCGGGTCGTCAATCTCGTGGGCCACGTCCACCGCCACCCTCACCACGACCCCCGTCGAGCCGCCGACGAACAGGCCCTCCTCGCGGGTGATCCGGCGCGCCATGTGGAACGCGTCCCGGTCACACACCTGCCGGAATTCGTCGATTACCTCGAAGTCCAGCGTGCTGGGGATCTTGTCGTTGCCGATGCCCTCCACCTTGTACGGCGTTCCCGGCTCGACCCGGCCGGTCCGGTGGTACGCCGAGAAGATCGAGCCGATCGGATCTCCGGCGAGCACCCTGATCTCCGGGTTTCGCTCCTTGAGGTAGCGAGCGACCCCCGTGATCGTGCCGCCGGTGCCGGGTGAGGCGACGAAGTGGGTGACGCGGCCCTCGGTCTGTTCCCAGATCTCCGGACCCGTGCTCTCGTAGTGCGCCTGCGGGTTGAGCGGGTTGTAGAACTGGTCGGCTACGATCGTGTTCGGTCGCTCCTCCGCGAGACGGCGGGCGAGGTTGGTGTAATAATCGGGATGATCCGGCGGCACGGCCGACGGGGTCACGATCACCTCGGCGCCGAGAGCGGTGAGGAGCCGGACCTTCTCGACGCTCATCTTGTCGGGAATCGTGAAGATGCACCGGTAGCCCTTAACGGCCGCGGCCATCGCGAGCGCCACGCCCGTGTTGCCGGAGGTCCCCTCCACGATCGTGCCGCCGGGCTTGAGGTCGCCGGCCTTCTCCGCCGCCTCGATGATCGCCAGGGCGATCCGGTCCTTTACCGACCCTCCTGGGTTGAAGATCTCCGCCTTGGCGTACACCGGTGTCCGGGCGCCATCCACGACGCGGTTCAGCCGAATCAGCGGCGTATCACCGATCGTCTCGAGCACGTTGGCGTACGGTTTCGCGTGTGCCGTCACGGCTGGTCGGACCTCTCGGGCATGGGGTATCGGATCGGCAGCGTCGCCCACACGGGAACCGGGTGCTCTCCCTGTCGCGCCGGCTTGTAGCGGAGCTCCGTCGCCCCGGCCACCGCGGCCGAGTCCAGGCTGCGGTGTCCGCTGCTCCTCTCCACGGTGATCGAATCGACGATCCCGTCGCTGGAGATCCGGAGCCTCAGCACCGTCTCGCCGCCGATCCGGTCGCGCCACGCATCGGTTGGATACTCGAACGGGAGCCGCTCGTTCAGAAGCGTCGGCATATGAAAGGCGTCGCCGCGCTCTCCGATCACCAGACCGCCGAGCGCCGGTCGGATCGTCTCGCTGCACCCCGTGGCGAGCGTGAGCAGCACACCGACCGCGCTCGCCCCAAGCACGGCGGAGCTCATCCCTCGCGCTCCCCGCCGGACGGGGCCTCGCCTGCCGCCAGTCGCTTGAGCTCGGCGAGCTCGCTCAACGCCTCGATCGGCGTGATGCGCTCCGGGTCGAGTGAGGCCAGGCGCTCGAGAGCCCGCGACGGCTCCGTCGGGGGTGGCCGGCCCGTCGCCCTCTCGGCCGGGGGTGGCTCGTCGAAGAGCGAAAACTGCTGGCGGGCACGGTCCCGGAGGCCGGCCAGCCGGCTCCCCATTCCGGTGGGACCGCCCTCCAGCTCGTAGAGCACCTCGGCCGCGTGATCCAGCACCTCCTTCGGCAGGCCGGCCAGCCGCGCCACATGGACTCCGTAGGAGCGATCACTTCCACCCGCTTCCAGCCGGCGCAGGAAGACGATCTCCTCCCCATGCTCCCTGACGGCGACGTTCGCGGCGATCACGCCGGACAACAGGTCGGCGAGCTCGACCAACTCGTGATAATGGGTCGCGAAGATCGTTCGCGCCCCGATCCGGTCATGGATGAACCGGGTGACCGCCCAGGCGATCGACACGCCGTCGTACGTGGACGTGCCCCTGCCGATCTCGTCCAGCAAGACCAGGCTCCGCTCGGTAGCCGAGTTCAGGATCGTCGCCGTCTCGGTCATCTCCACCATGAACGTGCTCTGGCCGCGGGCCAGGCTGTCGGAGGCCCCTACTCGCGTGAACACGCGGTCGCAGAGACCGATTCGCGCCCGGTCGGCCGGCACGAAGGAGCCGATCTGCGCCATGAGCACGATCAGTCCGACCTGCCGGAGGACGGTGGACTTTCCAGCCATGTTCGGGCCGGTGAGAACCATCACGAAGCCGTCCCGGTCGAGGGAGACATCGTTCGGGACGAAGTCCTCCCGCGCCATCATCGTCTCGACCACCGGATGGCGTCCGCCCACGATCTCCAGGCCGAACTCGTCGGCCACATCGGGCCTACAGTAGCCGTTGCGCTCCGCCACGTCGGCCAGGGCCGCCAGCACGTCGAGCTCCGCAACCCGGCCGGCGGTCTCCTGCACGCGAGCGACCTCGGCCCCAATTCGCTCACGCACCTCACGATAGAGCCTGGCCTCCAGTTCGCCGATCCGTTCCTCAGCATCGACGATCTTCTCCTCCCACTCCTTGAGCTCCGGCGTGACAAAGCGCTCCGAACCGGTCAGGGTCTGCCTTCGCTGGAAGTCCTCCGGCACGCGATCCAGGTTCGGCCGGGTGACGTCCAGGTAGTATCCAAAGATTTTGTTGTGCCCCACTTTGAGGCTGGAGATCCCCGTGCGTCGGCGCTCGCGCTCCTGCAGCGCCGCGATCCACTCTACGGCGCCATCCCGCACGCTCCGAAGCCCGTCGAGCTCCTCCGAATAGCCCGCGCGGATCACACCTCCATCGGAGAGAGCCGCCGGTGCGTCCTGCGAAATCGCCTCCTCGATCAGGCTCTCCAGATCCGCCAGTGGATCGAGCCGTCGCGCCAGCTCGCCCGCCCGCCCATCCAGGGCCGAGGCGGCTGCCACCAGCTCCGGCAGCTGCTCCAGAGAGCGCCCGAAGCCGACCAGCTCCCGGGGCGGCGCTCGGCCGGCGTTGATCCTCGTCGCCGAACGCTCCAAGTCACGGATCTTCCCGAGGTGTTCCCGCAACGTCCGGCGGACGCGGCGCGCGTCGACGAGCGAGGCCACCGCCTCCTGACGCCCGCCGATCTCGGAGAGATCGAGCAGCGGACGCAGCAGCCACCGCCGGAGCAGGCGGCCACCCATCGCGGTACGCGTCCCGTCCAGCACGTCGAGAAGCGTGGCGGCACCATCCGCCCGGAGCGGTTCGACGAGCTCCAGGTTGCGGCGGGTCATCTCGTCGAGGTGCATCGTCCGCCCCGATCGCTGGACCGAGGGGGACCGGAGGTGCTCCAGGCCGCCTGGCCGCACCTCTTCGAGATACGCGACGAGGGCCCCTGCGGCGGCCACCATGTGACGGTCGGCGGAAGGCGAGAGGCCGAAGCCCTCACTGCTCAGCACGCCGAAGCGGCGGCACAAGGTCTCCTCGCCGAAATCCCGCTCGAACCGCCACGCTTCGCGCACGGTCACGCTCCACGGTCCCTCCGGCACTCGCGCACGATCGGCAGCCACGAGCACCTCCGCCGGCTCCAGACGTGCGAGGGCGTCGTGCAGCTCGGCCGGAGCGCACTCCAGCAACTCGAACTCGCCGGTGGACAAGTCTACTGCGGCCACCCCAACGTGCTCCCGGCCGGCCAAGCAGGCCACGTAGTTGTTACGCCGCGCGTGCAGGAGCACATCATCGATCGCGGTACCGGGGGTGACCACCGCGACGACCTCTCTCTGCACCAACCCCTCCGCCTCCGAGACGCTCTCGACCTGGTCGCAGATCGCAACGCTCCGGCCCATGCTCACCAGCCTGGGGAGATACTCGTCGAGCGCTCGGACGGGCACGCCGGCCAGCGGCACGTTCGCGCTCCCCCCGTTGTTTCGGCTCGTCAGCGTGATGCCGAGCAGGCGGCTTCCCTCCTCTGCATCCTCGAAGAACATCTCGTAGAAGTCGCCGACCCGGAAGAAGAGAATCGAGTCCTGGTGACGTGCCTTGATGTCGAGGTACTGCTGGATCAGGGGCGTGTTTGGGAGCTCGGAGGTCGGCCGCGGCATCGTCGTCCGCCTCCTACGACGAGCCCACGGGGTTGGCCGCCAGCACGACCACGGCCTCGAAGCCCTGCTGGCGGAGCCGCTCAGCGTAGCGCGCGGCGGAGGTCATGTGCACGAAGCGACCGGTGCGCACACGGTGGAGCCCACCGCCGCCGCGCGGCATCACGTAGGCCGCGATTCCCGCTTCCTCGACGCGAGCGCGCAACGTTTCGGCACCCGACCGCGCGCCGAACGCGCCGAGCTGGACGGCGAAGAGCTGGCTTCCCGGATCGCACGCGGCCCGCGCCTCCCGAACGGCCCCTCCGGTCCTCGCCACTTCCGGAGCCGCTCGAACCCACGCCTCGCACGCGGCTTCGAGGTCTCCGAGCACCTCCAGCGCGTGGCCCGTCCACAGCCACGACTCCGCCGTGCGCGGATCGCCGGGGTAGCTCCTCCTCAGGCGCTCCAAGTCCGCCAGGGCCCTCTCCGGATCCCCGCGAAGGAGCCGCAGCTGAGCCAGACGCAGCCACGCCTCCGGCGCGAATGCGGAGCCGCCCTCGATCGCAACCCACACGTAATCGACCTCGGCGGAATCGGGATCGGCGGTGAGCCGGGCGCGGAGGAACCGTGCCCGCGAAGCCTCCTCTCCCCCCGGCGCGCGACCGGAAGCGTGCCAGGCGCCCAGAGCCTCCCTTGCCTCGTCCACGCGGCCGGAATCCGCCAGTGCCTGAATCCGGGCCAACTCGACCCGACTCGGCGTCTCCGCTGCCTGTGCGCGAAGTCCCCCGGCAGACGCGATGGCTACCGTCAGAGCGACCAGGCAGACGCGGGGCGGACACGGGCGCCCGGGGAGGCTCACGCGCCAGCTTCCCCGGCGAGCCGAAGCGAGTGGAGAAGCTCCTCGAGGACGGCCCGATCGGTGACCCCGGACTTCGCGCGCCAATCGGCTCTCCGCATCAGGCCAAGTGCGCTCTCCAGCTCCTCACCGGTCCATCCCCGAGCCTGCCGCTCGAAGTTCCGGGCCTTCCACTTCAGGTACGACTTGCCGGCTTCGCTCAGGGCTCGGCTCAGCAGGCCGGCGCCACCCTCGGATGCCACCCCCAGACAGAGGTGCTGATCGATCATGGCGGCGAGCAGCCCGACGGCCGTCTCCCGGCTGTCGGAGAGAAGGGTCGGAAGCGAGGTGAGCGCCGCCGGGTACTGCCGTGACGCCACTAGGTCGAGCCACTCCCATCGGTTGACGCGACGCACGTTGGGCACGAGATCCCGAACCGCGTCGAGAGAGACTCGCCCGTCCTGGACGGAGTGACCGAGCTTCTCCAGCTCGCTCTCCAGCAAGCCGAGCTCGGGCCCGACCGCGTCGGCCAGCGCCTGCGCCGCGTCCTCTGTCAGCTCGTAGCCGTGGCCGCTTCTCGCGCGCTCCAGGAGCCATCCGGGCAGCTCCTCCTCCCGCGGAACCCGCCACTCGTAACGCCTGCACCGCCGGGAGATTCGATCGAGGGTCTTCTCCGCCTTCTTCCCCGAGGCGGGCCCCGCCGTGATCACGAAGGTGAGCCGATCCGGCAAGGCCTCGAGCACCGCTTCGACGACCTTCGCAGCGCCGGCTCCCAGCTCCTGCGCCTCCGTGAGCACGACCACGCGACGCTCGGCCAACATCGGGGGCGTGTGGAGGGCACCCGCGAGCGAATCGGCGTCCACCTCGTCGGCCCGAAACCGATCCAGGTTGAAATCGGCGGTCGCCGGATCCAGCGCGCTCTCGACGATGCTGCGCATGGCCGAGTCTCGCTGCTGGGGGGCGTCACCGCACAAGAAAAAGGCGCCTTCCACATCGCCGCGGCCAAGCACCTTCTCCAACTCGCTATCCGGTGGCAGGGCCATCGGTGCTTCGATCGTGCTGTGGGTGAGGGACCGCGAGGCTCGAAACGGCCGACCCGTCGGTCCTGTTAGCGCCGGGAATCGCCCTCTCGGGAGGAGAGTCCCCTCTGCAGAAGCATCGCATCGAATCTCTCGTCACGCGGCAACCAGATCGCGGTTTCGACGCTCGGCAAGCCGGCTCCCTGGTAGAGCACCGCTTTCTGGTAGAGCACCGCTCCCTGGTAGAGCACGGCTCTCTGGTAGACGACCGGAGTGACGAAGGGGCCGTTGCTGAACAGGGATGGTACCTCCGTTGCGGGCGCGGGCGCGCTGACGGACACCGGTGCCAACTCCACCTCGACCGGGATGCGGCTCGCGAACGGCAGCCACACGATCGCCAGCAGGCCGACCGCCGCCACGGCGACAAGCGCCGCGCTTCCCCCGGGACGCGCGCCGAGCACGGCATGATCATCGATATGGTAAAGACGGTGCCGAAGGCGGGGGATAAAATCGGGCGAGGCATCGGGTCGCGGTAGCTCCCGGAACAAGTGGGTGCCCTGCTTGACCACCCGGTCGTACCGAGCGCAGGCTCGACACCGTTGGAGGTGGAGCTCGAAACGGCGATGGTCTTGAGACGTTTCAAGACCGTCCAGCCAATCGGAGTAGCCTTTGAGAAAATCCTCGCAATCCATCGCGACCTACCCTTGCTCTCCCGCGGGCGCGAGCGCCCTCGCAGAACCGTTCCGACCTCTTCTCAGAGGTGCAAAACCAACATGTCTACGGTCTTGGGAACCGGCGGGTTCTTACTCGTGTGGGTAGGGGGTGTTCCACGAAAAAAAGGCGGCCTGCGAGGCCGCCCTGGCGGTGTGCCGGCGTCCGCCCCGTCACGCTACTCGAGCATCGGAGCGATAATGCCCGCGAACTTGTTCCGGGCGCGATTCAGCCGGGACTTCACGGTGCCCAGCGTTACGCCCGTGATCTCGGAGATCTCCTCGTAGGTCTTCCCCTCCATCTCTCGGAGCACGAAGACCACGCGGTGATGCTCCGGCAACTCCTCAACCGCCTTCTCCACCTGCGCTCGAAGATGCCGCTTCCGGAAGAGATCGTCCGGCGCGTACGAGCGGTCCTCCCACTGCAGCGGACGATGGTCGGCATCCCAGTTCTTCTTGATGGCCTGGAACAGTACCATCGGGTTGCGCGAGCGGTTGCGCAGCTCATTCTTCGCCAGGTTGCTCGCGATCGTATAGATCCAGGTCGAGAACTTTTTTGTCGGGTCGAACCGATGCAGGTGCCGGTACACCCGCACGAAGGTCTCCTGGACCAGGTCCTCCGAGCGGTCCCGGTCTCCGATCGTCCTGTATATGAAGTTGAGCAGTCGGTCCTGATATCGCCCGACCAGCTCCTCGAACGCAAAGCGCTGGCCCTCGAGGTATCTGGCCACGAGCTCGGCGTCGCTCAGCTCCTTGAGCGCGCGCCTGGGCTGCTGCTCCCCCTTGACCTGCTGGACCGCAAGCGAGTTCGGCATCCGCACAATCCTCTCTCCGTCGCCCGCCGGTCGGCGGGCCGATCCATCTATGTCCGACATCGGGTCTCCAACACTGCCAAAACGGCTGCTGCGTCCCCTACCCACTCTATAGGACGCATGAACGTCACTGTTTGTCACATCGGACCCGGAAGCACCCAGGTCCTCGATCACCGGTTGGCAAGCCCGGCAAAGCGCGTCGCGAACAGGAGGGTGCACACCGTTTTCGAGTCGGTGATCACGCCATCCTCCACGAGACGGAGGGCCTCCGATACCGGCAACGTCTCCGTCTCGATGAACTCCGTGCTTTCGAGCGCCTGCTCTCCCGGGGAGAGCCCCAGCCCCAGGTAGAGCACGATCCGCTCGTCCGTGAAGCCCGGCGTCGTGTAGATGGAGGTGAGCTTCACCAACTCGGCGGCCAGCAACCCAGCCTCCTCCTCCAGCTCCCGCCTCGCGCACACCTCCGGAGGCTCGCCCGCCTCGAGCTTTCCTGCCGGAACCTCCCACACGTAGCCGCCGGCGGCATAGCGGTACTGGCGCAGGAGAACCACCGCGGTCTCAGCACCGCCGGACAACTCCCCCGGCCTGTAGACGGGAAGTACGGCCACGGCGCCAGGGTGCCGAAGGATCTCTAGCTCCGCTACGGAGCCATCCGGCAGGCGAACGCGGTCGCGGTGAACATCAAAGAAACTGCCCCGATACACGACGCAGCTATCCAGTTGGCCCGCATCGGGACGGTTCAGTCTGGGCTCCTCGATACTGCCGGCCACGAAGAATCAGACGCGAAGATAGCCGAAGAAGTCCCGAAAGTCAAGGCTCGGCAGACTCTACGCGCACCTCTCCGAGCTCCTCGAGCGCGGGGCGTACGTCGCTCTCGGCCGCCACGGCCAGGAGTGTCATCGACTCGGGTTCCAGCCTCGACCTCGTAACCTCGACGACCTGTTCGCGCGTGACCTCCTCGACTCGATCCACGTACGTCTCCCAATACTCCGGCGGAAGAGCGTAGATCTGCTGCGTCGCCACCTTTCCTGTGACCAGGCTCGGCGTCTCGAACTGGCGGGGCAGGGAGAGCGTGAGCGCGTTCTTCGCTAGCCCGAGCTCCGCTTCGTCCGGCGGGCGCTCCACCAGACCCCGAATCTCCGCCTGGATCTCGCGAAAAGCGCCGGAAATGGCCCCGCTCTCGACGGCGGTGCTTATGACGAACGGGCCGGGACCTCGGCGGAAATGGAAGGAGCTGCGGGCCCCGTACGTCCAGCCCTTGTCCTCACGCAGGTTCATGTTGATTCGGGAGTTGAAGACTCCGCCCAGGATCGCGTTCGCCACGGTGGCCGGAAAGAAGTCGTCTCCGCCGTACGGCAGCCCAATGCGACCGACGCGGACCTCGGCCTGGGCGCTGTGCGGCCGATCGACGAGCACGGGCCCTCCCGGCTCCACCTCAGGCGGATCACCGAGCGGGGCCGCCTCCTCGGACCCTCCGGGCCAGTCACCGAAGCGCTCCGCCACGGCGTCGTGCAACGCGCTCCCTACCACGTCTCCACAGACGATCAGGACCGCCCCCTCCGCCGAGTAACGGCTGCGGTGGAACTGCCGGATGGCGCCCGCATCCAGCTTCGCCACCGTCTCCCGTTCTCCCCCGGCCGGGCGGCCATACGGGTGATCCCCGTAAATCGTCCGAATGAGCCGGTGATCGGCCAGAACGCTCGGCTCGTCGAGGTTTCGCTCGATCTCATCCAGCCGCTCCTGGCGGACTCGCGACACCTCATCGCTCTCGAATGCGGGCTCACGGACCACGCTCCGCAGGAAGTCGAGCGCACCCCCCGTCACATCGCTCAGGAAGTGCATGGAGAGGGTCGCGACATCGTAGCCGACCCCGGCGCCGAACGCCGCGCCCAGTCGGTCGAGCCACGCGGCCATCTCGAGCGCCGAGCGCTCCCCCGCCCCCTCGGTCAGGAGACGCCCGGTCAGGGCCCCTACGCCGCCGCGCTCGGGTGGCTCCCCGGCCACACCGGCCTCCACGATCAGGCGTAGGGAGACCTCGGGTAGCTTGTGGTTCTCGGCGACCAGGATCCGGAGACCGTTGTCCAGGTCAAAGCGCTGGAACGCGGGCAGCTCGATCGGCCGTGGCGACCCCGCCGGGGGTGGCCGTCGCCGGTCCAGCGCGGCGCTCATTCTACGGGCACTACGTGCAGGACGATCCGCTCTTCGCTACCCAGCAGGCCCTCCGCCAGGCTCGCGCAGTCGTCGCGCGTGATGCCCCGATAGCGGGAGAACGCTTCGTTCACGTAGCCTGGATCGCCCTTGAGGACCGCGGCGTGCGCGAATGCGTCCGCCCGCTCACCGACGTTGTTGAGCTGCCGCACGAGCGCTCTCCGCACCCGGTTGCGCGCGCCGCCGACCTCCTCATCATCGAGCCGTCCACCGCGCAGACCCGCCACCGACTCCAGCACCCCCTCCTCCAGCGCAGCGGCCGACACGCCGGGTCTGGCCGTCGCCACGACGAAGAACATGCCGAGGCTCTCGGCGGGCCAGATGAAGGCGTGCACCTCTCCGGCTATGCGCTTCTCATAGATCAGCTCGCGGTGGAGTCGGGAGCTCTTCCCGTCCGCCAGCAGGTGGGTGAGGAGGTCTGCCGTCTCGAACTCAGGATCGTTGAAGGAGGGCGCGTGATACATGAGGTAGACGCGCGGCACGTGGACCCGGTCCGCGATCGTCTCGCGCCGCTCGCCTTCCAAGGATGGCGCCGGCACGGCGACCGGCTCGGGCCGCGGGCGGGCCGGGATCTCTCCGAAGTAGCGGTCGGCGCGCGCCAGCGCGTCCTCCGTGTCGATGTCGCCTGCCAGCACGAGCACGGCGTTGTTCGGCCCGTAGTAGAGGTCGAAGAACTCGTGTACGTTCTCGAGCGTCGCCTCGTCGAGATCCTTCATGAAGCCGATCGTCGGGTGCCGGTACGGGTGCCCCTCGGGATAGGCGATGCGCAGCACGGTCTCGAACGCCAGACCGTAGGGCCGGTTCTCGTAGGACTGGAGACGCTCGTTCTTCACGACGGCGCGCTGGTTGTCAAGCTTCTCCTGTGTGATGCTCGGGGCAAAGAAGCCCATTCGGTCCGATTCGAGCCACAGGGCCAGATCCAGGTGGCTGGAAGGAAGCGTCTCGTAGTAGTTCGTCCGGTCGAACCACGTGGAGCCGTTGAGCGTCCCGCCCGCGTTCTGGATAAGCTTGAAGTGCTCGTCGTGGCCGACGTGTTCCGAGCCCTGGAACAGCAGGTGCTCGAAGAGGTGCGCGAAGCCCGTCCGCCCGGCCCGCTCGTCCTTCGAGCCCACGTGGTACATGAGGTGCACCGCCACGATCGGCGCGGAGCTGTCCTCGTGAAGGATCACGCGAAGCCCGTTGTCGAGGACCCTTTCCTCGAAGTCAAAGCGAACCTCGGCGGATCCGGGGCGAGGAGAAGAGGAAGCATTCACGGCGGCCGAATGTACCGCCGCCTCCGGCTGGGCTCAAGCAACGAGTGAGGAGCGGGCCTCAAGCATGAAGTGAGGAGCGGGCCAGTGCACACAGCACTGACCCGCCCAAAAGGGGTGCGGAGGAACGATAAGCCGGGTCCTGTAACGGAGCGTGCCTACGCTCCGCGGAGGTCATCTGTCTGGGACGGCCGGTCTCCCGACGTCTCAAGCGGCCTACCCGGAGCTCAAGCGCGGCGGGCCACCGCTCGCTCCCTATTTGGCCTTGCTCCCAGCGGGGTTTGTCGTGCCGCTGCTGTTACCAGCGAGCGCGGTGGGCTCTTACCCCACCGTTTCACCCTTGCCTGTGCGGCGGAATCCGCCGCCATCGGCGGTCTGTTCTCTGTGACACTTTCCATCGCCTCGCGGCGCCCGGGGGTTACCCGGCACCGTGCCCTGCGGAGCCCGGACTTTCCTCGAGCCGCGCCGCGCGGTCCTGCCGACGGCCGGCCCGCGACCTCCTGTCCCTCCGCGCCTTACTCTTACCGTTCCGCCCGCCAATAGGTTTCCTTAACAGGTCGCTGAGAAACCCTGGTGGGTCGCGCGCGACAGTCGCTGTCGCGCCTGTTACCGTCTTGTGAGTCGAAGACAAGGAAGGAAGAGGAGTCGATGCCCTGTGCGACCACGCTACGCGCGGTGCCCTCGACGACGAGTGACGCCGTATTCGGCCACAACCGGAGTGAGCGAAGCGAGTGGAGGTCGGCGCCAGCCAATCCCCCTGCGCCCTGACAAGCGCTTAGGCGCTTGTTACCGTTACGGCGGCGTGG
>JAPULH010000068.1 GCA_027295155.1 Gemmatimonadota bacterium
CGAACATCGGTACTCGACCTGGCTCGCTCTCCCCAGAACGACGTGGTCCGTCTAACGAACACGCGATTCTGCTGCGGACCAGGGTTCCAACGCCGCATGAGACCTCCTCTGAGATCTGCGCTCGCGTTCACGTGCGCATAGCTCATGACCAAGACAATTTAATGCCGAAGACCGATTGGCTCTACGAGGACGAGATCAGGAGCGTGGAGGGGCCAGCTGCAGGCAGGGGCGGCGCGAAGGAACCGCCCCCCCCGCCAGTCTCCCGTCCGCCGCTGGCGGCCCGCTGACTATTCAACCCTCCACGGCTGGGCTGGCTCACAAGTAGCTCGTATGACCTCTACACCCGGGGCCGCTACCTTGCCAACCGTCCACTCGATGGCTGACTACGAGTACTGGCGGTCACACGCCCACCACCACGTTGGTCCTGGGAGCGGCGACGCAGATCAGCACGCACCCTGGGTCCGGCCGGTCCAGAGGCTCGGTAAGGTAGTCCACCTCCCCTTGAATCAGCTCGGAGCTGCAGGTGTGACAGATGCCCGTGCGGCAGCTGAAGTCGGGGCGTAGGCCCTGAGCCTCGGCGAGGGCCAGGATGCTCCCCTCCGACGGGTCCCAGTCGGCCGCCAACCCTGATTTCGCGAAGCGCACGGTGAGTCCGGCGCCTCTCACCGCCACCTGCTCCGGCGGTCCCGCCGTTTCGGCCCCTTCCTTCAACGCCGATACGGGGCCGAAGAACTCGTAGTATATACGGCTCTCAGGAACTCCCCACTCTAGCAGGCCGTTGTACAGCGCTTTCATGAAGGCAGGCGGACCGCAGAGGTAAAAATCGTAGGCCGCGGCGGGAAGCAGTCCTTTCAGCCGCTCGATGTCGACGCGGCCACGGCTGTCGTACGTATGGCCTTCTACGTCCTCCGGCAGCGGCCGACTGTAGCTAACGTGGACGTGTACATTCTCGTTCTCCGCGGCCAGACGCCGGACATGCTGGCCCATCGCGTGCTCGCGTCCGTTCCGCGTCCCGTGAACAAACCAAACGGCCCGTCCCGAGCCGGACTCCACGATAGCGTTGAGCATACTGATCGTAGGCGTGAGCCCCACCCCACCGCTCAGCAGCACGACCGGAGTGTTCTCGGTCGGATCGAGGTAGAACTTTCCGCGCGGGGATTTGACGCACAGGTCCGAGCCGGGGCCGACCCGGTCGGCAAAGTAGTTGGATGCCAGGCCCGCCGGCAGGTCCGGGCGGCCCACCGGGGGCGTCAACCGCTTGATGCTCACCCGGTAATACTCGGGGTGATGCGGGCTGTCGGAGAGCGAGTAGGTGCGCAGGATCGGCCGGGGATGCGCCGGCAGAAGCAGCCGGAAGGTCAGGAACTGCCCCGGCAGGAAGCCGGGGAGCGGCTCGCCATCCTTCGGCACCAGGTAGAACGAAGTGATGGTCTCGCTCTCGCGCACCTTGTGATCCACGACGAACGTGCGGAACCCCTCCCAGCCTGCCGGCCCGGTAACCGGCTCGGCCTTCTTGAGCATCTTTTCCAGATAGACCCTCCACGCGTCGCCCAGGTCTCGCGACCCGAGCACGCGCTTGAGGCTCGCCGGGTCGTGGGCGTCGTACAGGTACACCCGGATGAACTCGGCGATAGTCACGGAGCGCTCGTCACGCTCGATCAATTCGATCGGGTCGCCGGCGCCCACCTCGCCCTCCTCCAGCACGCGGAAGTAGAAGCCCATGCGGCCGGTCTGCTGGAAGCGTCCCGGGAAGTCCAGGCCCTGCTCCATGCGGATCGCCAGCTTGTAGCATGGGATGCGGGGCTGAGTGACCTGGAGCAACGTCTCCCCGATCCGGCAAATGTCGCCCACCCTCACGGTGTCCTCGCTCATGCCGCTGACCGTGAGGTTCTCGCCGAACTGGCCGTGCGGAAAAGCCTCCCGGCCCAGCTCCCGCTCCCAGAAGGCGTAGTGTTCCACGGGGTAGGCATAGACCGCCATATCGAAACCACCGTGAACATTTCGATCGGCTTGGTCGTCACCGTCGATGTTTAGCCGACGGACCATGACGCGCTCGGGCACTGGGTCCTTGAAGATCCCCGTTCTTACGGTCTTCCCTTGGTAAATGACTTCCTTCACCTGGGAGGCGCTCACTGAGAGAAGTTGCATGGCTCTCTCCCGAGCAAGAAGGGGACGCGCGGCCGGCGCCCGGCCCCTGATAATTCAGGTGGAACGACCCGGCTCCGTATCACGGCAGCGTCGGGGCGGAAAGTGTAGGTAACGTTGCACGTGTCAGAAGTTGCCTCGGAGAGACTTGGCGATCAAGACAGCCCGCACTGGCGGATATCCGTCACGCGGGGGAACCGATTGCCTTACATACGAGCACGAGAGCAGGAGGGTGGAAGGGTTGGTCGAGAGCAGGGGGCGACACGCCGGCGTGACCTCTCCATGTTTCCTCTCCAGGTTCGCCTCCCGATCAAGTGCGGAAACCGGGAGAAAGGTCCGCTTGAGCAGGCTTTCCTCATCTCGTAGTGGGACTCGCCCTGTTTGCGTAATTGGATGGATCAACG
>JAPULH010000069.1 GCA_027295155.1 Gemmatimonadota bacterium
TCCGGCCGACGGCAGTCCCATCGAGAGGAGCCGGCGGTGGTGGTACGCGATGTGGATCGGCTCGCGCCACACGGCCTGGTACGCCGCGAGATCGCCGCGCGAGATCAGTCCGCCTCCACACCTCATTTCGAGCGCGATCGAATCGGCGATCCAGCCACCATAGAAGGCGGCAGCCCCGGAGTCCGCGATAGCCTGCAGGGTTCGAGCGAGGGCGGGTTGGCGGAGGAGGGTGCCGGGAAAAGGCGGGATCCCTCCCGGAAGAAAGATCGCTGCTGAGGAGGGAAAGCGCGCCAGACGGTCCGCTTGGGCGGAGATCGCCTGGTGGAGGCGGTCGGAAACCAGGAAGACGCCGCGGGCGAATCGCACGGCCGGGGCCAGCAGACGCTTCCATGCCAGCTTCCCGAACCGCCGATGGGCCGCTTCCATCCCGGCGACCGATCCGGGCACGCCTGCCGCGAGGTGTCCGGTTCGGCTCGCCGCCGATACGGTGCCCGCGGAATCGACGTACATGTCGCGCGACGCCGAGGCCGGGGCCTTCTCCCGAAAGTCGAGGGACGCGGCCCGGCCGCTCGCCGTGCGAAGGACCATGAACCCTCCGCCGCCGATGTTGCCGGCCTGCGGGTAGACCACGGCGAGAGCGAAGTGGACGGCGATCGCCGCGTCGACGGCACTCCCGCCGGCCCGGAGCACCTCCAGGCCTGCCGCACTCGCCAGGCTGTCCGCGCTCACGACCATGCCTCTCAAGGCGGCTACGGGCGTCTGATCGGTCGGAAAGGGCCAGCTCTCCGGGAAGCGGAGGGTCGTGATCGTGTCGGGCCGGTGCGCCGCGTGTAGCTCGGCCGCCGTGGGGTGCGTGTCGGCCGCCGGCCTGCCGGAATCCGGCCCTGCCGCCGCGGGCAGGACGGCGGCCGCCAGGAGGATGGCGAGGGCGCGGGCGGGACGCATCAGGCCGCATCCGTGCCGGCCAGGCCGACCCTCGGGCAGAGATCCAGCAGCACGCAGCCCGGGCAGGCAGGTGTGCGCGAGCGGCACGTCTCCCGCCCGTGCCGGATGAGCTGGATGTGCAGAGAGAAGCGCAGCTCCGGCGGCACGATCTCGTTCAGCACCTCGTAGGCACGCTCCGGCGTGGCGCGATCCGGCACCAAACCCAAGCGTCTCGATACCCGATGCACATGAGTGTCGACCGGCATGACCGGACGGCCGAGCGAGAAACAGAGGACGCAGGCGGCGGTCTTCGTCCCGACGCCCTTGATCGCCGTCAGATAGCTGAGGGCCTCCTCGTCGGACATGGTGCGAAGCCGCTCGAGGCTGGGCGAGCCTCCATCGCTCGACCACCGGAGCGCCCGGAGGATCGTGGCGGCCTTTCCCTGCGCCAGGCCGGCTACGCGGATCGTGCGCTCGAGTCGCTCCGCGCCGTCCTCGAGCACCTCCTCCCAGCTTCCGTACTCCTCCCGGAGGCTCGACCAGGCCCGGTCGCGGTTCGTGTCCGAGGTGTTCTGGCTCAGGATGGTGTGGATGAGCTCGTCCAGCGGATCGACACGCGGCTTTTCTGCCGCGCCGTATCGCTCTCCCAGCCTGGATTCGATCTGGCGGACCCGTTGCCGTGACGTACCCATTATCACCCCATCCCGGCTCCTGTCGGCCGTCCGTCACGCCCCATACCTTCCGCTGGCGCCGGCGGCAGCCGCCCGACCGCCGAACCGCAATCCGGGGGCGGATGACGCGTGGCAAGCGGACGACATGCGGAAGGTAGACGACGTGGCGAGGCCCGCAAAGGAGGGGTCGAGTTGGAGCTGGACGGTCGTCTGACGGAAGCCGGCAACCCGCTCACCGCGGGGATCGACCGGGCGTCGGCCGCCAGGATCGTCGAGCTGATCGGCGCCGAGGACCGGCTCGTGGCGCCCGCCGTGGCTGCGGAGGCCGAGTGGGTCGCCCAACTCATCGAGGAGGTCGCGAAGAGGATCCGTCGCGGTGGCCGGCTGATCTACGTAGGAGCCGGAACGAGCGGGCGGCTCGGAGTGCTCGATGCCGCCGAGTGTCCACCCACGTTCGGCACGGAGCCCGACCTTGTCCGGGGCGTCATCGCGGGCGGGCCGGAGGCGCTGGTGATGAGTCGGGAAGGGGTGGAGGACGACGAAGATGCGGCGCGGGTGGCGATCCACGAGGTGGGGGTCCGGCCCGCAGACTTCGTCCTCGGGATCGCGGCGTCGGGCAGCACGCCGTTCGTGCGCGCGGCTCTCGAGGAGGCGCGGCGATGCGGGGCAGGTACCGGACTCCTGAGCTGCACGCCTCCCCCCGACGACCTGGGTCGACTGGCGGACGTGATGGTGACTCCTCTGGTGGGCCCCGAGGTGATCGCGGGCTCCACGCGAATGAAGGCGGGCACCGCGACGAAGCTCGTCCTCAACACGCTCACCACCGGCGTGATGATCCGGTTGGGCAAGGTGTACCGGAACCTCATGGTGGATCTCCAGGCGGGGAGCCGGAAACTGGTGGACCGGAGCATCCGGATCGTCCGTGAGGCGTGTGGGGTCGATGAGGAGACGGCACGGCGCCTTCTGCTTGCCGCCGGAGGGGCCAGCAAGACGGCGATCGCCATGCACGAGCTCTCGACCTCGCGAGCGATCGCGGAGAGGGCGCTGGACGAGTGCGACGGCTTTCTCGGGGAGGCGATCGACCGGTTCGGCGACCGCACGCCGCCCTACTACTCGGGCTACGATCCGGACTTCGGCGGCGACGACCTCCATCGTCTTCTCGACAGGCTTCGTTCGGCGCACGAGCGGCTGCAGCGGGCCGTGGAGGAGGAAGCGCCGCCGGAGCGCCGAACCGGCCGGTGGGGTGCCCGCGAGCACCTGGCGCACCTCGTCGAGTGCGAGATCATGGCGTTCCGGCCTCGCGTCGAGCGTATCCTGGCGGAGCGCTCGCCGCGGTTCGAAGAGTGGACGCCGTCGCCCGACCCGCCCATCAACGCCGGCCCGCCCATGCACGCGGACCCGACGGCGGAGATCGGCCCGGCCCAGCTTCTCGCCGTGTACGCGGCCGAGCGGGAGAAGACCATCAGACTGATCGAGGGCCTCGACGAGGCCGCCTGGTCGCGCCCCGCGCAGATCGGCGGGGAGCCGGTGACGCTGTATCAGTTCCTCCGCGGCGTGGCGCACCACGATGAGGCCCACGCGCTGCGGATCCGCGAGACGGTGCACCCGACCTTGTCGGGGGGCTGAGCGCCGTGCTGTACGTCGGGCTCATGTCGGGCACGTCTCTCGATGGCATCGATGTCGCGATCGCGGAGTTCGGCGGTGAGGAGGAACGTCCGAACCCGGCGTTGCTGACCGGCTACCGCACGTATCCTTACGAGGTGGCGTTCCGCGATCGGCTAGCAGAAGCGCTGGAGGATGGAAGCGCCCGCGAGCTGTGTGAGCTCGGTTTCGAGCTCGGCCGCCGGTTCGCCGACGCGGTCGAGGCCGCGCTCGCGGACGTCGACGTCCGGCGCGAGGATATCGGTGCGATCGGGAGCCACGGGCAGACCTTCTGGCATCATCCCCCGGCGGAGCTTCCCGGCAGCACGCTCCAACTCGGGGAGGCCGCGGTCGTGGTGGAGCGGCTCGGAGTGCCGGTGGTGGCAGACTTCCGGGTTCGCGACGTGGCGGCCGGCGGACACGGCGCTCCGCTCACGCCCTACTTCGACCACCTGCTGCTGTCATCGCCCGACGCCTCCCGGGCCATTCAGAACATCGGCGGAATGGCGAACGTGACCTGGCTCCCGGCGGAAGGCCGGGATGGCTCCGCACGCACTGCCTTCGACACGGGGCCGGGAGTCGCGCTGATCGACGAGGCGGTGCGGCGCTTCAGCGGGGGAGCGGAGGCGTATGATCGGGACGGCCGTGGCGCGGCGCGCGGACGGGTGCTGGCCGAGCCCCTCGCCGAGTGGCTGGAGGATCCGTTCTTCAGGGCGCCTCCTCCCCGCAGCACAGGAAGGGAAGCGTTCGGCGCGCGCCGGCTCCACGAGTGGCTTGCCCGCCACGAGGCGGAGAACGCCGACGACCTGCTCGCCACCCTGACCGAGCTCACCGCGAGGACGATCGCGGAGAGCTACGGCCTCGCGGGGCTGCAACCGGACGAGCTCTACCTGTGCGGCGGTGGGGCTCGGAACCCCGAGATCTGGGGACGGCTCGAGAGGCTCTTGCCGGGCGTTGCCGTTCGGCGGCTCGATGCGATCGGCTGGGACGGCGATGCCCGGGAGGCGGCGGCGTTCGCGCTCCTCGCGCGCCAGCACCGCCTGGGCATTCCCCTGCATCTGGAGTGGGCGACCGGCGCTCCGGGGCCGCGGACCCTCGGCAAGTGGGTTCCCGCGTGAGTCCGGAGACAGCCGCCGGGCGTGTCCTCGTCGAGGCGCTGCGGCTGGACAGGGAGAGCCTTGACGACGCCCGGCGGCGGGCCTACGAAGCCCTGGAGGTGGGCGCCGGCGGATTCCTCGTCTTCGGTGGCGCGGCGGATGAGGTCGCCGGGTTGATAGGGGAGCTGCGCCAGGCGGCCCGCCGACCCCTCTGGTTCGCCGCCGATCTCGAACGAGGCGCCGGCCAGCAGTTCGAAGGGTGCGCGACGCTTCCCCCGCCGGCCGCCCTCGCGTGGCATCCGGAGCCGGCGGAGGCGGTGCGGACGGCCGGCAGAGTCACGGGCGCGGAGGCGCGCGAGCTGGGCATCAACTGGGTGCTGGCGCCGGTCCTGGACTTGGACCTAATGGCCGAGAACCCGATCGTCGGGACGCGAAGCTTCGGAGCCGAGGCCGGCCTTGTCGCGCGCTTGGGACGCATCTGGATCGAAGCGTGCCAGGCGGAGGGGCCGGCGGCCTGCGCCAAGCACTTTCCCGGCCACGGACGGACCTTGACCGACTCGCACCTCGAACTGCCCGTTGTCGATCTTCCGGCGTCGGAGCTGGAGGACGAGCTGAGGCCGTTCGCGGAGGTGGCCGACCTCGTGGCGACCCTCATGCCGGGGCACGTCGCGTACCCCTCCCTGTCGGGAGCCGAGCGCGGCCGGGAGGGGGCGCCCCTTCGCCCGGCCAGCCGTGATCCGGTCCTGCTTGGCAGCCTGCTTCGTGACCGGCTTGGCTTCCGCGGCCTGGTCGTCTCGGACGCTCTCATCATGGCGGGCTTCGCAGGCTCGCTCGACGAGGAGGGAGCGGCGGCCGTGCAAGCCCTGAACGCGGGCTGCGACGTGCTCCTCTATCCGGCGGAGCTGCGTGCGACCTCGGCCGCCCTCGCTCGAGAGGCCGGGAGGGACCCGGCGTTCGGGATGCGCCTGACGGAGGCGGCCGGGCGGAGCGAGGCCCTCCTGCAGGATCGGGCGTCAGGGACCGCCGAGGCGCGGAAGGGCTTCGGCCCCGATCCGGGTCCGGAGCTCGCCGATCGCTGTCTGGTAGAGCGCGATCCGGGCTCCCGGGGGAGCGGCGGAGGCGCCCCGGCGCCCCTCGCACTGGCAGCCGACCGGCGGAGGCCG
>JAPULH010000007.1 GCA_027295155.1 Gemmatimonadota bacterium
AGAAGACCATTTCGTTGTCCACCTGGTGGTAGTGCGGCATACCCAGACGGCTCCAGAAGGCCCACACGGCAGCGACGGTATGTTGGCCCCCTCGCTGAAGCACCGGTTGGACCCCACACCGAACGGTCCGCACGGATAGAAGGTTGCTCAGAGCCCGTTGACGGCTCGACGAAGACACGAAGCCGTCAGCGTCACGATGAGCAAAGGGGCGCGTCCCGCCCCAGGCCAGATTGCGCCCAAACATCGGGAACTTGACAGATCAGCCCTCCTAAAAGGCACAGTTCGCCTTGTGCGTTGTACGTTTTCGCGATAGATTACAATATCGTTTAACGGCAGGAGCCTATGACTGTTGTAAAGGTATCCCCCAAGTACCAGGTGGTCATCCCACAGAAGATCCGTGAGGCGTTGGGCATCAAGCCCGGACAGAAGGTGCAGGCCTTACAGTACCTCGACCGGATAGAGTTTATCCCGGTCCGCCGGCTGAAGCGCATGCGGGGGTTCCTTCATGGACTCGATACGACCATCGAGCGTGAAGAGGACCGCGTGTGAACGTCATCGATTCGTCGGGGTGGCTCGAGTACTTCGCGGATGGCTCCAACGCCGACTTCTTCGCGCCCGCCATTGAGCGGCCCACCAGTCTCCTCGTACCATCCATCAGTCTGCTTGAGGTCTTCAAGAGGGTATTACAGCAGCGTGATGAGAGTGCAGCCCTCCAGGCCGTGGCCCTCATGCAGCAAGGACAGGTCGTGGACCTGGATGGTGCGATCGCGCTTACCGCCGCGCGTCTTGGAACGGACTTTGGCCTACCCCTCGCCGACAGCGTGATCCTCGCTACAGCGCGCCACTTCAACGCCACGGTTTGGACTCAATACGCCGATTTCGACGGCCTTCCCGACGTGCGCTTCACCAAGAAGCGGTGAAGCCAAAGCTGGCTGACGTACTAGCGTTTCAGCGGCGATACACCGAACCGAGCGGGGTCCCCGGAGCCTCATACAGAAGAAGCTACCCCCGTGCCGGATCGCCCGCTGCCAACGCCGGTTAGACCGCTCAGGGTACACCCGCCTTTGATCGGTAACACTTCTCTCACCCCTGATGGGTGACAGTCTCGACCGTAACGTGGCGTGTCCACAAGAGGGCGCCGATAAGATCCGAGCTCGACTCATCGAGCTGAACCCCGGCTGGTCGGAGCCCTCGCGCTCTTCTACACAATTTTCTACACAATTTTCGGGACACTACCCGGATATCTCCTCAGCAGCCGTCGCAGATGAGGACGCGACCGTCGAGGTTGTCGGGAAACGGAACTCCGGCCAGCCGAGCGATCGTCGGCGCGATGTCGACCGTTGCCACCCGCTCGTCCGATCGGCCGGCCGTCACGCCGGCAGCCATGAAGACGATCGGGACGCGGCGGTCGTAGGCATAGGGGGAACCGTGGGTCGCGGTGTTGCCGCCGGTCATGTAGCCCTCTCGAAGCCGTACGTTGACGCCCCGATCCCCGAGCCCGGTTGGCCGGTCGCGACGGTAGCAGCGTCGGTAGAGCGTCAGCAGCGTGTCCGCTGGGCCGGACGCGAGGAGCTCCTCTCGGGTCATCGCATCAGCGACGAGATCGAACTCCTCCAGAACGGCGGCTCGTCGAGCGTTCCGCTCGGTCTCGGAGGCGGCACTCACGGTATCGATCGCCTTCACGATCTCCACCACCTGTGCCGGCGTAACTCGTCCGCCTTCTTCGCCCAGCTCCTGCCGGTACTCTGGAGCGGGGAGCACTCCGTGATCGGAGGAGAGCGCCACGAGGTAATCGCCGGTGCCGACAGTGCGGTCCAGGAAGGCGAAGAGATCGCCAAGGACGCGATCGAGGCGCAAGAGGTTGTCGAGCTGCTCCCGGCTGAAGGGACCGAACGCGTGGCCCACGCGATCGGTCGCCGACAGGGCGAGAGCGAGAAGATCGGTGGCCTCCCGCTGACCCAGCTGCAAGGCCGCGACCGCGTCCATGGCCAGCTCCACCGCGGCCTCGTCCAGCATCGGCGTGTCCTCCCACCACGCGTAGAACGCCGCGGCGTCGGCCACGTCACCGGGGTTCGCCTCCTCCACGAAACGGTGCGGGAACGCCACGTGCGCGCCGCCGTGCTCGTAGGCGACCGTATCGGGGCGTGAAGCGCCGCGCGCGGATTCCGGCACGGTGCTCTCCCACACCGAATCGGCCAGGAGGGCCGCGAGGCGCTCCTCGTTGAAGCGGCGAAGCCAGCCCGGGAGCTCGGGGCGGTAGAACGTCGACGTCGTGAAGCCGGGTCCGTACTTCTCGTCGAACACGTACACGTGTGCGGCAACGCGGCCGGCGAGCGGAACGGCCCCCCGATACTTCCCGGAGATGGACACGATCCTCGCGTCCCGGTCCGCCGCCACGAGCCAGTCGGCCAACCCCGTCGCATCGAGCTTGCGCGGCGAGAAGCCGGGCAGGCCGGGCCGACCCAGCACGCTCTCGGTGGAGTCCTCGAAGTTCTCGACGTACGCCCAACGATCGCCTGTCCACTCGCGCCACCAGTTCGCCACGATGCCGTGGTTGAGCGGATAGACGCCCGTCGCGATCGTCGTGTGCCCCGGTGCCGTGGTGGTGCTCGAGTGCTCGTGAGACCCGTGGGTGTACACCCGGCCGTCGCGCAGGAGGCGCCGGAAACCCCCGCTGAACAGGGCCTCGTAGCGTGCGAACAGGTACTGGGGCAGCTGATCCACGACGATCAGCACGATCAGTGCCGGGCGCCCGCCGTGGTCCACACGCTCCACGCCATCCACACGCCCGCTGCCGTCCGGGCGCTCTCGATCATCCTGAAGGCTGCTTACCGGAGGTCCTGGCTCCGATGGCGCGCATGCCGTCGCTGATAGGGCGGCCGCCAGCAGGAGCCCGGCCACGCCGTGCTCTCGGGGCCTTCGAGGAGCCCGCATCAGACGCCGCGCGCCGCCGGCTCCCAGATCAGCTTGTGGAGCTGCAGCTGCACACGGACCGGCAGCCCGTCGGCCAGGATCCACTCGGCAAGCTCCCGGACGTCCATGGAGTCGAACTCCGGCGAGAAGTGGACGGCGAAGCGCTCCAGATCCCGCTCCCGAAGCTGCTGGACCGCCCACTCATAGTCCTCACGCCCCGCGATGACGAACTTCAACTCGTCCTGCCCGGGCTTCAGCAGCTCGAGGTTGCGCCAGTCGTTCGCCGCCGCCTCGCCGCTTTCCGGGCACTTGATGTCCATGATCTTGACGACCTCCGCCGGCACCCGCCCGACGGTCACGCTGCCGCTCGTCTCACACAGCACGGTATATCCGGCGCTCAGCAGGCGCCGCGCGAGATCGCCGATGTCACGCTGGAGGAGCGGCTCGCCGCCCGTAAGCTCCACGAGGCGGCAGCCGTGGCCCAGTCTCTCGATCTCCTCGAAGACCTCGTCCACCGACATGTCGCGGCCCCCGTAGAACGCGTACTCCGTGTCGCACCACACGCACCGCAGGTTGCACCCCGTTGTGCGGACGAACACACACGGCCGCCCCGCGTAGCTGGACTCGCCCTGGATGGAGTAAAAGATCTCGGTGATCCTCATGAGCTCGGCCGCGTGGCTCCGGCGCTTCCCAGGTGCTGCATGAGGTAGTCCGTCATCATCTCATACAGGTTCACGCGGGCTGCGGCGCCGGCGATCGCGTGCGCCTTGTTCGGGAAGATCCGGAGCGAGAACTGACGGTTCGCCGCCTCGAGCTCGTGCACCAGCTGCACGGTGTTCTGGAAGTGGACGTTGTCATCACCCGTGCCGTGGACGAGGAGGAGGGACGCCTCGAGCTTCGGCGCATGCGTGAGGGGAGCGCTCTGCTCGTAACCACCGGGGTTCTCCACGGGCGTGCGCATGAAGCGCTCCGTGTAGATCGTGTCGTACAGCTCCCAGCTCGTCACGGGCGCCACTGAGATGCCCAGGGCCAGCTCGCCCTCGCTGAGAAAGATGGAGAGCAGCGTCATGTAGGCGCCGTAGCTCCACCCCCAGATCCCTATCCGGGAAGCGTCGACAAAGGGAAGCGCGCCGAGCTGCCGGGCCGCTGCCAACTGATCGGCCGTTTCCAGTTCGCCCAGGTGAAGGTAGGTCTGCTTCTTGAATTCACGTCCACGCCCACCGGTCCCCCGGTTGTCGACGCTGACGATGATGAAGCCTCGCTGCGCGAGCAGCTGGTGCCACAGGTAGCGGTTCCCACCCCACCGGTCCAGGACGGTCTGCGAGCCCGGCCCTCCGTACACGTACATCAGCAACGGATACGTGCGTGCGGCGTCGAAGCCGGACGGCTTGATCATGTAGGCGAAGAGCGGCACACCATCGGCCGCTTCGACCTCGAAGAACTCGAGCTCCTCCAGTTCCGCCGAGTCGACACGAGCCGCCAGCGCCGTGTTCCCCTCCAGCACACGTACGACCGTTCCGTCCGCCCGACGCAGCGTGGTCGTCGGCGGGGAGGTGATCGTCGAGTGGCGGTCGAAAAAAAACTCCGCATCGGGGCTGAACTGCGCGGCGTGGGAGCCGCCATCTCCCGCGATCACCGACACCTCGGATCCCGAGAGCGAGACCGCGTACACGGAGCGCTCACGGGGGCTGGGAGCGGCCGCCGTGAAGTAGACGAGCCCTCGTTCCTCGTCGACCGCATCCAGCGCGGCGACCTCCCATTCGCCCCGCGTGAGCTGCCGTACGAGCGTACCGTCCCGCTCGTAGAGGTAGAGGTGGTTGTATCCGTCCCTTTCGCTCGCCCAGAGGAATCGCCGGCCGCCATCCAACCAGGTCAGATAGTCTCCGACATCCACCCAGGCGGAATCGGTCTCACTCAGAACGAGGCGGGTCTCGCCCGTGCTGGCGTTGCCGAGGAGGACGTCCAGTCGATTCTGGTGGCGGTTGAGCCGCTGAATGACCACCTCGCCGGAAGAGCTGGCCCACTCCATGCGGGCGAGGTAGACGTCGGGATCCGGCCCCGTGTCGAACCAGGTGGTCTCACCCGTTGCCACGTCCAGTGAGCCCACGCGGACGCGCGAGTTCTGGGTGCCGGCCTTTGGGTAGCGGACGGTGACGAGCTCCGGATAGAGCTCCAAATCGTCGATCATGTGGAACGGCCGGATCGGACCCTGATCGAAGCGCCAGTAGGCGATCCGCCGGCCGTCCGGGCTCCACCGGTAGGCGTCCCACAGGGCGAGCTCCTCCTCGTAGACCCAGTCGCCGGCACCGTTGATGACGTCCGCGCTTCCGTCGGTCGTGAGGGCCCGCTCCACACCCGTCCGAAGATCGACCACGAACAGATCGTGATCGCGGACGAAAGAGACGTGGCTTGCGTCGGGCGAGAGCTTGCCGAGCATCTGGGCGCCCGGTTCCCGGCTCACCGGCCGGAGGTCCCGGTTGGCCAGGTCGAAGATCCAGTAGCGGCCCCGGCTGCTCCGGCGCCAGATAGGAGCGGCATCGGCGTAGAGGAGCACCCTTCCGCCATCGGCGGAGAGCTCGTACCCCTCGATCCGCAAAGGCTCGGACGCTCCCCCGGGAACCAGCTCGGCGGCCGCGATCAGGCGCTCCTCGACGCCGCTCGCCGCGGCAACGTACCACAGCTCGTCCTGCCCATCATCGTCCTGCCGGACCTGGGTCCAGCCCTCGCCGTCCGGGCTCCAGGTCGCCCGATACGTGGCCGACGTGAACTCATCGGAAGCGAAGATCGCCGGGACGCTGAGGCCCTGGAGTGCCTCCTGGGCACGCGCGACGGACGTCATGCCCGCCGCCACCGCGAGCGCGGTCCAGGCCGAGGCGCCCCACCTCAAGGCACGGGCTCGCGTCGACGACGACCGTTGCTCACTGGCCCGCATCCTCATGCCTCGAATCACCAGGAGCGTCAGGATCGAATCACCAGGAGCGTCAGGATCGCTTCGGTCCCCCGGTAGATCGCGGACCAACGCTCGCCGTTCCGGCGTCCGTGGTAGATGGTGCCGCCGTCCGTGGCAACGAAGATGCTCTCCCGATCCACGGGGTCAGGCGCGATGACCGTGTAGGCCTCCTTGCTCGTCCGCCGGGCTCCGATCTCCGCTTCCGACCACGACGAGCCGGCGTCACGGCTCACGTGCACGCGCGCCTGCGCTCCCCGGCGCGGCCACTCGGCAGGCGTGCCGCCCGCCGTCGCCAGATAGAGGACACTCGTTCCGGCCCGGTCAGACCCCACCCAAAGGGCCGTGCAGTATTGGGACCCCACCTCCTCGGGATGCTCCCTCCACGAGAGCCCACGGTCATCGCTCACGTACAGCCCACCTCCTGTCGCCGCGTACATGCGCGTGCCCCGTCGAGGATCCACGGCTAGCCGGTGCACGTCTTCGTAGAGGCCGTCGCCGATGACGTGCCAGGTACGGCCGCCATCATCGCTCGCGTACGCACCTCCTATCTCAACGCCGACATACAAACGTTTCTCGGCGTGCGGGTCCACCTCGACCGTCTGAACGTGAGCCCGTCGTTCTCCGTAACCCCGCCACTCCTCGGCCGCGTCGAGTGCCCGAAACGACTCGATCTCACGCCAGACACCGTCGCCGTCCTCTAGAGCAAAGAGGGCGGAGGGCTCGGTCCCGGCGAAGAGAGGGGACGTCCCGCCCCGGCCGGTAGCCAGGCAACAGACGGCATCGCACTCGAGACCCTCCAACACCGGCTCCCAGGCCGCGCCCCCATCGCCAGAGGCGAAAGCCTTCCCGTTGCCGGTTCCGACGAAGACGGTCGAGCCGCGCTGCGCCGCTGCCCGAATCTCCTCGGCCTCGAGCGCCCGCGTCCGGAGGGCCGCCACCCGCTCCCCTTCTATCCAGCGAAGCACCCGAACTCCCCTCTTCGTGCCAGCTATCAGCCGCATGCTGTTTCCTTTCCAGTGTCGCAGGTCGCTGAAAAACCCTGCTGGGAGCGCAGCATGCCCGTCACGGCGTCCCGGGCTCGGTCATCGCCCGGAAGTCGAGGAGCCGGTCAAGCTCCTCCTCGGACAACAACCCCTCCTCGAGCACCACCTGCCGGAGGGTCAACTCCTCCCGCAGCGATCGCTTCGCGACCTCGGCCGCTTTGTCGTAGCCGATCGCCGGAGCCAGGGCCGTGGCGAGCGCCGCGGTCGACTCTGCGAAGTAGAGGCAGCGCTCTCTGTTGGCCGTGATTCCGTGCACACACCGGCCAGCGAACTCCCGGCTCACCGAGCCGAGTATATGGATCGACTCCAGGAGGTTGTGCGCCATGACCGGCATCATGACGTTGAGCTCCAGGCTGCCGGCCTGGCCCCCGATCGTGATCGCCGCATCGTTGCCGATCACCTGGGCGGCGACCTGGCACACCGCCTCCGCCATCACCGGATTGACCTTGCCCGGCATGATCGACGACCCCGGTTGCACGGCCGGGAGGTTGATCTCCGCGAACCCCGTCCGCGGCCCGGATGAGAGGAGGCGGATGTCGTTCGCGATCTTCATGAGGCTGCACGCCACCGTCTTCATCATTCCGCTCGCCTCGACGATGGCGTCGCGCGATCCCTGAGCCTCGAAGTGGTCCTCGGCCTCGCGGAGCTCGACCCCGAGCTCCTCGCCGAGTCCCTCCGCCATCCGACGCCCGAACTCCGGATGGGTGTTGATGCCCGTGCCGACGGCCGTGCCCCCGATCGCCAGCTCGCTGAGTGAGCGGGCCGCGGCTTTCGCTCTCCGAATCGCATGGGCGAGTTGGCTCGCGTACCCGCCGAACTCCTGCCCGAGGCGCACCGGCGTGGCATCCTGCAGGTGCGTTCGGCCGGCCTTCGGCACGTCATCGAACTCCTCCGCTTTCGCCGCGAGCGCCTCCATCAGTCGCCGCAGCCCGGGCAGCAGCTCCTCGCCGATCGCCACCACAGCCGCCACGTGAATCGCCGTGGGGATCACGTCGTTGGACGATTGCCCCAGGTTGACGTGGTCGTTCGGGTGAACGGGATCCTTGGATCCGATCTCGCCTCCGAGAAGTTGGATCGCCCGGTTCGCGATCACCTCGTTGGCGTTCATGTTGGTGGACGTGCCGGAGCCCGTTTGGAAGATGTCCAGCACGAAGTGCGCGTCGAGCGCTCCCTCCATCACTTCGGTCGCCGCCTGGACGATCGCCGTCGCACGCTCCTCGTCCAGGAGCCCGAGGCTCTGGTTCATCCGCGCCGCGACCTTCTTGATCGCCCCCAGTGCCTGAATGAAGCGACGGTCGAACCGTATTCCGCTGATCGGGAAGTTCTGCCTGGCCCTCTCGGTCTGAGCGCCGTAGAGCATTCCCGCACCTATCTGCACCTCGCCCATCGAGTCCTTCTCTATCCGCACGCGCTAACCCTCCTCCCTAAAGCACCGACCCTACAGCGCGAACCCTAGAACTCCACGCGATCGCCTACGCTCACGCCGTGCTCCTCAAACCAGCCGCGGCGCATCTCCAGAGCGTACATGGCCGGCTGTCTCGAGAGGCGGGACTGCTCGTCGTGAGGCTCCATGCCCTGGATGTCCACGATGACCCCGTTGCCGTCAATGAACGCGATGTCCAGAGGGATCCGTGTGTTGCGCATCCAGAAAGAGAGGACCTGCTCCTCGGAGTACACGAAGAGCATCCCATGATCCTGCGGCAGGGAATCGCGCCCCATGAGCCCGCGGCTTCGGGTCGCGGGGTCGTCGGCAATCTCGGCGGTGATCGAGATTCCTGCCACGCGGAGGGCGGCTTGGCGTGTCAAACCTCCTCGCTCGGCATCCACGCCCACACCGCCGTCCTGGCGAACATCCTGCTCGGCCCGCGTGGCTGCCGGGAGCCGCGAGCCCGCACTCTCGGTTTCTGCATCGCCGCCACGCCCACACGCAGCGAGACCGATGAGCACGATCACGCTCATGCACATGACGGCAGGACCGGGCTGAGGTCCTGTCGTAGATACGCTTCTTTTCAAGACTCCTCCCATGTGAACTGGCACGAGCCCACCAGCGGGTGCGCCCGCCCGAGCAGATACCCGTGCGCCTCTCGCTCTTTCCGTACGTCACATAGAGGCTGTTCTTCAACAGCCTTCTTAAGGGCTCGAGCGAGGGGCGGTCAACGCCCCAGGACGGCCCGGAGACCGAAGAGGAGGTTCTGGGGCCGCTCCGCCATCCTCCGCATCAGGTAGGAATACCACTGCGACCCGTACGGTACGTATACACGCATGGAGTAGCCGTCGCCGACCAGCTGCCGCTGATAATCCCGCCGAACGCCGTACAGCATCTGAAACTCGAAGGCATCCGCGCGGATGCCGTTGCGGGACACGTGTTCCAGCGTCGCCTCGATCATGCGGTCATCGTGCGTGGCGATCGCCGCGGGGACACCGCCATCGAGAAGGAGACGCGTGAGACGGACGAAGCTCGCGTCCACTTCGCGTCGCTCCTGGAACGCCGCCGACGGTGGCTCCTTGTAGGCTCCCTTGCACACCCTTACCGGCGCGCCCAGTGCCACCAGCTCACGGACATCCCCTTCGCTCCGCTTCAGATATGATTGGATGACGACCCCGACGTTCGCATGTTCGGCAAAGACCCGGCGGAAGATGCGCAGCGTTCGCTCGGTATAGGCCGAGCTCTCCATGTCGATGCGGACGAAACTGTCGAGCTGCTCGGCCCTTCGCACGATGGTGCGGAGGTGCTCCTCGCAGAACCCTTCGTCGATGTCGAGGCCGAGCTGGGTGAGCTTCAGGGAGATCGTCGATTCGGCCTCGCTGCGGTCGATCGCGTCGAGGCTTTCCCGATATGCCTCGGCGGCCCTGCGCGCCTCCTGCCGAGCCGTCACGCTCTCCCCGAGGAAGTCCAGGGTGACGCGCAACCCCGCCTCATTCAGCCTACCGGCCACACGGAGGGCATCCGGCAGCCCGTCGCCGGCCACGAACCGAAGCGCTACGCCTCGCGCTCCCGGAAGCCGGAAGAAAACGTGTTTGAGCCGGTCTTGCTCGCTGAGAAAGAGGAGGGTTCTACGGATCACGCCGGGGACGCCGCGCGCAGGTCGTTCCCAGTGTAGAGGGACGTCATCGGAATGCCGGCGTCTCCGATGGCCTCGCTGCCGCCTTCCTGTCGATCCACCAGCGCGAGCACGCCGAGAACCTCGCCTCCCTCCTCCCGCACCGCGCGGCACACCTGGAGAGCGGACCCCCCGCTGGTGATCACGTCCTCCACCACGACGACGCGCGCGCCCGGTTCGTAGCAGCCCTCGATACGTCGCCCCGTGCCGTGGCGCTTCAGATGCTTGCGCATCGAAAAAGCGTGGATGGGTCGGCCGCGTCGCCAGCTCGCCGAGGCGATGGCGTACGCGATCGGATCCGCGCCCATCGTGAGGCCCCCAACCAGGTCGGGCCGCCAGCCTTTTCGATCGAGGGCGTCCAGGCCGACCTCGCCGATCAGATGAAGCCCCTCCGCGTGCATCGTGGTCGCGCGACAGTCGATGTAGAAGTCGCTCGTCTTCCCCGAGGAGAGCTTGAAGCTGCCGGTACGAAAAGACCGCTCGGCGAGAAGCCGGCGAAGTCGCTCGCGGGACGTCAACCTCGGCTTCTCACCTCAGCCCGGCACGCGTCAAGTCTGCGTCCGCGGCCTCGTCGCATGTCGGACACAAGCCGTAGAGCTTCACCTGTCGGGTGAGGACATGGAACCCGTGCGCTTCGGCTATCTGACCCATGAGGCCGTCCAGCTCGGATCGCTGAAACTCAACGACAACTCCGCAGGACGTGCAGATGAGGTGATCGTGCCGTGAGGGGCCAGCGCTCATCTCGTAGCGCTTGAACCCTTCGTCGAAGTCGTGCTCTACGGCGAGACCCACCTGGACAAGCAGGCTGAGCGTGCGGTACACCGTGGCCTTGCCGACGCTCTCGCCACCCTCCCGCAGCTTCTCGACGATGTCCTCTGCCGAGAGGTGACGGCCCGACTCGAAGAGCGCCTGGGCGATGGCCTCGCGTTGCTGCGTGACGGGCTGATGCTGCTCCTGCAGGGCAGCCCGAAAGACGCCCATCATCACGGCGGCGCAGCCCAGAGGGGGCCCGGTCTCTACAGCTTGCATCGATACGGCGATGGGTCGCGTTGGCTCATTCTCATCGGCTTGAGAACAAGATACGGGACTCCGAGCCCGTCTTCAAATCATCGGTCTCACGCGTGGTGACCGCTCTCGAAGTCGTCGGCGACCTGCCTCAGGAAGCGCTCGGCGGGAGATCTCGTCACGGGGAGCAGGTGCTGGTCCGAAAAGCGGTTCAGGGCGCGCCGTACGGCCGGAAACGTCTCGGCGGCGCTCTCATACAGCCGCTCGAGTGACTGGTGTGACGCGTGCGGATCGCGTGCGGCCAGCAGGAAGCCCGTCCGCCCCATCTCCTCGTAGTAGTCGAGCCCCGGACCGCCCTTCCGGTGCAGGCGAGCCACGATGTAGTCCGGAAAGAGGCCGGAGAGCCAGAGGGCGAAGTTGCCGAGGTGAGCCCGCAGAAGAAACGCGCGGCGGCCCTCGGCGTTCGCGAGGTCGGCCAGCACGTCCACCAGGTAGTGGTACTCCTTGTCGTCGTGGTCGGCGACCCGATAGGACCGACCGCTTATGCCGAACTCGTGGACGAGCGCCGTCGTGTAGTCGGCGAGCATGCGGCTTTCGAGGCCACGGTCAAGGAAGGCTCGGCGGATCAGGACGTAGAGCACCAGGCGCGGCGGAGCGAGGAGGATGCCTCGGGGCTCCAGAACGGCATCCGCCACCCGTGGGGGGTCGAGCAGTGCATCGATGCCACGCTCGGCGAGCACCCCCTCCCAGTGCCGCTGCCGCCCGGCATCGGAGCCGGACAGGAACCGCACGAGCCAGCGGGCTTCGGTACGTCCGAAGGACATTCGCACGTTCGGCAGAATCACGCGCAACCTCCTTTCAGATCACCTCTATCTCAACCCGCGTACCGCTCGCGAACTTCCTGCTAAGTGGTTTACCCTTCGGACGATTGCCTGGTTTCGCCAGCCGGCCGGTCCCCCGTGCGGCGAGGCGAAACGCTCCCCTTCTGGCGACCTGCCTATCTGAGGACGGCGGCGACGACCCTCACCTGAGGACGGCGGCAACGCCGGTATCGGTGGGCATGCGCTCGCCGGGGAGCACGAGGGCATCGCCGCCCCTCAGGATCACCGTCTCCGCCAGCTCGTCGAGGAGTTCCACCGTGTTACCGTCCTTCTTCCCGGATGCGTGGAGCACGTCCACGACGCCGGTCGTCCGATCCAGCCGGCCCCAGATTCGGCGGCCTCGCTCCGTCATGAGGAGCCGGACCCTTCCTCCAACGGCGAGACGAGCGGCTGCCGACAGATCGGCCTCCGTCTTCTCCTGCTTGAACGCCGACTCCCACAGCTCTCTGGCAAGGCGAATCTTGCGCTCCGCATGACGCTCTACGATCGGCCAGGCGGCCTCGTGCAGCCGCTCCTCGCTCCAGGAGCTCACGTTCCCCTGTATGCCCTCGGGCGCCAGGTTGTCCAGGCGGCTGATCGACCGGTAGATCGGGTGATAGTACTCCACGGCCGCCAGGATCAGGGGAGCGGTGTCATGGCCCAACAACTCTCGCAGACCGGCGTCTACCTGCCGGAAGAACCGCTCCAGCTCCGGCTTCGAGTCGTCCTTCCCCACACCGAAACCGTGAAACACGGGGCCCGATCGCGCGCTCGTGCTGTGGAAGCTGAGGGTGTCCCGCTCGACCTGGGCGCCGACGGCGTCCCGCAGGCTCTTCGGCACGCCGGCGAGATCGACCAGCGTCACACCCCGCGGTGTTCCTTGCCAAAGGCGTACTTCGTTCTGGCTAACCGCAAGAAGCCAGAATCGGTCGGGCGTCTGCAGAAGCTCGACGAGCGGGCGTGTGTGGAACGAGGGCCCGACCACGACGATCTCCTCGAACTCCACCGGAAGACGATACGTGCGCCGCAAGCCCGGCGACGCGAAGAGCGCCAGCCCGTCCGCCTGGTAGAGCCAGAAATCTTGATCGTTGACCAGAGGGTTCAGCCTGGACATCACCGACGCGATGTCGCCGGGCCGGTGGCCGGCCTCCAGGAGCTGCCGCGCCCGGCCGAGAGCGGCCCGGAACCGAAGCCGGTTCGCCTCCCACCCGGTGCTCGCCCGCTCGGTGGGCAGGTATATCGAAACGGCAGGTGCCTCCTCGTTCTTCAGCAGCTCCAGCAGGTTTTTCTTACCGAAGTAGTCCACGCTCAGGCCCTTCCCTCCCCATGGGTGTTGGCTTTTCAGCGACCTGCTTAGTGCCGGAGGCCCGAAGAGACGTACAGAATGAATGCCCCAACGGCCGCCACCGACGCAGCGATCATCAGTCCTCCCGGCCCCGAGAGCGCCAATCCGGGCAGCAGCACGGCGGCGAGCCACAGCAGGAGCCCGTCCAGAAAAAGGTACAGCAGCCCCAGCGCGATCACGGGAACGGGAAACGGCAGCGCCGCTATGGCCGGTCGAACCGCCACGTTTGCCGCCCCGACGAGCAGCGCCGTCATCACGAGCGATGTGTAGCCATCGATCTCGAACCCCGGAGCGAGCGCCGTCGCGAGAGCGACGATGCT
>JAPULH010000070.1 GCA_027295155.1 Gemmatimonadota bacterium
TCCTACCGGGTGCGGGTTCCCGACGGGGGCCGCCTGGACGTGGGGCTCGGGGTGCTCAGGGAGGACGAGCCCGTGACGTTCCGTGTGGAGGCGATCGACGACGGCGAAGCGGCGGACGGCGCTCAGGCGGAGGTCCTCTTCGAGCAGACGTACGCGGAGGCGGAGCGCTGGGGACAGGTCTCGGTCGACCTGTCCGCGTTCGCCGGAAGAACAATCACGCTCACCCTGGCCACCGACTCGAAGACGCCCGGCACGGTCGCCTTCTGGGGGTCTCCGATCGTGAGCGGGGAGGCGGGCGCCGCCGCCAGCCCGAGGCGAAAGCCGAACATCATCTTCTACGTGATCGACGGAGCGGGCGCCGACTACATGAGCGCCTACGGCTACAACCGGCGCACGACGCCCGAGATCACGCGGCTCGCGGCCGAGGGGGCGCTCTTCGAGCGGGCCTTCAGCAACGCCGCCTGGACCAAGCCGTCGACAGCTTCCTTCATGACCTCGCTCCACAGCAGCGTGCTCGGGGGATACCGGAACGACAACGACGCGATTCCGGAAGAGGCCGTGACCATGGCGGAGCGCTTCCGCGATGCGGGCTACGAGACGGCGGCGTTCACGTCGAACCCCTTCGCGCTCACCCTCAGCGATCTGCAGCGGGGCCTGGACCTCTACCGGGACGCGGGTGCGGAGCCGAACTCGGCCGCCTCGGCGGAGTTGCACCAGGAGTACTGGCGCTGGCGGGAGGCGTATCCGGGTCAGCCGTACTGGGCCCACTTTCAGACGACGGACGTGCACGAGCCCCATGAGCCCGTCGGACCGTTCGCCGGCCTCTACGTAACCCCGGCGCGGCGCGACACCTTCGTCGACTGGTGGAGCAGGCTGCGCCAGGTGGAGGGGCCCTCTTTCGACAACGTTCTCGTCTTCTACCGGGAGCGGCTCGAGACGATGGGCGTCGACCCGAAGGTGTTCTTCGCCACCCAGCGGGATCTGTACGACGAGACGATGGCGCACAATGACCACCAGCTCGGGCGCCTGATCGACCGCCTCAAGGCGCAGGGCGAGTGGGAGAACACCATTCTGGTCATCGGGGCCGACCACGGCCACCCGGCCGGCAGCTTCTCCCGCTTCGGGAGGGGGCTGCTCGAGCCGCAGCCGGCGGATGATGAGGGAGCGCTCTTCGATTCCTACCGGAGCCGGATTCCGCTCATCTTCGTGTGGCCGGGGCATATCCCGGCCGGCCGGCGCTTCAGCAAGCCCGTATCGATGATCGACATGCTGCCGACCCTCCTGGATCACGTGGGCCTTCCTCAGCCCGAGATCCTGCAAGGGCGCTCGCTTGCCCCGCTTCTGCTCGGAGAGATCGGCGAGGAGGAGTGGGAGGAGCGCCCGGTGATCTTCGACCAGTTCCAGGCGGACGTCGAGACCGGCGAGCTCACGGGGCACATCGAGGTCGTGGACGGCCGGTGGGGCGCGTCGATGGCGATCCTACCGAGCCACTGGGACGAGGATGGCACGGCGCCGCCGATCGCCGGCGGGTGGCGAGCGGCCCGGCCGCTGCTGCCCGACGCGCCGCTCGTCCTGCTCTACGACCTGTGGAATGACCCATTCGCCACGGCCAACGTGAACGACGAGTATCCGGAACTGGTCGAGAGGTACACGGAGTTCCTCGAGCAGCAGTGGGAGGCGCATCAGCTCCTGGCCCGGCGCTTCACGGCGGGCGGCGAGGTCGAGCTGACGCCGGAGCAGCTCGAGACGCTCCGGTCGTTGGGTTACATCCAGTAGGTTCGGTCAGATGGACGGACCGCGGTTTCGGTAGAGCGACGGCTCGACGGCGCTTGCCGCGCGAGACGCGTCGAGCCGAACCCCGATGCCGAGCGGGTCGCCAAAGCCGGGCTGGCCGCCTAGGAAGGCGCCGACGCGCTCGGCCTCTCGGGCCGGGGCGCTGAGGATGTCGGCGTACCCGACCTGGAGGACGTCGAAGCAGGTGCGGCCCGTCAACAGCCGCTCGGACCTGGCGAGGTGATCCTCGAAGAAGCGGCGCATCGACTGGTCGTCGGTATCCGTGCTCTCGCCGCGCGCGGCGAGCATCTTCGCCTGCGAGGCCAGGATCTCGTCGAGGTCCCGGCGCATGAAGACGACCTTGTAGTTGAGCGACTCGGGCAGGAAGGCGAGGAGGTAGGCGATGATCTTGACGGCGCTGCCGCGGGCTTCCCGGAGCCAGGAAGTGTCACCGTTCTTGTCCAGCTCCTTCACCCTCTCGAGCTCGTAGTAGCCTTGGGGGTTGCTCTCGTCCGCCGCCCGCAGGCGATCCGTCAGGATCGGCAGCCCACCGGCCTCCAGCATCTGCATCATCATGGAGGTGCCGGAGCGGGGAAGCCCCGACACGATCACGATCGGCCGGCCGTGTCGAATCCGCCGGTAGAGTCTCGAGGGGGTCACGGCACGAAGGATAACGCGTCTTCCGGCGGGTGCGCGAGCGGCCTCGGGCGCCGCGTATCGCATCTTCCGCGCCGCGCGTCGCGTTTTCCGAGCCGGGCCGCAGTAGGGCTTGGCCTCGCGGCGGTTCTCCTTCTCGCGACGCCCGCTCCGGCCATGGCGTACGTCGGGCCGGGCGCCGGCTTTGTCTTCATCACCTCCTTCCTCGCGCTGTTCGTCACCGGCGTGTTGGCCTTCTTCTCGCTCCTGCTCTGGCCGTTCCGCACGGCCTGGAGGCTGATCCGGCAGGCGGGTCACGCGAAGCCGAGGGTCCGCCGGCTGATCGTCGTCGGCCTCGATGGACAGGATCCAGGGCTGACGGACCGCTACATGGAGGAGGGACGGCTGCCGAACTTCAAGCGGCTAGCCGAGGAGGGGTGCTATCACCGGCTGCGGAGCACGTACCCGTCGATCTCGCCGGTCGCCTGGTCCTCGTTCGCGACCGGGGTGCATCCGGCGAAGCACAACATCTTCGATTTCCTCAATCGCGACCTCCGCACCTACCTGCCACTTCTCTCCTCCGCCCGGATCGGGCGGGTGAAGCGGGTGCTCAAAGTGGGCCGGTTTCGGGTGCCGCTCGGGAAGCCGGCGATCCGGCTGCTGCGGAAGTCGCGGCCGTTCTGGTCGATCCTCGGTGCGCGCGGTATCTGGAGCACCGTGCTTAGGGTTCCGATCACGTTTCCCCCCGACCGTTTCTACGGCGCGCAGCTGGCGGCGATGTCCGTGCCGGATCTGCTGGGAACGCAGGGGACGTTCACCCTTTTCACGACGCGACGTTCGGACGACCGCTTCAAGGAGGGCGGAATGCGCGTCCTGCTGGAGGGAGGCGGCGACCCCTTCGAGACGGCGATCGGGGGTCCGGAGAACGAGCTGGTCGAGGGAAGCCCGCCGCTCGCCCTGCCCCTGACGATCGAGCTGGATCGGGAGACCGACACGGCCCGAGTCAGGATGGGGGACCAGAGGCTGAAGCTTCGCGTGGGTGAGCTCAGCGAGTGGGTGGAGCTGGCGTTCCGGGCGGCGCCGGGCGTGAAAGTCCGCGGCATCTGCCGGATGATGGTCACCGAGATGGGCGAGCACTTCTCGCTGTACGTGACCCCGCTCAACATCGATCCGGAGAAGCCGGCGATGCCGATCTCCCACCCGTCGTACTACGCGGTCTACCTGGCGAAGAAGCTCGGGAAGTACGCCACGCTCGGGCTGGCCGAGGACACGTGGGCCCTGAACGAAGGCGTGATCGACGATGAGACCTTCCTCAAGCTGACCTACGACATCGACCACGAGCGCGAGGAGATGTTCTTCGCGGCCCTCGACAAGCTCCGCCGGGGCGCCCTCGTGTGCGTCTTCGATGCCACCGACCGCATCCAGCACATGTTCTGGCGGTACCTGGAGCCGGGTCATCCGGCCGACCGGAACGGGGCCGGGCCGGCGCACCGCGAGGCGATCGCGGAGCTGTACGCCCGTAACGACGCGCTGGTCGGCCGGATCCGCGAGCGGCTGCGTGAGGGCGACATGCTCATGGTCCTGTCGGACCACGGCTTCAGCTCCTTCCGGCGCGGGATCAACCTGAACGCGTGGCTGCACGAGCAGGGGTACCTCGTGTTGGAGGAGTGCGGCGATCCAGCCGCCGAGTGGCTCAAGGAGGTCGACTGGTCCCGAACCCGCGCGTACGCGCTTGGCCTGACCGGGCTCTTCCTCAACGTGGAGGGCAGGGAGGCCCGGGGCATCGTGAGGCCCGGGGCCGAGGCCGAGGCCCTCAAGGCCGAGCTCGTGGAGCGGCTCACCGGGCTGATCGATGAGGATCGGGGCGAGATCGGGATCCGCGAGGCGTTCGACACGGCCACCCTCTACTCCGGGCCGTACCTCGCTAACGGGCCGGACCTGCTGATCGGCTATAACGCCGGCTACCGGATCTCTTGGGACGGCGCCACCGGCGTCGTGGCCGGCCCCGTCTTCGAGGACAACGTGAAGGCGTGGAGCGGGGACCACTGCATTGACCCGAGGCTGGTGCCCGGCGTCCTCTTCTGCGACCGGGCGATCGACCGCGATGACCCCTCGCTGCTCGATATTGCGCCGACGGCGCTCTGGCTCTTCGGCGTGGAGCCGCCGGCGTACATGGACGGAAAGGTGCTGTTCTCATGAAGCGCTTCGTGGCCAAGCGCCTTGTAGCCCCGGACCTTGTGGCCAAACGCTTTGCGGCCTCGGGCGCGCTGCTTCTACTGGCGGCCCTGAGCGTCGCGTGCGGCGAGCCCGAGCCGGTCGGGCCCCGGGTGATCGTGCTCGGTTTCGACGGGATGGATTACGCGCTCACCAGCCGCCTGATCTCGGAGGGCCGGCTCCCCAACCTCGCGCGCCTGGCGGAGAGCGGAAGCTTCGCTCCGTTGGAGACCTCGATCCCTCCTCAGAGTCCCGTCGCGTGGTCCGACTTCATCACCGGGATGGACGCGGGCGGGCACGGGATCTTCGACTTCATCCATCGCGATCCGGCCACGATGCTCCCCTACCTGTCGACGTCGCGCACGGAGGAAACGGGGCGGACCGTCCGGCTCGGTCCGTGGCAGATTCCCCTGAGCGGCGGGAAGGTGACGCTGCTGCGGCGCGGCGTTCCGTTCTGGGAGGTGCTCGAGGATCACGGGATCCCGACCACGATCATGCGGATGCCGGCGAACTTTCCGCCCTCCGGCTCGGCGGGCCGGGAGCTGAGCGGGATGGGGACGCCGGATATCCTGGGCACGTACGGCACGTTCTCCTACTTCACGACGGCGCCCGAAGCGGTCGGGCGGGATCCCTCCGGCGGCGACGTGTACCCGGTGGAGGTTCGGGACCACGTCGTCCGTGCCAGCTTGATCGGACCGCCGAACCCGTTTCGCGTCGACGGCGAGCCGATGCGAGCGGCGTTCGAGGTCTTCCTCGATCCGCTGCGGCCGGTGGCGAAGATCGTCCTGGGCGATCGGGAGGTGATCCTCCAGGAGGGCGAGTGGAGTGGCTGGCTGGAGGTGGAGTTCGAGCTCCTGCCGCTCCAGCGGCTCAAGGGAAGCTGCCGCTTCCTGCTGAAGAGCGTCCGGCCGGAGTTCGAGCTTTATGTGACGCCGATCAACCTCGACGCCCTCGATCCGGCGATGCCGATCTCCACCCCGGCCGCTTTTGCCGGCGAGCTGGCCGAGGCCACCGGCCGGTACTACACACAGGGCATGCCGGAGGACACGGGGGCGCTCACCTCCGGCGTCCTGAACGAGGCCGAGTTCCTGGAGCAGGCCTCGCTGGTGGCCGACGAGTTCGAGCGCATGTACGAGCACCTCCTGGGCGGCTTCGACGATGGCCTCCTCTTCTCCTACTTCGGCTTCATCGACCAGGTCTCGCACGTCATGTGGCGCGCGATGGACGAGGACCACCCGGCGTACGATGAGGCCAGGGACCGGCCGTATAGGCACGCCGTGGAGGATCAGTACGTGAGAGCCGACGCGATCGTGGGCGAGACCCTCCGGCGGCTAGGCGAGGACGGCACCCTGATCGTGATGTCGGATCACGGCTTTACGTCGTGGCGGCGCGCGTTCAACCTCAACACCTGGCTGAAGGAGAACGGCTATCTGGCTCTGATCGACCCGGAGCGACAGGGTGAGGCGGAGTACTTCGGCAACGTCGACTGGTCGCGGACACAGGCGTACGGGCTCGGCTTCAGCGGCTTGTATCTGAACCTCCGGGGAAGGGAGCGGTTCGGGTCCGTGCCTCCCGAGGGGCGAGGGCTGCTGCTCAGCGAGATCAAGCGCGGACTCTTGCGCGTCACCGACCCGAAGACGGGCAAGCCGGCGATCACGAAGGTGTACGTGCGAGACGAGACGTTCCAAGACGGGGAAGGGCGCGCAGACGGGCCGGATCTCATCGTCGGATACGCGGCGGGCGTGCGCGCCTCGGACGACACGGCGCTGGGGGTGATCCCGCGCGAGCTGTTCGTCGACAACACGGAGAAGTGGAGCGGCGATCACATCATGGACCACGAAGCCGTGCCGGGCGTGCTCTTCTCCAGCCGGCCTCTGCGCCGGCCCGCTCGCTCGCTGAAGGAGCTGAGGGCCACGCTGCTCGCGGAGTTCGGGATAGACGAGAACCCGTAGGAGGTCGCTGGAGTTGTTCAGCGACCCGTAGGAGGGAACGTGTTTGGATCCAGGGTGCAGCTCGACAAGGATCTTCTTGCAAGGGTGAAGCGCTACTCGGACATGGCCGGCTACTCCTCGATGGAGGAGTTCATCTCCCACGCGCTGGAGAAGGAGCTCGCCGTGCTGGAGGAGGCGGATTCGGAGGAGGAGGTCCGCAAGCGCCTGAAGGGCCTCGGCTACATCTCGTGAAGAGGGCGCTCGTGAAGAGGGCAAGTTGGCTTTCCTGAACGGTCTGCTGAGCCGGGTTTTCGACCTGCTCCTGGCGCCCTTCCGGGGGCTGCCGCCGGTGGTCGGGCTCCTCGTCCTCTCCTTGCTGACCTCCGTCGGCATGCTCCTGCTCTTCAAGGTCACCTCGAACCAGGATCGGCTGTCCGTCGTCAAGCGGCGCATGCAGGCGGGGATCTACGAGATCAGGCTGTTCAAGGACGACCTGCGCTCGATCTTTCGCTCGCAGATGGAGATCACCGGGCACACGCTGAACTACCTCCGGCTCTCGCTCGTGCCGATGCTGTGGATGATCGTCCCCCTCTTTCTCGTGCTGGTGCAGCTGCAGTTCCGCTTCGGCTACGCGGCGCTGGAGCCGGGCCGGGAGACGATCGTCAAGGCGACGTTCGGCGAGGGTTTCTTGGCTGCGGTGGGGCCGGGTGACCCGCACGTGGAGCTCGGCGTGCCGCCAGGCCTGCGGATCAACGCGCCGCGGCTGTGGATCCCATCGCTGCGCGAGGTGGATTGGCGAATCGTCGTTCTCGAGCCGGGCGTGCACACGCTCCGAATCGATGTTCGGGGCGAGAGTTTTGAGAAGGTGGTCGATGCATCGGGCGGTCTGGTCCGCCGCTCGCCCGTTCGCCCGTCGTCGAGCTTCATGGGTCAGCTGCTCTACCCGGCCGAGGCCCCGCTCCCCCGAGCGGCGCCCGTCGAGTCGATCACGATCGAGTACCCGGAGCTGCGGGTCTCCCTGTTCGGCTGGAAGACCCACTGGCTCGTGGCGTTCCTGATCTTCACGCTGATCTTCTCGTTCGCGCTCCGGACCCCGTTGAAGGTGACGATCTGACGGTGGGCCCCAGCCCTCGCGACGGCCATAGCATAGGCGGTGCTTGATCGTGTGGAGGCGATTCTCGAGTCGCCGCCTCCGGATCCGGCGGAGGGAGAGGAGATCGGCCGGTCGCGCGAGGATCGGCCGATACGGGCGTACCGCTTCGGCCGCGGACCGCTTCGGGTCAGCCTCCTGGCGGGCTGCCACGCGGACGAACCTGTGGGTCCGCGCCTCCTCCGGCATCTGGTTGCTTATCTCGCCGACCTTCCGCCCGAGGATCCGATGCTGCTGCTTCACGAGTGGTGGATCGTGCCGCACCTCAACCCGGACGGGGAGGCACGCAACCGCGCCTGGCAGCGTGAGCATGCGCCGGCGTACGAGCTGGCGTTGTATCTCGCCTCCGTTGTCCGGGAGCTTCCCGGCGATGATATCGAGTTCGGCTTTCCTCGGGACGAGGCGGACGAGGGGGCGAGGCCCGAGAACCGGGCCGCCTACCGATGGTGGAAGGAGGCGGCCGGGCCGTTCGCGATTCACGTCTCGCTGCACGGGATGGCCATAGGGGCCGGCCCGTGGTTCTTGATCGAGCCGGCATGGCGCGAGCGCTGCGGTCACCTCATGGAGACCTGTTCCGAGCGGACCCGGGCTCTCGGCTATGCTCTACACGACGTCCAGCGTCGGGGCGAGAAGGGCTTTTTCCGCATCGCCCGCGGGTTCTGCACGCGGCCGGACTCCCGGTACATGCGAGAGCACTTCCTCTCGCTGGGAGACGCGGAAACGGCGGCACGGTTTCGGCCGAGCTCGATGGAGACGATTCGCGCCGAAGGAGGGGACCCGCTCACACTCGTGAGCGAGATGCCCCTGTTCATCACGCCGGGTGTCGGCGAGGAGGTCGGGCCGCCCGATCCAGCGGCGTTGGCCTGGCGGGAGCGCCTCGAGGGCTGGAGGCGGCGGCTCCTCGAGGCTGCCGGCACGGCTCAGGAAATCGAGGCTGCCGGCGCGGCCCGGGAAATCGAGGCGGAGGCCCGCGAGGCGGGACTGCGGCCCATGCCGGTGGCCGATCAGATGCGGCTCCAGTGGGCCATGATCGTCGCCGGACTGGAGCAGGTCGAGTAACGGCTACGAGCACGTCGAGCACCCGACGAGTAGAGGAAGACGGACCTCAGACGGTGTGCCGGCGGAGCTCTCCCTTCAGTCGGTGGATCCGGCGAAGGATCTTCTTGAACTCCTGCCGGTCGCCGGCCTCGCGCGCGGCATCCCGCTTCGCCTTCAGCTCCCGGATCTCGGCCTTCATCTTCTTCTTGTTCAGGCCGACGACTTCATGATGGACATGGGCCTCTACGCCCAGCACCTCGCAGAGGGCGGGCAGGAGCTGCTCCTTGTGCATCGTGCTGTAGCCGTGAAGCGAGTCGTGCTCGAGCTCGCTTGCGATGTCGCGGAGCTCCGCGACCGTCTTCGCGTGCAGCTCGTCGTAGGTCAGATCCATTTTGGCAACGCTCCTATCGCAAGAAAACGCTCTGGTCGGGCCGACGGCGGATGGCCTGCGGCAGGGCCATGGTCCCAGATTGGAGGATCAGGCGGAATAGCGCAATCGGCGCCAGGCGCTTTCGGTGCCAGGCGCTTTCGGTGCGCCGCCGGAGGGGCGATCTTTGGATCCTGCCGGATGGCGGTATCGCATTATTAAGGAGACGATCCAAGCCGAGCAAACGAGGAGACGGACGCGTGAGGATTCTGCAGCGAAGAACCGGGCGGCACTCGTCGTCCCACGTGGCGAAGCGGAAGGCGGCGGCCGGCCGTGTCCTCGCTGGCTGTCTGGCCTCTTTGGCGCTCGCCGGCGGCTCGGCCCTCGGTCAGGACACGGCCCCATTGGGCGTCGACGTCGATACGGTGCGAGCGGGACGCTACGACAACGGCCGGATGTGGACCTTCGAGGTCCCACCGATTGACTATCTGACCGAGAGGTACGGGTTCTCCCCCGATTCGGCCTGGTTCCGGCACGCCCGGCTCGGCGCCCTCAGGATCCCCAGCTGTTCGGCGTCGTTCGTGTCGCCCAACGGTCTCGTCGCGACCAATCACCACTGCGCGCGGGAGCACGTGTCGGCCGTTACGCGAGAGGGCGAGACGCTGCTGGATGATGGCTTCTACGCCGAGCGTCTCGAGGATGAGCGCCCGGTCGACGGGTTCGAGGCCGACCAGTTGATCGCCATCGTAGACGTCACCGAGGAGGTACACTCGGCCCAGGACGGTATCGAGGCCGATGAGGAGCGCGCCTCGGCGAGAAAAGCCAAGCTCGAGGAGATCGAGGAGCGGATCCTCGAGGAGTGGGGGGGAGAGGATGCGGGCTACGCTGTCGAGATGATCACGCTGTACGATGGGGGCCGCTATTCAGCCTATGTCTTCCGTCGTTACGAGGACGTGCGATTGGTGGCGGTGCCGGAGCTCCAGATGGGATTCTTCGGAGGCGATCCCGACAACTTCACCTACCCGCGCTACGCGCTCGACTTCAGCTTCTTCCGCGTGTATGAGAACGATCGGCCGCTCGACACCAGCGAGTACTACTTCCCATGGAGTGATGACGGAATCAAGGAGGGAGACCTGATCTTCGTCGTCGGGAACCCCGGCTCCACGAGCCGGATCCAGACGGTGGCCGAGCTCGTGTTCCGGCGGGACGTTTCCGACAAGGCGATCCTCGGGCTTATCGGCCGGCGGATCGAGGCCCTGGAGGAGTTCCACGAGTTGGACCCCGCGGCCGCCGAGGCGCTTGACCTCCGCAACGAGATATTCAGCCTCCTGAACTCACAGAAGGCGTACACAGGGATGATCGCGGGCCTGCACGATCCGGTGATCCTCGCGAAGCGGCAGGACGCTGAGCGACAGTTCCGCGAGGCGATCGAGGCTGACCCGGCTCTCGCGGATAAGTACGGGGGGCTCATCGACCTGATAGGTGTGCTCCAGCAGGAGAAGCGGTCGATCGCGGGCGGTTTCGGTGCGTTTCTCGGTTTGGACCTGCCGCTGTACGGATCCTCCGCGCTCGTTCGGGCGCTCTGGGCGTTTCAGTATCTCGCCTCGGGCCGACGAGGTGCGCCCGCCGACCAGGTGGAGGAGTTCAGGTCCGAGCTGCTGTCGGTGCCGTACCAGCCGCCGGCGTTGCAGGAGATGCTGATCGAGGCGAGGCTGAACGATCTCATCTCGAGCTATGGCGACTCGAGTGCGATCGTCCAGGGGCTTCTCGGGGGACGGACGCCCGAGGGGGCGGCGGCCGTGCTCGTCAACAGCTCGGTGCTCGCCGACTCGGTGCGAACCGCCGAGGCGGTGGAGGCCGAAACCCTGACCATGGGCGATCCGGCGATCGCCTTCTTCAGCGGGATGCTCGGGGAGTTTGCGCCGTTTCAGCAGCGGCTCTCCGAGCTCTCTACCGAGGCGGAGGAGATGGCGATCAAGCTCGGGCGCGCGCGCTATGACATCTATGGGAGCGCCGTCCCGCCCGACGCCACCTTCTCGCTGCGCATAGCCGACGGTGTCGTCGCTTCTTACGAGTACAACGGAACGATCGCGCCCGCCACAACGACCTTCTTCGGCCTCTACGACCGCTACTATTCGTTTGGCGCCGGAGACGCAATGGGCGCCGAATGGGATCTTCCGGAAAGGTGGATCCACCCCCCGACATCCTTCGATCTCGCCACACCTCTGAACTTCGTGAGCACGGCAGACATCGTGGGCGGCAACTCGGGCTCCCCCATCCTGAACCGGGATCTCCAGGTCGTGGGGCTCGCGTTCGACGGCAACATCGAAAGCCTGCCGGGCGAGTACATCTTCCTGACGGAGCGCGCGCGAACCGTGGCCGTGGACTCGCGTGGGATCCTCGAGGCCCTTCGTGATATCTACGGGGCGGAGCGGTTGGTGGAGGAGCTCGTCGTGGGAGCCGCAGTCGAGGCGGCGTCTGGCAACTGAGGGCGAGCCATTGACGGCCGTCACCCATAGAGCTTAGCGTGAACCGTAATCCCTTCGGGCGCCAAGCGCGTCCAAGAAGCTGAACTCTGCAGTCGAGACCGCCCTTGATGCGCATCGACCCGTTGGCTTCCCATCGCTGCTCACACCCGTGTGGGGCGGCGCCGATGTTACCCTTCTAGCACCCAACGCTGAGTGAGACTCAAAAGGAGGTACCACATGCAGTTCCCCAACCGTCCTTACCTGCTGATAGGGCTTCTTGCGCTGACCAGCGCCTGCGCGCAGCCCGACGCCGGTGATACCGATGAGCAGCAGGCGCTTGCCTCGGCGGAGATCGCAGAGATCCCCGTCACGACCGCCAACGAAGCGGCGATCGTGGACTTCCTGGCCGGCCAGGAGATGGCCGACGTCGGGAGGAACCAGGAGGCGAACGAGCTGTTCCGGAGCGCCGTGGAGAACGATCCGACGTTCGCGTTCGGCTACCTGAACATCGCCTACACGGGGACCTCTGCCGACGAGTTCAACAGCAACGTCGAGCTGGCGATGGAGAACATCGCGAGCGCCAGCGACGGCGAGCGCCTGCTGATCGAGATCGGCGCCGCCTTCATCGACAACGACACGGATGAGGCTCTCGCACTCGCGAAGCAGCTCGTGGGGGCGTACCCGAACAGCCCGCGGGCATGGCTCAATCTGGGCGGCGTTCTGGTAGGCCGGCAGGAGAACGAGAGCGCTCGCGAGGCGTTCATGAAGGCCCTGGAGCTCGACTCCAGCATGTACGCGGCGCATGCGTCGCTGGCCGGGAGCTACCTCTTTGGCGACCCGAAGGACTTCGTCCAGGCGAAGGCGCACGCCGAGCACGCGACGACCTTGCTTCCGGAGGAGGCCAAGGGCTACGAGCTTCTCGGCGATACGTACCGGGCGATGGGCGAGCTCGAGACGGCGCGAGCGTCCTACTCATCGGCGCTGGAGAAGGATCCGAGCCTGAGTGTGGCCGCGCTCAAGAAGGGCCACATCAACTCCTTCCTGGGCAACTACGACGAGGCTCGGGCCGACTATGAGCTCGGCGTCGCGGGCGCGACGGCCGAGAACAAGGGCTTCTACGCGGTCTACGGCGCCTTCGTCGCGGTGCACGCCGGAGCACCCGGTGAGGCGATCGCCGAGCTCGTGGGAATCGCTGATGCCGCTGAAGCGCTCGGGATTCGCGACGACCAGGTGATCTCGGTTCAGATGTTCGCGCTCACGAACGCGGCCCAGATCGCCATTTACCATGAGCTGTTCGAGGCAGCGAAGGAGATCCTGGCGGCACGAGAAGCGATCCAGCAGGCGAACATTGAGCTGGTCGAAGACCCGACCTTCACCCGCCTCCAGCAGGCTAATAAGCTGTTCTGGCAGGCTCGGCTGGCGTTGAAGATGGGCGACTTCGAGACCGCTGGCGCGAGGGCCGGCGAGCAAGAGGCGCTACTCGAGCCCGACGGCAATCCCCTCCGCTTTCAGGGCTATCACCAGCTTCTGGGCATGATCGCGCTGGAGCAGGGCAACGACGAGGAGGCCATCGCGCATCTGAGCGAGGCCAACCTCAACGACGTGTTCGTCACGTACCTGATGGCGGTGGCCCAAGAGGGCGCTGGCAACACTGAAGAGGCGACCAAGCTCTTCACGCAGGTCGCGGACAACAACTTCAACTCGGTCGGCTATGCACTCGTTCGTCGAGATGCCGTGAAGAAGGCGGGCATGAGTCCCTGACGCGTCTCCGCTGACCGGTCCGAGGCCGCCCGAGCGTGGTTTCGTTCCGGATTAGGTAACTGTACACAACGCGCGGCCCCGGCGGTAGTTACGCCGGGGCCGTTTTCTTCGACGCTCGAGCTCGCGGGTCGCGGAGCGAATCGCAAAAAGGAGCCATCAGATGAGCGACTTGCCAGACGTGACGGACGATATGCAGGAGGAGGCGGTTCACGATCTGGGCTTCGGCTCGGTCCTGGCGGACGAGAGTCAGGAACGCCTGCTGAACCGGGACGGAAGCTTCAACATCCGGCGACGCGGGCTCGTGCGCGGCCCTTATCACGCGTTCCTCGTGATGACCTGGCCGCAGTTCATCGGTCTGCTGGCCGCGGCTTACGTCGTGATCAACGTCCTGTTCGGCGCCGGCTATGTGCTCGCCGGCCCGGACTCTGTTCATGGCCTGACCGGGGCCGGCGCCGGATCCCGGTTTGTGGAGGGCTTCTTCTTCAGCGTCCAGACGCTTTCGGCCGTCGGCTACGGTCAGCTCTACCCGGTGGGCCTGGTCGCGAACATCCTGATGGCCGCCGAGGGCATCGTGGGATTGCTGGCCTTCGCACTCTCGGCGGGGCTCGTGTTCGCGCGCTTCTCCCGTCCGACCGCAGACATCGTCTTCAGCCGCAACGCGGTCGTCGCACCGTACCGCGGAGGGACGGCGTTTGAGTTTCGAATCGTGAACCAGCGTCAGAACGAGATCATCGAGCTCAGGGCGAAGGTGGTGTTCAGCCAGCGCGAGGTCCGCAACGGGCGGGCGGTGCGGCGCTTCTACGACCTGCCCTTGGAGCGCGACCGGGTCACCTTCTTCCCGGCCAGCTGGACGATCGTGCACCCGATCGACAAGCGAAGTCCGTTGCACGGCCTGTCGCCCGAGGGTTGCCGTTGGGCCGACGCGGAGTTCCTCGTGCTTCTCACGGGCATGGACGACACGTTCTCGCAAGTCGTGCACGCCAGAACCTCCTACAAGGCGGATGAGGTCATCTGGAACGCGAGGTTCGAGGACATTCTACAACGGCCGTCGGAGGGAGGACCGCTCTCCATCGACGTCCACGGGGTCCATGGGGTGGAACGGATGGAGTCCGCCGTGGAGGCGGCCTAGGCGACGCGCCGGCGGTGGGGCCGTGTACTTACTCGAGCGATACCGTATTGTAATTGTAGACGGATGCCGCCGAATGGATGCGGCCAAGGGACGTTCCTACGGGAGGATCTCGATGCCGAAGCAGATGAGCTGTGCCGATGTGGTTCCGGGCTGCGATTACACCGCGTGGGCGGAAACCGAAGAGGAGCTGATGGAGCTCGTCGTCGAGCACGCAAAGGTGGCGCACGGAATCCAGGAGATCACGTCCGAGCTCCAAGAGCAGGTTCAGGCGGCGATCCGCGACGTCTGACGTTTTCTTGGGGCGCCGCTCGCGGCGCGTCCCGTCGCGGCGACGGTCAGGCTGAGGCGGTCTGGCGGCTCGCAGAGGACTCGCGGGGGCTCTCTAGCAGCTGGTCGGCGGGTACGGGGCGACCGGTGTAATAGCCCTGCACGAGGTCGCATTCGGAGGATTTCAGCCACTCGAGCTGCTCGCGCGTCTCGACCTTCTCGGCGATCACCTGCACGCCGAGCGCCTGACCCATCTGTATCACGGCCTTGACGAGGTTCCGGCTGTCGTGGTTCGTGCCGACGTCTTGTACGAAGAAGCCATCGAGCTTGATGATGTCCGCGGGAAAGTGCTTGATGTAGGCGAGCGAGGAATGCCCGGTTCCGAAGTCGTCCAGGGCGATGAGGATGCCCAGCTCCCGCAGCTCGCGCAGCCGGTTCGCCACCGCTTCCGGGCTCCGCACCGCGATCCCCTCGTTGACCTCCAGCACGATCCGTCCTGGAGAGACGGGTGTCTTGCTGAGCAGCTCCGAGACCCATTCGATCAGCCCCGGATCCCGGAGCGTCTTGATCGAGTGGTTGATGGAGATCCACTCGGGCTCCTCTCGTCCGGCCCATTGGCGGGCCTGAAGCAGGGCGTTCTCCAGGACCCAGCGATCGATCTGCTGGATGAGGCCGCTGCGCTCGGCCAGCCGGATGAACGCCTCGGCGGCGAGTACGCCTCGCTCCGGATGGTTCCAGCGAACCAGCGCCTCGGCACCGACGAGCCGACCATCCTGCAGGCGGATGATCGGCTGATAGTGGAGGGTCAGCTGGGCTTCCTCGATCGCGGTGCGAAGCTCCTCCTCCTGGGCGAGCTCGTCCGACTCCGTTTCATCGAGCTCCGGTGAATAGATCTCGATCGCCAAGCTCCCATCCACCTTGGTGCGGTACATGGCGTGATCGGCGGCCGCGAGGAGGCCCGCGAAGTCCGAGGCGTGGTCCGGGTAGAGGGCGACGCCGATCCGGACATCCACGTGGAGGGTCCGGTCTGCCAGTTTGAACGGCTTGGAGAGGCTGTGCGAGACGCGCTCGGCGACGGCCAGGGCGCCTCGATCCCCTCCTACCTCGGCGAGAAGGGCCGCGAACTCGTCGCCACCGATCCGAGCCGGTGTGTCGCTCCCTCGCAGGCAGCTCCGAAGGCGATTCGAGACCTGGATCAACACGTTATCGCCCGCCTCGTGACCCAGCGTGTCGTTGATTCGCTTGAAGCGGGACAGGTCCAGGTATATGAGCCCACACTGGATGCCGTGACGGTCTGCGAACGCCAGCGACATGCGGGCCCGCTCCTCGAGCAGCCGCCGGTTGGCCAGATCCGTAAGCGGATCGTGATATGCCATGCGCTCGAGCTCGCTCTCCAGCCTCTTTCTCGCCGTGATGTCGATGATCGTGCCCTCGATCACCGGCTCCATGATCTCGGAATCCTCCACGATGAGCGAGTTCTCGAGCACCCAGATCGACGTCCCGTCCCTCCGCGCCAGCTCGAGTTCTCGGTTGGCCACGGAGCCGTACTTTTCGAGCTCTTCACCGAATCGCCGGCGCTCGGGATGCGAGGCGTAGAGGTCGGTCACGGAGCTTCCGCGCAGGTCGGCGGGCGATTCGCAGCCGACCAGCCGGGCGAAGGCGTCGTTGACCTCGAGGATCGTCCCGTCTCGTGACGCCCGGAACACGCCGGCCACGTTCCGTTCGAACAGCAGGCGGTACCGGCGCTCGGAGGTGCGAATGGTCTCCTGGGCGCGCTCGTATCGAGTGACGTCCCGGAAGCATAGGACATGGCCGATCTGACTTTCACCGATCGTGAGCGGCCGGACGTTGCGATCGACCACCCGCCGGTCCCCGAGGTGGAGCAGATCGCGCTGCTCTCGCTCCGGCTCCTCGCCGAGCTGCCGAGTCAGCACGCGGATCTGCTCCGGGTTCTCCAGCTGCTCCTCCACGATGGAAAGCACTGCCGCGTGGTCGCCCGTCGCGAGGACGGGTTTGGGCACCTTCCAGAGCTTGCGGAACTGCCGGTTGAAGTAGAGGATGCGACCGTCCAGATCGGTACAGAGAATTCCTTCCTCGGTGGCCTCGAGGGCGGAGGTGTGGAGCGGGTGGATGTTGAACCCGTCGTCGGTCTCCGGATGAAGGACGGCGACGATGCGGCGGCTGGGCTCGTTCGTGGCCGCGAGGAGCAGGCCCACCCGTCGCTCCGTCCCATCCAGGTCGAGGGGGAGCTCGATCGCCGCCCGTCCCGGCGCAACCTCTTCCCCCAACCCCGGATCCAGGAGCTCCCTCAGCGTGCGGTCGAAGACGGGACGCCAGCTGCGGCCGACCAGGTCGGAGAACCGGTGGCCGACCAGATCAGCAGCGGGGATGCCGATCAGACGGGTGGCGAGCTCGTTCGCATGCTCGATCGTACCCTCCGGCGCGAGCACGATGACGGGGAAGGGGAACCCGTCTGGGTCGCCGCCGCTCTTACTCTTGGTGCCGTTCTTGTCGATCGTCAACCTGACCTCGAGCTTGGCCCTATCGTCCCATTCCGTGCGGGCTTATCGCATTCTGCCAGAGCGGTTCGGCGAAAAGCGCCGAAGCCCACCGCCGACCCCGCGTCTTCTTCGTGTTCAAAGTCCGTGAACCTGTTGACACGGTGAGGCTTAAGTCGTGTCATGGCAGGACCCGGGCGTAAGCGTTCAGCTCATCGGAACGCATAGGTGGTGCCCGGGCGCGCGGGCCGGGTCAGAGTTCGCCGGAGCGGGGTTCGGCGGCGGCCGCCGCGCTCCGAGAGCTACGCCGGATCCGTGCGTGGATCAGGACCGCAAGGCCGATGAGGAACGCCAGAAGTGCCACGCCCAGGGCCGGGTGTCGTCTGGACAGGGCCGCGACGCCGGAGCCCGAGACCGTGAACAGAATCGCGCCAGGGAGAATGCCCACGGCTGTGGTCCAGAGGAACGTCCAGCGACGCAGCGTGGTGAGGCCGGCAGCCCAATTGATCGCCGTGAACGCGACCACCGGGGTCAGCCGCAGCAGAAGGAGACCGAGCGCTCCCGAAGCCAGGACGAGGCGGTCGGCCCGATCCAGCGTCTCGGCACGGACGAAGCGCGCGACCAGTGGCCTCCCGCAGCGCCGGGAAAGCTCGAAGCTCACGTGGGCACCAATCAGCCCGGCGCTCCACGAGATCAGCGTGCCGACCAGGGGACCGAACAGCATGCCGTTGAGCATGGCCGGGAATTCGGCGGGGAAGGGGATGATCGCCACGGCGATCGTGTAGGCGTAGGCCAGGGCGTATCCCAGACCACCGCTCTCCGCAATCAGTGCCTCGATAGCCGCCGCCAGACCTTCCATCACGCCATGTCTGTGCCCGTTTCGGGCTCAAGCCTGGAGGGATGGGGCGAGGAGGAGAAGGGCGAGAACCGCCCCGCGCTCCGGTTGCTGCCCTTCCATGTAACGGCGGGTGCGGCCTGTTCGATAGCGACCCATCCGTCGCACACTTTCACGGCCGGCCGAACTCCAGCCAATCCTCGGCCCGCATTCGTTTGCCGACGTAGAAGCGGCCGAACTCGGCGTACTTTGCGCTCGCCTCGTCGTAGCGCATGTCCGTGATCACGTTCTTGAAGTCGAGCGGATCGCCGGCGAAGAGAGTCACACCCCACTCCCAGTCGTCAAACCCGATGGATCCCGAGATGATCTGTGTGATTCGTC
>JAPULH010000071.1 GCA_027295155.1 Gemmatimonadota bacterium
AGGGCGCCTGACGGGGCCCACTGGAGTTCTTCAGCGACCTGCTACGTGATCGGGATCTCCGTCTCGTGGAGGGGGCGGGTCACCGAGACCGACGTTTCTTCCGACAGATCGAGAGTGCGCGACACCTCGACGGGCCTCCACTGCGGATCCCACACGGTCCGGATCACGGGCCGCATGAGGTTCGTCGGGTTCGTCGCGACGACGCGCCCGATCTCGCCCGTGCTCAGAAGGACGAAGCTGTCGAGTGGGAAGGCCGAGATCTCGTCCACGAGCGCGGCCACCACCTCAGCGGACAGGGCTTCCTCCCTGAGCCCAACTACCTTCTCCAACGCCTCATACGAGGTGAAGAGCGATCGATAGGTACGCGGGTGTGAGAAGGCCTCGAACACGTCCGCGACCGCGATCACCCGGGCTAGCGCATCGATCTCCTCCCCGGTGAGGCCGGCCGGGTACCCTTGACCGTTCATGCGCTCGTGCTCCTGGAACACAGCGAGCCGCAGCCAGTCGTACTCTTCTCCGAACCGTTCCACGATCTCGGCCCCGTAGCTCGGGTGCTGGCGAACGAGCTCCCACTCCTCCTCGTTCAGCTTGCCCTCCTTATGGAGGAGGCTCTCCGGCAGGCGGGCCATCCCCATATCGTGCAGCAGGCCCGCCTGAATCGCCCGGAGCACTCCGTCCACACCCCAACCCAGGCCCATGGAGACCTTGGCGGCAAGAAGCGCCACGTTGACGCAGTGCGCCGGGAGCTCAAAGCGCTCGTATGGCTCGAGCGCCATGAGGAGCAGGCGATTACCCTGGAGCAGCGACGTGTGCACCTTCTCCGCGAGCACACGCGCACCCGTCACACTCGGCTTCCTCCCGCGGCGGACGCTCTCCAGCACATCCTCCACGAAGCGCGTCGCCTCCGCATACAGCACCCGCGTCTTGAAGAGAGCAGGCGGCCGGGCGGTCAGCGACGGGCTCTCGGACGCGGTTGGCGCCGTCTCAATCGTCGCCTCCCGCAGCAGGTGCTCGCACAGGATGAGGAAAGTCCGTTCGTGGAAGGGACGCGCGAGGAGAAGGGGCGACGCCGTGGACGGGTCGGCTTCGAGTGATTCCCCGGAATCCACGAGGACGAGGGTCCTGCCAGCCGGAAGGGAAGCGGCAAGCTGCTCGGCCGAGACGCTCCGGTTGGCTGTGTCAAGAATCCATAGAGCCACGTCGGCTTCCTCTCCGGCGGCGGTAGCCCGATCGGGATCTGACGTCAGGATGGATTCTGCCGGGAGATGGGCCAGGGCCGCTCGCACCGGCCCGTCGCGCGCGTCGTCTCCGGAGAGAAGCGCGATCACCCGCCTCGCACCTGATTCAGTCACAAGATGTTGAGCATCAGTCACTTTATGCCGTTCTCCTCACCTCATTTACGAAGTTCGGCCCTCGGTTGCTCCGGCCGTGAAGCCCTGCGAGTAACATGCCGCCAAATCCACGACAACGTAAGGGCCTTCGGAGGCGGGCCGGCACCGGGCGTTCTTCGGCGCGGACGCCGGGCCTACGTTGCTTGCCGCGACCGTTTGAGGACGGTCAGCAGCTTGCGGAACGGATCGTAGAATTCGTCGACCACGCGCTCCTTTAGAGGGATGATCGCGTTATCTGTGATGGTGATGTTCTCCGGGCAGACCTTCGTGCAGCACTTCGTGATGTTGCAGTAGCCGATCCCGCCCTCCGACCGCAGCTCGCCCAGCCGGTCCTCCGTGTCCAGCGGGTGCATCTCGAGAGCCGCCACGTCCACGAGATAGCGCGGTCCGATGAACTGGTCGTGCAGGTGGTGCTCGCGAAGCACGTGGCAGACGTCCTGGCAGAGGAAGCACTCGATGCACTTTCGGAACTCCTGCACTCGGTCGGCGTCCCGCTGGTCGAACCTCCAGGTTCCGTCGGCGGCGTCGGGCGGCCGCGGCTTGAACGGCTTAATCTTCTTCTTGATCTCATAGTTCCACGAGACGTCCGTGACGAGGTCCTTGACCAGCGGGAACGCCTTCATCGGTTCGACGGTCACCGGCTCCTCAAGCGGAAGGTCGCGGAGCCGCGTCATGCACAACAGCCGCGGATTGCCGTTCACCTCGGCGGAGCACGAGCCGCACTTGCCCGCCTTGCAGTTCCAGCGCACCGCGAGGTCCGGTGCCGACTCGGCCTGGATCTGATGTAGGGCGTCGAGCACGACCATGCCCTCGAAGATCTCCGTCGCGTACTCCTGGAGGCCGCCGCCCTTCGCGTCGCCGCGCCAGATCTGGAACCGGGCCTCCGGCATCACTTCATCTCCGCGACGATCTCTTTCTGTTCGGTCGTCATCTCCGGCACGGGCACGTGCCTCACCTCCAGCTGGCCGGCCTCCCCCTTTCGGACGATGCTGTTCACGCTCCCGTACTCCTCGCCCTTCTCCGGGAAGTCTTCGCGGAACTGAGCGCCGCGGCTCTCCTTCCTGAGAAGCGCCGCCCTCGTGATCGCTTCCGAGACGAGGAGCAGGCTCGAGAGGTCGAGAGCGGTGTGCCAGCCGGGGTTGTACCGCCGGTTCCCCGGCGCCGAGACCCGCACGGCGCGCTCCTTCAGCTCCATCACCTTCTCGAGCCCTCGCTCCATGTCCTGCTCGGAGCGCACGATGCCTACCAGCTCCTGCATCGACTCCGCGAGTTCCGATTGGATGGCGTAAGGCGATTCACCCTCTGGCCGCTCGAGCGGCGCGATCGCCTCACGCTCGGCATCCGCCACCTGGCCTTCCTTGATCTCGCCGTGGTCTTGCTCACGGGCGAACGCCGCCGCGTACGCGCCCGCGCGCTTTCCGAAGACGAGCAGATCGGAGAGCGAGTTGCCGCCGAGGCGGTTCGCTCCGTGCATCCCTCCACCGCAT